>CALFCS010000115.1 GCA_937950565.1 uncultured Lachnospiraceae bacterium
GGAATAATACTGCTCCCTTGTTCTTCCATGTACCGCAACCGCAGAAGCCCCAGCCTCCTCAATGACCTTTGCGATTTCTATGGCATTGACATGTTCATCATCAAATCCCTTACGAATCTTCACTGTAACAGGCTTTTTTATCGCTTTCACCGTCTCATATATAATATCATATGCCAGTTTTGGGTTCTTCATGAGTGCAGAACCCTCCCCATTTTTTACAACCTTGGGGACAGGACATCCCATATTAATATCCAGAATCTGAAATGGAAGCTCCTCTATGCGCTTCGCCTGTTCACTGATGATTTTCGGGTCGGAGCCAAATAACTGCAGGGATACCGGATATTCCTGCGGATGAATCGCGAGCAGCGTCTTTGTATTTTTATTCTTATATTGAAGTGCCTTTGCACTGATCATCTCCATACACAGAAGCCCTGCCCCCTGTTCTTTGCATAACAGACGAAACGGCAGGTCGGTAACGCCTGCCATTGGTGCCAGTATGTATGGATTTTCAAGTTTTACATTTCCTATATTCATTTGGATACACCACGTTTCTCAATTTAGGATGTCCGTTTTCTGTTTTTTTCGTAAATAATCCGCAGACCTTTCAATGTAAGCTGTGGATCATACACATCAATCACATCCGTCTCGCTCGCTATAATCTTACCAAGTCCTCCGGTCGCTACTACTTTCGCATCTGCATATCCGGATTCATGCCGGATTTTATTTATAATATATTCCGTCTGTCCAATCTGGCCATATACAATACCAGCCTGCATGGACGCAATCGTTTCTTTTGCCAGAACAGACTCCGGTTTCTTTATCTCAACTGCCGGAAGCATCGCCGCCTGCCCCCACATTGCCTGCGCCGAAGTACGGATTCCAGGCGCAATCACCGCCGCTTCAAAGGTTCCATCTGCCCCAACAATGTCATAAGTCGTCGCTGTTCCGTAATCAATCACAATCACCGGACCACCGTGAATCGTATATGCTGCAACCGCATCCACAATCCGGTCCGCGCCCACCTGCTTGGGATTCTCTGTCACAATACGAATTCCGGTCTTAATTCCCGCGGACACTACCATTGGCTTAATTCCGAAATATTTAATCATCGCACTTCCAAGTGAATGCATTACATCCGGTACGACAGACGCAACAATAACCGCATCAATATCTGTACTTAGAATTCCCTGGCGCTCTACCAGTTCTTTCAATGTAATCCCATATTCGTCAGAAGTTCGCGGAAGCTTTGTTGTCATACGAAAAGTTCCAAGAAGCTCGTCCCCCCGGAAGACTCCAAGTGTAATATTCGTATTTCCTACATCAATCACCAATAACATTCTATTCTACCTCCTCTCCCAGGAAAAATACTTTATAATATAACTGAAGCGCCTGAAGCAAATCCTGCTTTTCCCTCTGTAGCTGCTTTATCTTCAGCTGACTTCCGATGTCGTCAAACATCGGGTCGAAGTCCTGCGCCGTAACCTGAAAACACAATTCCCCGTCTTCGTCATATACCAGTGTCAGTATTCCACCCACATCATTCACATACAGCACGCACATAATCTTCAATTCATCTTTTATATGCCCCGGAAGGCCTTCAAAATCCGGGTTCAGATAATATTTTTCCTCATATGAATTTGCACCGCAAAGTACAATCTGCCCTTCGTACATTTTTCCACCTCGCTTCATTCAAATAACGTCGCACAACTTTTCTCTATTCTTGGTTTACACATAACCATAGATACCTCTTACGGATACCTCTCCTGCATAAATCTGCTTTCTTTCCCCTTCGGGAGTTTCTACCACCAGTTCTCCCTTATCATTAATTCCAAATGCATGTGCACAATATTCATTTCCAGGTTCTAAAACACGCACTTCTTTTCCGCAGTTCACAAGCATTCCATTATATTTTTCACGCAGTCCGGATAAATCCTCGGTCTCCATAAATATCTGATAATTTTCTTCATACCGTGCCATGACAGAAGCAATCAGGCTGGAACGCCGGATACGTTCTCCCCCTTCAATCAGAAGAGAAGTCGCAATCTCACAGATATTATCTGGAAATGTGTCCTGGTTCACATTAATGCCTGCCCCGGTCACTACATAATTAATACCCTCAATATCCGTACTCATTTCCGTAAGAATTCCACAAATCTTCTTTTTATTTAACACAATATCATTGGGCCATTTGATACAGGCATCCATCCCTGTATTCTCCCGGACTGCCTCCGCTACACTCAAGGCCATAACAAGCGTCAGCATAGGGGCCTTGACCGGAGAAAGCTCTGGTCGCAGAAGGAGTGTCATATAAATACAGATTCCTCTTGGTGATTCCCACGAACGCCCCCTGCGCCCTCTTCCGGCAGTCTGTCTGTCAGCCACAACAAGCGTACCATGCTCCGCACCTTTTTCTCCTTCGTATTTTGCCTGAATATTTGTAGAATCTGTCTCGTCATAATAAAGAATTTCTTTTCCCGCCCAGCGGGTATTTATGACACTCTCAAGCTCCGCCTTTGTCATAATATCCGGGCTTTCAACAAGGCGGTACCCCTTATTGCGTACCGCCTCAATCTCATATCCTTCTTTTTTCAATTGTTCGATTGCTTTCCACACTGCAGTGCGTGAAACATGAAACCTGTTGCACAGCTGCTGCCCGGAAATGTAATCATTGCTCTCTTTCAGTAATTTCAGGATTTCTATCTTCAATTTCTTTCTGCGGGGTTCTTCCCCTTTCCTCTCACTGCTTTATTGATTTCCAAGTGTTGCCACCATAACTGCCTTAATCGTATGTAAACGGTTCTCTGCTTCATCAAACACAACGCTTGCCGCACTTTCAAAAACTTCCTCCGTCACTTCTTTTCCCTTTACGGCAGGGAGACAGTGCATGAAAATCGTACTCTCCTTTCCTGTCTTTGCCATAAGTTCTGCATTGACCTGATAAGGAGTCAGAATCGCAATTCTCTCTGCAGCCTTATCCTCCTCACCCATGGATGCCCATACATCCGTATACAAAACATCCGCGTTTTCAACAGCAGCCACATCATCTGTCACGGTAATAGAAGAGCCGGACTCCTTTGCATATCCTTCACAAAGATGAATCAGGTCTTCTGTCGGCCACAGGCTCTCCGGTGCAATAATCACAAAATCAACACCCACCTTCGCACATCCAATCATCAGACTGTTTGCCATATTGTTACGGCCGTCACCCAGATACACGAACTTAAGTCCTTTCAAATATCCGAAATGCTCACGCATTGTCAGAAGGTCCGCAAGAATCTGTGTCGGATGATATTCGTCCGTCAGGCCATTCCAAACCGGAACCCCACTATATTTGGCAAGCGCTTCTACATGGTCCTGCCGGAATCCACGGAACTCAATCCCATCAAACATTCTGCCAAGCACACGTGCCGTATCCTCAATACTCTCTTTATGTCCCAGCTGAATCTCATTTCCGGAAAGATAAGTCGGATTCCCGCCTTCATCCGCCGCTCCTACGGTAAATGCGCAACGGGTTCTTGTAGAAGGCTTTTCAAAAATAAGCGCGATATTCTTTCCTTTCAGGCTGTCACCTGTAATCCCCTGTTTTTTCTTTGCTTTTAAATCTGCCGCCAGATCAAGAAGATATAAAATTTCCTCCGGCGTGTAATCTTTTAATGTTAAAAAACTTCTTCCTTTTAAATTCATGTCGTACTCCTTACTGCTCTGATTTCGTATCGTTTGCACCGATTTCTGTCATGCTCTTTACAAGTCCTGCAATCCCCTGAATCTCAGAAGGAATAATAATCTTCGTAGCCTTTCCGTCAGCAGCCTTTTCAAAAGCTTCCAGACTCTTCATCGTCAGTACTGCTTCGTCAGCCCCTGCTTCCTTCAGGAAACGGATACCGTCTGCATTCGCCTGCTGTACCTTCAGAATTGCTTCCGCCTCACCTTCTGCCCGACGGATCATCGCTTCCTTCTGCGCCTCCGCACGAAGGATTGCCGCCTGCTTCTCAGCCTCAGCATCCAGAATTGCAGATTCTTTATTACCTTCTGCCACAAGGATTGTGGATTTCTTCTCACCTTCTGCACGAAGAATTGCCTCACGGCGTTCACGCTCTGCCTTCATCTGCTTCTCCATTGCATCCTGGATTGCAGCAGGCGGAATAATATTTTTCAGTTCTACACGGTTTACCTTAATTCCCCATGGGTCTGTTGCCACATCAAGGGAAGCGCGCATCTTCGTATTGATTGTCTCTCTGGAAGTCAACGTCTGGTCAAGTTCCAGATCTCCGATAATATTACGAAGCGTTGTCGCTGTTAAATTCTCAATCGCCATAATTGGATTCGCAACCCCATAACAGAACAGCTTCGGGTCTGTAATCTGGTAAAATACAACCGTATCAATCTGCATCGTAACATTATCCTTTGTGATCACCGGCTGCGGTGCAAAATCTACAACCTGCTCTTTCAAGTCAACCTTTCTTGCCACGCGGTCGATAATCGGAACTTTAAAATGAATTCCGGTTCCCCATGTAACACGGTATGCCCCAAGTCTCTCAATAACTACTGCCTGTGCCTGCCTTACGATTCTTATACAGGAGATGACAAGCAGAATCAAGATTACTAATATACCAATCCCCAAAATCTGACCAATTAATTCTCCTAAATTATACATCCTTTTCCTCCTTCTCTTTGACAATCAGCTTTACACCCTGAATCCCTTCAATCGTCACGACTGTATTCTTCGGAATTCTTCCATCTGGTTCATCTGTCTTCGCGGACCATTCCTGTCCCCGGACCTCTACTCTTCCCTGCGCCTTCAGTGTATCAATATCCTCCAGCACCAACGCCTGCTGCCCAATCAGACTCTCCGCATTCGTCTTCTGACATTCCTTATTGAAATATTTCACCGCTATCGGTCTGGTAAGAATCAAAAGTACGATAGAAACAACGATAAATACAACAATCTGTACCGCCATTCCAAAACCAAGAATACCTGCCAGAAAAGCCACAAGCGCACCTGCCGCAAACCAGATTGTTGTAAGCCCCATGGTAAAGATTTCAATCAACAGTAAAATCACAAATAGGATTAACCAATAAATTGTCTGCATAATGCTCCTCTCTTTTCATGAATAGTATTTCTATAAATCCATATTACTATACTTTACGCTGGAAATCAAACATTTCACACCTTCTTTGTCTTGCTGTTTCAAACATCAGTACAGAAGCCGCTACTGCAGCATTCAGAGACTCTACCTGCCCCATCATCGGAATGCGGATATACGTGTCCGCTTTCTCCGCCACAGCGTCCCTTAATCCATTTCCCTCATTTCCGATAAGAAATGCACACGGCTTCCGGTAATCCTCTGCTTCATAGGGCTTATGCCCCTCCAGATGAGCCGCATAAACAACAATTCCTGCACGTTTCAGCCTGTCAATAGTTTCTACAATATCTTCCACATAGCAGAACGGCATCCGGTAAACAGAGCCCATTGTGGAGCGTATCGTCTTAGGATTATAAATGTCCACGCTGTCATGACTCAATATAATCCCCGTCACCCCCGCCGCCTCCGCAGTGCGGACGATGGTCCCCAGATTGCCCGGATCCTGCAGATTATCCAGAACCATCAGAAACGGACAGGGTTCCTTAAGCATCTGTCTCCATCCATATGCTTCCCTTTCCACAAGGCACAAAATCCCCTGCGGCGTCTTTGTATCGGACACATATGTATATACATGGTCGGACAATACCTCGGGAATAATCCCGCTCCCGTTCAGCACCTGATTCATAACATCCTTTTCTTTCCGGAAAAATGTTTCCGACACATAAACCTCTCTCAGACGCTGTACCGGTACTTCCCGAAACATACGGATGCCCTCTGTCAGAAATATATTTTCATCGTCTCTTAACTTTTTCTTTTTCCTAAGATTCACAAGATGCTTTACTTTTGCATTTGCTGTACTTGTAATCATTGTCTCACAGCCTTTCCAGTGTTTCATTCGCTCCTACCAGAATCATCACCATTTTTTCACGAAGAGGTTCTTCCGGAGCCGGATTGACATCTACATTCTCGTCTTCTTTAATTCCCACAACGTTAATGCCATAATTGCGCCTGATGTCCAGCTGCTGCAAAGATTTTCCAATCCAGTTCTTCGGAACCGCTACCTCCATAATACTATATTCTGACGACAAAGAAATCCAGTCTGCAAAATTTGCAGACATCAAATGCTTTGCTGTCCGCTTCCCCATCTCTTCTTCCGGAAAGATAACGCTGTCTGCACCGATTTTTTTCAACACTTTTGCGTGCAGCTCATCTCTTGCTTTTGCAAGCACATATGGCACACCGATTTCCTTTGACACAATCGTTGCCATTACGCTGGCTTCCATATTTTCCGATACTGCAACCACAACACCATCCAGATTTCTCGTCCCCAGGGAACGAATCACCTCCGGGTCGCCAAAATCCGCCTTCATGGCATAAGATACTTTATTTGCAATCTCTTCTATAATATCCATGTCATTATCAACGGCTATCACTTCACACCCCAGATTTTGAAGGGTAACCGCCACGCTCTGTCCAAAACTCCCCAGCCCAAATACTGCATATTGTTTTTTCATAACCGATGCCCTTTCTTTAACCTATCATAATCTTCTCTTCCGGCAGAACCCGGACTCTGTCTCTGGGATTTGCCTTACCTGCGAATAAAAGCGCCAATGTGATCGGCCCCAGACGCCCCATATACATAAGAACCATGATTACAGCCTGGCTGGCTCTTGTAAGTGTTGGCGTAAGATTCGCCGTAAGCCCGACCGTTCCCACCGACGATGCTGTTTCAAACATAATATCAATCATTGAAACCTGATCCGGTTCTATAATCGTAATTAAAAGAGTACCTGTCAGAAATGTTAAAAATGCAATCACAACTACCGAAAATCCGGTACGAAAATTAGCAGGTGAAATCCTTCTTCCAAAGCATTCCGTATCATTTCCTCCACGAATCACCGTAATACAGGATAAAATCAACATCGCTATCGTTGTCGTCTTAACACCACCCGCTGTTCCGCCGGGAGAACCGCCGATAAACATCAGAATACAGCTTAAAAATTTGGACTCATCATGAAGAGCCGCCTGCGGCACTGTATAAAATCCCGCTGTCCTCGTCGTCACGGACTGGAACATAGACGCCATCATTTTATCTCCAAAAGACATATTCCCTATCGTATCCGGATTCCGGTATTCCATAAAGAAAAAGCAAAGCGTACCGGACACAAGCAGGAAAAGTGTCGTCACAATCGCAATCTTGGAATGAAGCCTGAGACGCGTAAACCACCAATATTTCGGAACCTCTTTCCGGTAAATTCTTTTCCCATTTTCAATTACATCATACCACACGGTAAATCCAATACCACTTAAAATAATAAGCAGCATGGTTGTAATATTAATCACTGGATTATCCACATATCCGGCAAAACTATTCTCACCTAATATATCAATCCCTGCATTACAAAATGCAGAAACTGCATGAAAAACCGCATAGCCGATTCCCTTTATCACTCCATACTCCGGCACAAATTGAAAAGCATACAGAACAGCGCCTGCACCTTCCACAACAAATGTCCCCAAAATAACCTTCCGAACGAGCCCCACAATTCCGCCCAGGGAATCTGAATTGTAAGTCTCATGGAGCAGTACACGCTCTCTTACTGTAATCTTCTTTCTGAGAATCAAGAAAAAAAATGTCGCGCACCCGATAATTCCAAGTCCGCCAATCTGAATCAGCAAAAGAAGAACAATCTTCCCGGCCAGCGTAAACTGCGTTGCCGGAACAATCGTAACAAGTCCCGTCACACACACGGAAGTTGTCGATGTAAAAAGTGCATCCATAAATGTGATTGGCTGCTGATTGCACACCGGAAGCCATAACAGGACTCCTCCCAAAAGAATGACGCCAAGGAATCCTGCCGCCAGAATCCCCATCGTATTCCATCTGATATTTTTTCTTCTATGTTTCATGCGATTCCACCATTCATTTGCCAAATATCTTTTCTAAATCAAATATCTTTCATCTACTTTGCCACTACACTTTAAACCGGTATCCCACGCCCCATATCGTCTCAATATACTGTGGATTAGATGTATCCATCTCTACCTTCTCACGTATCTTTTTAATGTGTACTGTGACCGTCGCAATATCCCCGATGGACTCCATATCCCAGATCTCGCGGAACAGCTCTTCCTTCGTATATACATGATTCGGATGGCTTGCAAGGAAAGTAAGAAGGTCAAATTCTTTTGTTGTAAATGTCTTCTCTTTTCCCCGGATCCATACTCTTCTCGCTGTCGTATCAATCTTAAGTCCACGTATTTCTATCACCTTATTTTTACTGACGGCGCTTCCTGTCAGCCGGTCATATCTGGCAAGATGTGCTTTTACCCTTGCCACAAGCTCACTTGGACTAAAAGGCTTGGTCATATAATCATCCGCCCCCAGGCCGAGTCCGCGTATCTTGTCAATATCATCCTTTTTCGCCGACACCATAATAATCGGTGTATTCTTCTCTTCCCGAATCTTTTTGCATATCTCAAATCCGTCAACTCCCGGAAGCATCAGATCCAGAATAAACAGATTGTATTCTCCGTCCATTGCCTTAGCAAGTCCTGTCTCACCATCATTTGCCACTTCCACCTGAAATCCTGAAAGTTCGAGATAATCCTTCTCAAGATCCGCAATCGCCTCTTCATCTTCAATAATCAATATTTTATTCATTCACCGGCATCTCCTTTATCAAATTTTAAATTTTTATATATCTCTGATTTCTGCTGTTAGGCTTATCGGGAATTGTCATACAGATTAGATTCATATCCACTGCCGGACGCAGGTAATTTCTCCGAAAGCCCTCTTTTGATTTCAACCCCAGCTTTTCCATAAGCGCTTTACTTGTATAAGGAATATCAAATTCCATGACCGCAAGAAGCTTTTTGATATATTCCGAGAGCTGTTCATTATCCTCACTGATCCGGACAGAAATGTCATCCAAAATCTTATCCATCTGCGACAGCATAAACTCGATAAAAATCGTCGACTCCCCATCTACATAGCACTTCGCAATCGCATCGTAATATTCATCCTGGAACTTCTCAATCCGGCTCTCAATCGGAATGTATTCAAATACTGGTTTCCATTTAGAAAGAATAGCCGTATGCCACAATCTTGCCATTCTGCCATTTCCATCAGAGAACGGATGAATAAAGACAAATTCATAATGAAAGACACTGCTAAGGATCAATGGATGGACAACCCCCTGCGCTCCTTTCATCCATTGAAACAAATCATCCATTAGCTGTGGAACAAGTCGTGCAGGCGACGCCATAAAAATACATTGCTCACCATTAAATACGTCTTCCTCTCCACGGCGGAAATCACCGGATTCCTCCACAACATATTTTGTCATAATACCATGGAACTGCTTTAAATCTTTCATGCTGTATGGATTAATTTCAGAGAGCCTCTCATATGCAGTATAAGCATTTTTTACTTCCTGAATTTCTTTCTGCACACCCAGTACAGTTTTTCCATTGATTACATCTCTGACCTGTTCCAAAGAAAGAGAGTTTGCTTCAATTTTCAGAGAAGAGTGAATGGACTTGATACGATTGTTTTTTCTCAAGTGTGGTTTTGCCTCCAGACTTCCAGTTGCCGTAATACGCCCAATCTTTTCTGAAATAGATGACACATACGATAGTATCTCATTTGTAATCGTAAAAGGCGGTTTATAATCTCCCATGAAAAATACCTCCGTATACTTGCGCATTAACTTGCACATTAACTTGCGTACCAACTTGCGTATTTTCTTTCTCTATTATACAACAAGATACAGAAATTTCAATCGCTTCTTCATTGCCATTCACCAATATCTTACTCCTTCACCGGCACCTCCTGATATTTTCTAAGGACAAAATACATTGTCGTTCCTGTATTCTCCCGGCTTGTCGCCCATATCTTGCCCCCATGTTCTTCTATAATCTTCTTTACAATCGAAAGTCCGATACCACTTCCGCCTTTCGAAGAATTTCTTGAAGCATCCGTCCGGTAAAAACGGTCAAAAATATTCGGCAGATCCTTTGATGCAATTCCTCTTCCGTTATCCTCAAGCTCCACCTGGACGAAATCCCCGACATCCTTTACGCGCAAATTAATTTTTCCTTTTTGTTTATCCATATATTTCACGGAATTATTGATAATATTATGGATGACACGCCGGATTTGCTCGGCATCTGCAATCACCCGTATCTCGGCATCCACATAATTAAAATATCCAAATTCAATATGCTTGCTCTCAAGCTCCAGCGACAGCTCCTCCGAGCAGTCATTAAAATAATCGTTCACAGATAAAATACTAAAATTGTACGGAATCCTGTTCGTATCTATTTTCGAATACAATGTAAGTTCATTAATAAGCAGATCCATCTCATTTGCTTTATTATAAATCGTCCGGACATATTTTTCCACCTTTTCCGGTGTATCCGCCACTCCGTCCATGATTCCTTCCGCATAGCCTTTAATCGTTGTAACCGGTGTCTTAAGATCATGGGAAATATTACTGATAAGCTCTTTACTCTCCCTATCAAAAGCAAGCTTTTCTTCCGCATTATCCTTCAGCCGCTTCCGCATGTCCTCCAGACTCATGCTAAGCTGTCCAAGCTCGTCATCTGCCTCCGGCTGGAGTTCAAAATCAAGATTTCCCTCTTTCATATTTCTGGCAGCCGCCTGCATTTTTCCAATCGGCCCCATCACACTTCTATATATCCAGAAAATCAGTCCAAATGCCGTCAGGACAAGCACAAGTACAATACAAAAGAGCATATCCACAAAGAATTCTTCCACCTCCGGAATGACATCGCTGACATTCGTTACAATAAACGCACTGCCTTCCTGTCCTCCCGGATATTTAAAATCTATCTGCTTTACCAGCGACTGGGCCTCCCCGCCCAGATACATTCCATTCTCTGACGTTGTATCTGAATCCCCATAATCTGGAAGCTGTCTTATAACGTACTCTGCTTCCCCGGAAGCCGTCCCAATATATGCGATGGTATCCTCCTTCCGAACAAGAAGATATGCTTTCTGTTCTGCAAGCCTTTGGTTAAACTCATCCAGACATGTAGCATCTTCCATCTGTTCCGGTGATTCGGAAATCATTTTCTCAAGTTCATAATAGGATTTCTCCGTAGCTCTCGCCAGCACCCTGATCGGATTTGACAAACTTTCCACTGTCGTACCGCTGATTCCATAAGTTTTCTCAATAGCGCCTATCTGATATCGTCCCAGCACCATAATTACCATTGCTGACAACATAATGGGAATCAATATAATTGTAAAAAACGCAATCATCAATCTTGTCTTCAGTTTCATACACGTATCCTCCGAAATAGAGTATACCATAAAGGCATATGTTCTCACTAGGCTCGTATGACACCTCGCCAAGTGTTCACATTATACCATGAAAACGGGCGCTTCACACGAAAGCGCCCGTAAACTTTTATTAAAATTCTATAAATAGTGGCCGTGAATGGTAACTATAAATAAGATTTCAGCATATCTGCCTTATCTGTCTTTTCCCATGGAAGGTCTACATCCGTACGTCCAAAATGCCCATAAGACGCAGTCTGCTTATAAATCGGTCTCCGAAGATCCAGCATCTTAATAATGCCCGCCGGACGAAGGTCAAAATTCTCACGGATAATCTCTACCAGCTTCTCCTCTGAAATTTTTCCCGTGCCAAAGGTATCTACCATAATAGATGTCGGATGTGCAACACCGATTGCATAAGAGAGCTGAATCTCACATTTTCTGGCAAGTCCTGCCGCAACAATATTTTTTGCTACATAACGTGCCGCATATGCCGCCGAGCGGTCTACCTTCGTACAGTCCTTTCCGGAAAATGCACCGCCGCCGTGACGCGCCATTCCACCATATGTGTCTACGATAATCTTACGCCCGGTAAGTCCGCTGTCCCCGTGAGGACCGCCGATTACAAATCGTCCGGTCGGGTTGATAAAGAATTTTGTATTCTCATCAACCATTCCCTCCGGAATAACCGCATCAAACACATATTTCTTAATATCCTCATGAATCTGCTCCTGTGCAACCTCCGGGTCATGCTGGGTAGAAAGAACCACCGCATCCAGACGTTTTGGAATTCCTTCCTCATCATATTCCACCGTAACCTGTGTCTTACCGTCCGGTCTCAGATACGTAAGTGTTCCATCCTTTCTAACCTCTGTCAGCCGTATTGCAAGCTTGTGTGCCAGTGCAATCGGGTACGGCATAAGCTCCGGGGTCTCATCAGAAGCATAACCAAACATCATTCCCTGGTCTCCTGCTCCAATCGCCGCAAGCTCCTCCTCCGACATTTTATTTTCTTTTGCCTCCAGCGCTTTATCCACACCAAGGGCAATATCTGCAGACTGTTCGTCAATTGCCACGATTACACCACAGGTATCCGCATCAAAACCATATTTTCCTCTTGTATAACCAATCTCACGGATGGTATCTCTTACTGTTTTCTGGATATCAACATAAGCGTTCGTTGTAATCTCGCCCATAACAAGTACCAGACCTGTCGTTGCACTCGTCTCACATGCTACACGGCTCATCGGATCCTGCTCCATAAGCGCATCCAGAATCGCATCGGAGATCTGGTCGCACATCTTATCCGGATGGCCTTCTGTTACCGACTCTGAAGTAAATAAAAATTTTTCCATAAAGCTCTCCTTTCGTATTTGTCAAAAACAGCCCGCTGTAAGCGGACTGTTTATCTTCATATAACCAATCCTCTTATTGTTCGATTACTCGCTCAGGTTGGCACCTTCCGTCTTGACGGGGTTGCCGCAGCTTCACAGATCCTTTGTATCTCCACTGCTCTGAATAAGAGAAAGTCTGATATTAAGTTTTCTTTAACACTAGATACTCTACACCCTCATAGGAGAGAAGTCAATATCTATTCTTATACAGAACAAAAAATATAGTATTTCAGGTTACATTTCCTCCTGCACATACTTATCCATAAACCTCTGGATAATGAGCGCACACTCCGCACGCAATGCATTCCCTTGCGGATCTATCTTTGTTCCTTCATATTTGCCATTAATAATTCCATTTCCGACTGCCCATTTCATCGCATCTTCTGCAAATTTATTCACGCTCGCCGCATCCTCAAATTTATCGATATCTGCTTCCTCTGAAACATCATATCCCATACTGTCAGCATAGCGGTACATCATAACTGCCATCTGCTCACGGTTGATATTATCTGCAGGTCCGAATAATCCGGTATCAGAGTATCCGTTTACAATCTCCTTGTCTGCCGCCCACAAAATCGCATCCGTATACCAGATTCCTTCCGCCACGTCCGGGAATTTTGCCGTATATTTCATTTCCGGCTTATTCTGCATCCGGTGGATGATAACCGCAAACTGGGCCCTTGCCAGATTCTCAAGCGGTGCAAAATGAGTCTCATCCTTGCCTGTCATGGTCTCTGCAAAGTAATTATAATATACACCGTCATAGAACCAGTCGTCTTCGGCAACATCTACATATGGAAGCTTGACAGGTGTCGGCGGATTCGGTCCTGGGTCTGGTTCCGGTCCTGGGTCTGGTCCTGGGTCTGGTCCCGGCTCTTCTCCCACCAGCTTAAGCCCTGCCTTTGCATCCGTGAATATCTTCAGAATCTTATCTACATCCTTCTGTTCTGCTTTTGAGTTCTCACACACCGCTCCCGCTCTTGCGAGCGCCGCTTTATATACACTCCAGCTCTCCGGTGTATACTCTGTCCGTTTTTCTTCCTCTACTTTATCCTTCAGCGCCTGAACAAGTTCACTCTTATCCACTTTTGCATCACCATATGCCACTTTAATCACGCTAAAGGACATACCCGGAATCCCGTATTTCAGCCTTCCATTTTCCAGCGCCGCAGCCGTTGTCTTTGGTACAACCTCTTCTTTTCCAATCCCATTTACCGCATCCGGGTCTCCGCTCAGGCAAATAATCTCTGCTTCCTCCGCCTGCACGCCCGGATAATTGATTGTAATTTCTTTTTCATGTTCATCATGGTTCACAAGCTTCAGATAAAGGTATTGCTCATCCTTTGTCGCCACCTGGTAAATATCATTCTGGTACGGTCTGAAATTACCGGAAAAGTCATGGCTCATATCAGCAGATGCACTTGTGTACCCTGCTTCCAGCTTATCTCCCACACCATAATTGAAGGTTACATGCATTTCCTCATTATTTACAACCGGAGTGAATCCATGCGTAAACTCATTTCCAAGCACCATCGTCCCCGCATCCGAATTCTTTTTCTCCACAATGGTCATCGAATTATTCCAGCCGCCAATATTATACCAGTACAGATTATCCGCATCCTTTGCTCCGGCACCAACAAGGAATCCTTCTGCACCGCCTGTCTTTACTACCGTCGTTTCCACTTTGTAATCGTGCCACTCCGGATTATTTACCGTCTGTGGAAGCCATACACAGTTCATTCCATTTCCCTGTGAAAATGTAAGTTTTCCGTCTGCAATTGTAAATGTCCCGTCTGAACCCGGGAGCGCTTCCCATCCTGCCGTATTCGATGTAAAATCATCATCCAGCAGGACTTTTCCATCTTCCCTTGTCACTTTCACCCGGGTTGCGTAGCCTGCCGTAGACCATGTACCAATTACCGGGCTGCCTGTATTCTGTGTATAATTCGCACCTTCTTTTTCAAGAACCGTATTGACAACCTGCTTTCCATAATTATCCGCATACATCTTCTGTACGTAATAATTCGGCGTGCCATAGCTGTCATATTCATCAAAATGAATCATGTTCTGCTGCCAGTTCGCCCCGCCAATTTTCTCGAACAATGGTGCATAGGATGCATGACGCACAATATCACCGTTTCTCTCAAATCCGGTCATATAAGCCGCATCACAGATTGCAGATTCCAGATTATTATTTCTCGAACCGAGATGGGTTGCATACTCGCCTACAAACACATTGCTTCCGCCGTCAGAAAGTCTCGTATAATAATCATACCTGTCGTCCTTATTAAGCATAAATTCCTTCGACTGGTAATAATGCTCGTCTACCAGAACCTCTCCGGCATCCTTCTCATGGAACCAGTCCCAGGCAAACCGGTAGCTTCCATCCTCTGCCGCCGGACCGGAGGATGAAATAATCGTAATCTTTCTTCCCGGATAATGCTCTGCCACATAATCCTCTACATAATCCTTGATAAACTCAAAATTGTTCAGATACTTCTCTCTCCAGTTTTCATTTCCAATTCCAATATAATTCAAGTCAAACGGCTCGGCATGTCCATTTGCCACACGTTTTGACGCCCATTCCCTCTGCACTGCATCGGTACTCTCTGCATTTCCCCAGCAGTAATCAACCAGATGGGTTGCATGCTGTGCAAATTTAACAAGCTCTTCCCCGGAAGCCGCCGGAGCTTTATCTCCATTTGTAAACTGGCAGAACACACCTGCACTTAAGATCGGGAAAGGCTCTGCTCCCATATCCTCACAAAGTGTCAGCATCTCATGATATCCCAGTCCAAAGGACTGCATATAACTATATGTACTCGTATAGCTTCCGTTGTCACCGGCCCAGCGGTTTGCAATTGCCCTTCTCTCTTCGAGCGGTCCAACTGACCACTCCCAGTTATAATAACTGTCTCGTCCGGCCTCGCCTTCAATGATACATCCGCCCGGGAATCGAATAAAGGAAGGATTCAGCGCAATCAGCTTCTCTACCAGATCTCTTCTTAAGCCTTTTCCACAGGAATAATTCGGATTCCCATATCCGTAAGTATTCCGGGAGCTCAAAGACACCATATCTATGTACAACTTATCTGTGTCTGCAGCCCCGGCAATTGTAAGCTTAATTTTTCCTTTCTGGGTCTTCGTTCCCACAATCAAGGCCTCTACCTTCTGCCACTTTCCATCGCAGACAGGCTGCACCTCTATTTCTTCGGAAAGCGCTTCTCCGGCTTCATTTACAAGCTGCACCTTTATCTTTCCGGAATAGGTTTCCTGTGCCTTTGTCCATATTGAGAAATCATATTCCTGCCCCTCTTCCACAGCCATAGCGGCAGAATTCGGACTGTACATCGGTGCAAATCCGCCATTTAACAGTGTCATGTTACCAGTAATTTCCGCATAATTCGTATTATTGGCATTCATGTATTCTTCCGAATCCTGCTTAACCACGAACCTGTCGTCCTGGTCACTGCTCCAGTGAAGCTTCCAGGAATATTGATTTCCTCTGCCCGGATCCTCAATACTTTGAACACAGAAATAATTCTCAAAGGAATTGTTTTTCACCATTTCCGGATTCAAACCACCGTCTGCGGCGCTGTTAATATCCTCAAAAAACAGTCCGATCAACTCCTGGCTGATTTCCACGCCCTCGTTTTTAGGGTCTACAGTTATAGAATAACCTTTTTCTCCGAAAATCTCTTCCTCCGGGATTCCGTTTAAATATTCTTTTTCAATCTCTGCATCTGACAAAATACCATCATACACCCGGAAATTGTCAATCAGCCCCTGGAAACCTTCTCCATCGCCCCAGTTTGCTCTTCCGATATAAAAAATGCCGTCATTTCCAAGGATATCCGGTAATGCATAAGCGCTCTTCTCGGAAGCCTTCTTCACACCATCCTGATAAACGGTCACAGCATCCCTGGAAAACACGAGATCAATATGTCTCCATCTCTCTCCGGCTGTATACTGGAGCGCCGCCGGGCGGCTTCCATTATTGTGATACCGCTCTGCTTTCAAGTTCCCATTATTGTAAAAGGCTCCTATATAATGTTCATGCTCTCCTTGCTGCGTATTTGCATCCGGCGCCGCATAAAAAATCCAGCTCGTACTTGACCGTTCCGGTTTTGCATCAAAAGAAACCGTAATCTCTTCACAGCCTGCAAGAAGACTTCCGCCATCTGCCTTTGTAATCGCAAGATAATTCGACGCATCTCCGTTCAAATACAGCGCCTTTCCATTTTTTGCATTCTTACTCTCCCGAAGCTCATAGCTTCCCTTCACCTCTGCCTTTGCATTTCCACCTGTAAGGACGGATGCTTCATTTTCGAACGTAAAGTCCGCAAGCAGTGACGGCACATCTGATTCCTGTGCGGCAAGTACCGATACCGGAATCACCTCCGCCGGAGCCAGTGCAGTAATCATTGCCACCGTAAGAAAAGACGCAAAAATCTTTCTTATCACACATTTTCTTTGCTTCATTTGTTTCACACTCTCCTCCTTCTAAAACAGGGCGCAAAAACAGCCTTTCACACCCTTTTGCTTCTAAATTATAGAATAACAGATACTCTGATATAAAAGCAATCCTTATGCATTTTATTTCTCATATTTAGGAGCATTATTCCTTTATCTGATACTTTTCATAATATTCTTTTCTTTTTTCAGCATCCTTTGCCACAAGTGTGGCTTCCTCACTTTTTCCTTCATTTATCAAAATGGTCATCAATTGACCCATGCGGTTTTCTCCAAGTTCCAGAC
>CALFCS010000116.1 GCA_937950565.1 uncultured Lachnospiraceae bacterium
CCATGCCGTCCGGATATCTTCTCGTAATTTCCGAGCCGAAAATCGTTCCAAATGTACGGTCCGTATTCGAAACGTCCACCTCAATGCTTCTTTTCTGACCTTTTTCAAGCGCCGGAAGCAGTTTCTTGACAAGTACTTTTTCATCCAGCGTTTTTTCCAGCTCAAAGTTAAAGATTTTCTTCGGATTGTAAATGACAGGTGTCTTCGTACCTTCATATGGATTATATAAAATCTGTGACAAATCCAAAGTTGCCGCACGCTCGGAATTCGGCTCCTCCTTTACTTTGAGAAGGTCTGTTCTTCCAACAAGCTCATCAATGGTACGCACACCGAGCCTTGCCATGTATTCTCTTAAATTCTGTGCGATAAACCGCATAAAGTTCACAACATATTCCGGTTTTCCGGTAAATCTCTTCCGAAGCTCAGGATTCTGTGTTGCCACGCCTACCGGACAAGTATCCAGATTGCAGACACGCATCATAACACATCCCAGTGTTACAAGAGGAGCTGTCGCAAATCCAAATTCTTCTGCTCCCAAAATAGCCGCAATCGCAACGTCACGTCCGCTCATCAGCTTGCCATCCGCCTCAATGCGCACACGCTCACGAAGTCCATTCTGAATCAATGTCTGGTGGGTCTCTGCAAGTCCAAGCTCCCACGGAAGCCCTGCATTGTGAATCGAACTTCTCGGAGCCGCCCCGGTACCTCCATCGTATCCGGAAATCAAAATCAATCCCGCACCTGCTTTTGCAACACCCGCCGCTACCGTTCCTACACCTGCCTCTGATACAAGCTTTACAGAAATCCTTGCATCCTTATTTGCATTTTTACAGTCATAAATCAGCTGCGCCAAATCCTCAATGGAATAAATATCATGATGCGGCGGTGGTGAAATCAGACTTACTCCCGGGGTTGAATGTCTCGTCTTTGCAATCCACGGATATACCTTTCCGCCCGGAAGATGTCCGCCCTCGCCAGGCTTTGCTCCCTGCGCCATCTTAATCTGGATTTCCTTTGCACTGACAAGGTATCTGGATGTAACGCCAAACCTTCCGGAAGCCACCTGCTTAATCGCTGAACAGCGGTTCGTATCAAGGCGCTCAATTTCTTCTCCGCCTTCTCCACTATTAGATTTTCCATGGAGCTGGTTCATCGCTATTGCAAGTGTCTCATGAGCCTCCTTTGAAATAGAACCATAGGACATCGCTCCGGTTTTAAACCTGGTTACAATGTCGTCCACACTTTCTACCTGCTCAATCGGAATTCCGCTCTTCGGATAATTAAATTCCAGCTGGCCGCGAAGATTAATCTTCGCACCTTCTTCATTTACCATATCCGCATACTGCTGAAACATCTCATAATCTCCGCGTCTTGTAGACTGCTGAAGCATATGGATGGTACGCGGATTATAAAGATGCTCCTCGCCTCCGCTTTTTGACTTATGCTGTCCGACACTGTCCAGCGTCAAATCCGCCTCCAGCCCGAGCGGGTCAAATGCCTGCGAATGTCTCGCTGCATAATCCTTTGAAATTTCCTCAATTCCGATTCCACCCACACGGCTCACGGTATCTGTAAAATATTTATCGATAAATGCTTCTTTCAGTCCGATTGCCTCAAAGATCTTAGCGCCCTGATAGGACTGGATTGTAGAAATTCCCATTTTAGAAGCAATCTTAACAATGCCGCTTATCACTGCATGGTTATAATCCTCTACTGCGGCATAATAATCCTTCTGCAGCATTCCTGTTTCAATCAGCTGCCGGATTGACTCATGCGCAAGGTACGGATTCACCGCACAGGCCCCATAGCCAAGAAGTGTTGCAAAATGATGTACCTCTCTTGGCTCTCCGGTCTCAAGAATCACCGCAACGGAAGTTCTTTTCTTCGTGCGGATCAAATGCTGCTGAAGTCCGGAAAGCGCCAGAAGCGATGGCATTGCCACATGGTATTCATCGACTCCCCGGTCTGACAGAATCAATATATTTGCACCTTCACGGATTACACGGTCGACTTCTATAAATAAGTAATCAATCGCTTTTTCAAGACTGGAATTCTTATAATAAGTAATCGGAATTTCAGCCACCTTGAATCCATCCGCCTTCATATTTTTAATTTTCAACAAATCCGTATTCGTCAGAATCGGGTTGTTGCATTTAAGCATCTTACAGTTTTCAGCCTTTTCTTCCAAAAGGTTTCCGTCTGCGCCGATATATACCGTGGTTGATGTTACGATTTCTTCCCGGATTGCATCAATCGGCGGATTCGTAACCTGTGCAAAGAGCTGTTTAAAATACCCAAACAGATTCTGATGCTTATCTGACAAAACCGCAAGCGGGGTATCCACGCCCATTGCTCCCGTACTTTCTGAGCCATTCAGCGCCATATTTAAAATAGAAGTCTTTACTTCTTCATAAGAATATCCAAATGCTTTCTGAAGTCTCTTACATTCTTCTGCCGTATAAGACTCTACCTTCTGATTCGGAATCTTCAAATCATGAAGACTGATCAGATTACTGTCCAGCCACTCGCCATATGGCTGTCTTCCGGCATACATTTCTTTGAGCTCTTCATCATCAATTACCTTTCCCTTTATGGTATCTACAAGAAGCATTTTACCCGGATGAAGTCTTTCTTTCACAACAATACTTGATGGGTCAATATCAAGCACTCCTACTTCCGATGACAAAATCAGAGTGTCCTTATCTGTAATATAATATCTGGACGGGCGAAGTCCGTTCCGGTCGAGCACAGCTCCCATGCAGTCTCCATCACTGAACAAAATCGACGCCGGACCATCCCACGGCTCCATCATCGTTGCATAATACTGATAAAAATCTTTTTTCTTCTGGGACATATTTTTTGTATTTGCCCACGGCTCCGGTATCGCGATCATAACGGCCAGCGGAAGATCCATGCCACTCATTACCATAAATTCAATCGCATTATCAAGCATAGCAGAATCCGAACCGGAGCTGTTAATCGCCGGAAGCACTTTATGAAGCTCCCCTTTCAAATATTCAGACTCCATATTTTCTTCTCTCGCCTGCATTTTATCCGCATTTCCCCGAATCGTATTGATTTCTCCATTATGAACAATAAAACGGTTCGGATGTGCACGCTCCCAGCTCGGGTTCGTATTCGTACTGAATCTGGAATGTACAAGCGCAATCGCAGATTCATAATCCTGGCTCTGCAAATCTTCAAAGAAAGAGCGAAGCTGTCCTACCAGAAACATTCCCTTGTATGCAATTGTCCTGCTTGAAAGGGATGCCACATAAGTATCGTCGCTGCTCTGCTCAAAAATACGGCGTACCACATAGAGTCGCCTGTCAAAATCCAGGCCCTTCTCAATCTTCTTCGGCCGCTCGATAAAGCCTTGCATAATACATGGCATACATGCTACCGCCCGGCTTCCGAGTACGTCCGGTTTTACCGGGACCTCACGCCATCCGAGAAAGTTCATCCCTTCCTTTTTCACAATTACCTCGAAAATGTTTTTCGCCTGATTCCGCTTCAATTCATCCTGCGGGAAGAAAAACATCCCAACCCCATAATCTCTCTCAGAACCTAAAAAGATGCCGAGGGGCTTGCAGACTTTTGAGAAGAATCTGTGAGAAATCTGTAACAGAATTCCTACTCCATCGCCTGTCTTTCCCTCGGCATCTTTGCCGGCTCTATGTTCTAAATTTTCAACAATCTTTAATGCATCCGCCACTGTATCATGACTTTTCTGGCCTTTAATATTGACAATCGCACCAATACCGCAGTTATCGTGTTCAAACTGTGGGCGATACAATCCGGCCATTCCTTGTCCGTACTGTTCACTCATATCGTCAACGGTCCTTTCTTTTTTCATTTTTACATACTATACACCCTTTTTTTCGATTTGTAAATAGTAAATTTTTTTCAATTTTTCAGATAATTAGATAGCTTTTTCCTTTCACGCAAAAGAATCTGACATTTTATACTGTCAGATTCTCCATCTTATTATTACTATCATCATTCCTACTTTCTGCCACAGGGTCAAAACTCCCTGTCTCCATGCGCTGCATCAGCACGTACATCGTAGACGCACAGGCTGCACAGCCAACTGTAAGAATCCCCATATGCATTGGATTCTCAAACATTTTATCCATCCATCCAAACTGTGTCGCCGTCACTGCAAAAAGATTTGCCCCTATATGCGCAATACATGGCGCTTTCAGGGAGCCGTATTTTTCATATACATAAGCAAACATCATTCCCATGATAAATGCATACAGAATCTGTACCAGATTTCCATGAATCACTGCAAAAACTAAAGAAGAATACAGCGCTGCCGATAGAAAAGGCGTATAGGTGCGCATACGCCTGAACATCAGTCCACGGAAAGTAAGCTCCTCGCAAATCGGCGACAGGATGCCCAGATACAAAACCTGCATCCAGAACGGCGGACTGTAAAACGCCTCCGTCACTGCCTCATAGGATTCGCTGAGACTTGACAGGTTTGCCAGTGTAATCAAGTTATTCAGACACAGACACATGGATACTGCAATTCCGATAATTGCCACATACTGCCACAAATGAGCTTTCTTCCTCACCAGAGCTGTCGGCTTTCCCTTCTTTCTGTCAAAAAACAGAAAACCTGCAAGTACCGGAAGCGTAAGCAATGCGGCCGTCATTCCAATAGGCACTTCCACGCTCAACACCTGTTCTATCACTTCCACCTGTATTTCTTCCATTGCCGACTGATCATTTGCAAGCTCCATCATAGCGGCTGTATCACCGCCTGTCTCTTTCATCATATATATTGTCAGGAATGCTGTTACAACTATCCCGGACAGCAGCCATCCGATTACAAGCTTGATAATTACCGGACCCCAGACATACCACAACCGGCGTCCATAACTCATTTGTTTCATGCCTCTCCTCTCTTTCTTCAGAAATCATCTTATTTATTCTACTTCTCTTACGTCCCAGATGCAATTAAAAAAATATAAAATATTGACATTTCCCGGCAAACGTTCTATGATAAACACGTACTTGGGGAGCTTATGCAGCTGAGATGTATATATACTATACGAACCCACTAACTTGATCCGGGTAATGCCGGCGTAAGGAAGGAGAATTACATAATGTCAAACACAAAGAAACTTATATTTTCTGCTATGGGAATTGCCCTCGCAATGGTCACTTCCTATATCAAAGTATGGGAGATGCCCATGGGCGGATCCGTCACTTTATTATCCATGTTATTTATCTGCTTAATCGGATATTGGTTTGGAGCAAAATATGGTATTCTTGCAGGCGCTGCATATGGCATTCTGCAGTTTATCATTGATCCATATATGCTCTCACTGCCACAGGTTCTTCTGGATTATCCTCTGGCTTTCGGAGCGCTCGGTCTGTCCGGATTCTTCTGCGATAAAAAATACGGCTTACAGCTGGGGTATATCGTAGGAGTTCTCGGACGATTTATCTGTTCTTTATTGTCCGGCGTCATCTTCTTTGCATCCTATGCACCGGAGGGCATGAACCCGTGGGTATATTCCACTCTTTATCAGGGAAGCTACCTTGGAGCCGAGGGAATTATCACTCTCATCCTCATCTCCCTGCCGCCGGTAGCAAAGGCTCTGGCACAGGTAAAGGCTCAGACGAAAGAAATATAAACAAGTAAAATCAGCTGATTAAACGATAGACAAGTACGAAACAGGCACAGACGGTAAATCGTCTGTGCCTGAACTATTTTATTCCATATTTTATTTCTCATACTTTTCCAGAAATCTCTGGATAATCGTTGCACATTCTGCACGGTTTGCGCTTCCCTGCGGGTCAAGAAGAAGTTCACCATCAATCGTCTTACCTGTGATGATTTCTTCGGATACTGCCCACTTCATAGCTTCCTGTGCAAATGGCTGTATCGTCTCCGCATCCGGGAACCTGCTGCAATCGCCGTCTTCACTTACTTCATACTTCTTGAAGTTCTTTGCGTAACGGTACATGACCGCTGCAATCTGTTCACGAGTCATATTATCAGCAGTTCCCCAATAATCCGAGTCGGAATAACCCTCCATAATCTTATGCTCAAATCCCCAGTATATAGCATTAATATACCATTCATCCGTAACATCAGCCCATTGCATAGCTGGAATTATCATTGCTTCCGGTTTCTCCTCAATACGATGCAGAATAACCATAAATTGGGCACGGGCAAGTGGCTGAGCCGGAGCAAATGTCCCAGGCTTTAAACCAGTCATAAGATTTTTTCCATCTACATATGTCACATTAGTATAAAACCAGTCTTCCTTATTAACATCCCGAAAATCTTCTGCAGCCCCATATAATTTATATACTCCCGTTGTTCCTTTCGGGAAGGTATAGCTCAACGTCTGTTTATCTACAATTTTTCCTTCCACACGCTCTCCATTAATTACAAAGTACCCTGGTCGAATATCCTCAGCGATTGATTTAATTGTATAAGTTGTCTCCTCTTCAGAAGAATACGTATGCACTCCTGTCTTACTAACATTAATACCATTTTCAGGCAATATTGTAACATCTACCGTATAAGTTGAATCTGAAATCTCTTCTCCTATTCCGTATATGATAGAATCATACTTCTTCATTTCATCTGTAAAAGTACAGGTCATTGTATATTCATCAACTAAAGTTCCCTCCACCTTCTTACCATTAATTACAAAATAAGACGGCTTGGTATTTCCAACACCCTTAATTGTATAAGTAATTTCTTTATCAATATCATATCGTTCATTTCCTGCAGGACTGATTGTAACACCGTGACAATACTCCTGTATTGCATTAACACTAATCTTATCGTCAGACGCTTTAACTGGCAATAAAGGTAAAATACCGAAAATACACAAGAACACTAGTGCTTTAATTTTCTTACTCATAGCAATCCCCTTTCAATATTCAGAAAATCATCTCAACTTCATTCTCATAAAATATAATCTTTAATATTTTCCATAAATAACAAACTTGGAATCACTCGGATATGCAACAATATGACTGTCCGTAACTCCTAAGTATGAATACGAATACAATTCATTTAGCGTAACTTTATTATTCCGATCTGCATCTGCCTCCATTTCCACTATTTTTTCTTCATCAACATTCCACCCCATACCGAGCGCCCATTTTTTTGTTGCAACACTTCCATTCCAGACACCATACGAAAATTCGTCCTTGGCAGCCGAACAAATAACACTATATTTGGGAGTTGCAAATTCACCACTTCTAGCATTATAATCCTTAAAATAAGAAACAAATTCTAATGCCCATTGTTCATACGAATCATCAAAATCTGCTGATTTCTGAATAAAACTTCCAGAATGACAACTTTGCACAAAAATCACTACTTTTCCTTTTACATTTTCATCTATAAATTTTCTCAGTTCAGAGGCATATATATAGCTATCTGTTCCTATCGCTAATAATCCATTTGGTCCTCCATGGCTCGTCAAGTACAAATAACTAATATCGGTTTCTTTTGCATCTGAAAATGTAGTCTTTATTTTATTCATTATATTACTCTTTGTAACATCGACAATCTTATTAATTTTATTAAATCGTTTCCCATAAAAAGAGCCCTCCGAAAACACTTTATTCATATTTATTACATTTTTTTCAAAATGCATATCCTCTTTTTCATTAGTATTTCCTACTATTAAAGCTGGTACTGTAAAGTTTTACAGTCCTATTTTTCTTTAAAACCTTATCCTTACCGATAAATTGCCCATTATCAAACCATTCATCAAACAGGACTGGCAGCT
>CALFCS010000117.1 GCA_937950565.1 uncultured Lachnospiraceae bacterium
ATAACCCCCCCAAGCAATACATATTTGGGCTCTACCTTCGTAAGCGTCATCACATTGTCCCTGCCTGCAACCAACCATGCCACAAAACATACGGCAAATGCGGTAAGCTGCACCCATGCATTGCTGACCCACATTCCCGTCGTTTTGGTCACCTGTGTATTAAAAACCCCCTGTACACTCATAAGCGCCCCTGACAAAAGCGCAATTAAAAAACCAATCATCTGAATCTACCTCCCGAAATTTCTTCTGATATAGTATATCCAGTGACTGGCTTTTTATTTAAAGTACTTTCTTTAATTTTTCTATCATTTCATCAATATGCTTCTTTTCTATCACAAGAGGCGGAACAAGTCTTAGAATATTATCCCTCGCACTAATTACAAGCAGTCCCTCTTTCAAAGCTGCACTTGAAATCTCACCCACGGGTTTGCGCGGCCGGATTCCCTGTATCAGCCCGGTCCCGCGAATTTCTTCTATCATACCGGAGCGCTTCAGTTCTTCCAGCTTTTCTCTCAGATAAATCCCCATTTCTTTTACATGGGATACAAGATCTTCTCTTTCAAAAATCTCCAGTGTCTTCGCAACTGCCGCACATGCCAGCGGATTTCCCCCATAAGTTGTTCCATGGTCGCCGGGCTCAAGAGAAAATTCCGCAATGTGCTCTGTCATCGCAAATGCCCCTACCGGGACGCCGCTTCCGATGGCCTTTGCCATCGTCATAATATCCGGCTTTGTGCCATAGGCCTGCCATGCAAACATAGAACCGGTACGTCCCATACCGCACTGAATCTCATCACAGATCATCAAAATCCCTTCTTCATCACAAAGCTTCCGGATTCCTTCCATAAATTCTTTTTCAGCCATATTAATGCCGCCTTCACCCTGAAGCGGCTCCAAAATAATTGCACATGTCTTATCTGTAACAAGCGCCTTCACACTGTCCAGATTATTAAATTCTGCAAATGACACACCCGGAAGCATCGGTTCAAATGGGGTACGGTAATGTTCATTTCCTGTCACAGATACCGCGCCGATGCTGCGTCCGTGAAAGGAATGCTCCATGGCGATAAACTCATAACGCCCGCTCCCTTTCTTCCAGGCATATTTTCTCGCTGCTTTGAGCGCCCCTTCGATTGCCTCCGTTCCACTGTTTGTAAAAAATACCCGATCCATTCCGGTAACCTTTTTCAAGGCTTTCGCTGCCTTTCCACAGGTGGTATTATAATAAAGATTGGAAGTATGTATCAGCTGATCCACCTGCTGTTTTAATGCGCTGTTTAACTCCTGGTTCCCGTATCCAAGTCCGCATACCGCAATCCCTGCGGCAAAATCCAGATACTGGTTGCCATCTGTATCGTACAAATATACTCCTTCGCCTTTTTCAAGCACGACCGGGAAACGATTATACGTATGTACAAGCCCGGCCTCTGTCTCTTTCATATATGTATTCATTTTCTTATTCTCCATAATAATACCGCTGTTCTCCATCATTGATAATTGCCGTGCCGATTCCTTTATTTGTAAAAATCTCAAGCAGCAGACAGTGGGCGATTCTTCCATCCAGAATATGCACTCTTGATACCCCGTGTTCAATCGCATCAATACAATTGTGAAGCTTCGGCAGCATACCTCCGCCGATAAAGCCTTCCTCCATCAGCTCATGTGCTTCCGAAACAGAAAGCTCGGAAATCAGTGTAGAAGGATCCTTTGGATCTTTATAAACTCCCTCAATATCTGTAAGGAACGCAAGCTTCTCCGCGCGCATAGCCCTCGCAATCGCACATGCGGCATCATCTGCATTGATATTATAAGTATTGTAATCATCGTCCAGCCCCACCGGACATACAATCGGAAGAAAATCCTTCTCCAGAAGATCATACAGAATGGAAGCATCAACCTTTTTTACTTCGCCGACATAACCAATATCCTCTCCGTCTGCATATTTTTTATTTACAGACAGAAGCTTTCCGTCCTTTCCACTGACACCGATTGCACGCACACCCAGACTTTCCACCAGCTGAACCAGGCTCTTATTGACCTTTCCAAGCACCATCTCCGCAAGTTCCATTGTATCTTCATCTGTTACACGCAGCCCGTTGACAAACTTAGGCTCCATACCGACCTTTCCTACCCATCTGCTGATTTCCTTGCCGCCGCCGTGAACAATGATCGGTTTGAAACCGACTAATTTCAGAAGGACTGCGTCCTTGATGACGTTACGCTGAATCCAACCAGCTTCAGAAGGGTCACATCCTGAATCACCTGACGTTTCAGTTCCTCATCTACCATGGCGCTCCCACCGTATTTTACAACAATAATCCTCCGGTTAAATCTTTGAATATACGGGAGCGCTTCTATAAGCACCTCTGCCTTATCAAGATATTTCTGCATATCCTTATTCATTTCTTCTTACTTCCTTCCCTTATCCTCTTAGCTTCTATAATCTGCGTTAATATCAATATAACCATGGGTAAGGTCACACCCCCATGCGGTTGCCTTTGCATCACCCATCTTTACATCAGCGATGGCTGTCACCTCAGGCTCGGAAAGAATCTTTGTCGCCTCTTCCTCGCTGTAATCGGACGCGGTTCCATTTTCAATAATCTGAATTTTTCCTGCCCTGCTTTCAAAGAACAAATCTACCTTCTCCGGGTCAAACTGTGCGCCGGAATATCCCATTGCACAGAGGATTCTGCCCCAGTTTGCATCGTGGCCTGCGATTGCTGCTTTCGTAAGATTCGAGCATACGACTGATTTTGCAAGTGTCTTTGCCTGCTTCACACTCTCGCACCCGATCATCTTTACTTCAAAAAGCGCTGTAGCGCCTTCCCCGTCTCCCGCCATCTTCTTTGCCAGATGTTCATTTACTTCATGAAGGGCTTTCACAAATTTCTGATAAGCTTCACTCCCATATGTAATCTCTGGATTTTCCGCCAGTCCGTTTGCAAGAAGAAGCACGGTATCATTGGTGGATGTATCCCCATCCACAGAAATCATATTATACGTATCTTCCACATCCTCACTTAAGGCTTTCTGAAGCGCTTCTTTTGTAATCGCAGCATCGGTTGTCAGGAAGGCAAGCATGGTGCACATATTTGGATGAATCATACCGGAACCCTTTGCCATTCCTCCGATGGTTATTGTCTTTCCATCTATCTCAAACTCTACTGCAAATTCTTTCTCACAGGTATCGGTTGTCATAATCGCCTTCGCCGCTTCTGTTCCGTTTGAGATGGAAGCATTCTTTTTCCCCGCAAGCGCCTGGATTCCGGCTGTCACCTTGTCCATGGGAAGCTGCATGCCAATCACTCCGGTAGAACCGATTGCAACACTGTCCGCAGGAATACAAAGCGCCGCTGCCGCCGCCGCTGCCGTATCCTTGCAGTACCCCATGCCTTCTTCGCCGGTACATGCATTGGCGATTCCCGAATTGACTACAACGGCCTGTACTGCTGCGCCGCTTTCTACAAGCTTCTTATCCCATTTCACAGGCGCAGCCTTTACTACATTTGTCGTAAAAGTCCCTGCTGACACACATGGAGCCTGGCTGTATATCAATGCCATATCTGTCCGGTCTTTATATTTAATCCCTGCCGCAGTGCTTGCCGCTTCATATCCTTTTGCCGCAGTGACCCCGCCTTTTATCTGTTTCATCCTCTTCTCTTCCTCTCTATTGAATAAATGCTGTAATATTTTCTTCATTTAATGTAAAATCATAATAATTCAAATCTTCTCTTTTGGTCCAGCCGATTTCTTTCCAGAATGCATTTCCAATATCATTTTTCGTAAATGCAATCAGAGATACCTTATTAATCTTCTCTTTCTTTAATGCCTCCATCGCATATACAACCATAGATTTCCCAATGCCCCGCATCCGGTAGTTTTCATCTACACACACATGATAAAAGCAGCCTCTTCTTCCATCGTGTCCGCAGAGAATCGCCCCTACGACCCTGCCATCTTCGATTGCAACCACGCTTGTTGTCGGATTCCTTCTTAAAAATCTGTCGATTCCTTCCCGTGAATCATCCACGCTGCGGATTCCAAACCCCTTGATTTTCTTCCAAAGGGCATACACCTCATCATAGTCTTCAATTGTCATTACTCTTATCATAGGTATCCTCTCTTTCGGCATATCTTTTACCCGATTTTTCTATGGGAACATTGGTACAAGCTCAAGTCCTTCACTTTCCGGCAGCCCGAACACAAGGTTCATATTCTGTACTGCCTGACCTGCAGCGCCCTTTACAAGATTATCAATAGCCCCCATCATAATAATCCGATTCGTTCTCGGGTCAATCTGAAATCCGATATCCACGTAATTACTTCCTTCCACCCATTTTGTCTCCGGACATACCCCCTCGTCCAGAACACGGATGAATTTTTCGTCTTTATAATATTTGTCATAAATTTCTTTTACTTCCTTAGATGTCACCGGTTTCTTAAGCGCGGCATACTCTGTCGCAAGAATTCCCCGATTCATCGGCACAAGATGAGGCGTAAAATTAATCACAACCTCTTCTCCCGATGCATATCCAAGCTGTTCCTCAATCTCCGGCGTATGTCTGTGGGAAGCTACCCCATAAGCTTTCATATTCTCATTTACCTCGCAGAACAGATTCGGCACCTTCGCCCCTCTTCCTGCCCCGGAAGTACCGGATTTTGCATCCACGATCAATGTACTCATATCAATAATCCCTTCTTTTGCAAGGGGATATGCTGTCAGAATCGAACAGGTGGTATAACACCCCGGATTTGCAACCAGTCTTGCTCCTTTTACCTGCTCTCTGTTAATCTCACATAAGCCATAGACTGCCTCTTCTATAAACTGCGGACTCTTATGCTCGATTCCATACCATTTCTCGTAGACTTTTACATCCTTTATTCTAAAATCTGCACTCAAATCTATAATCTTTGTTTTTGATAAAATTTCTTCACTGATTACCGATGCGCAGAAGCCCTGCGGTGTCGCTGTAAAGATCACATCCGCCTGTTCTGCCAGTTCTTCCATATTATCATCCAGACACTTTGCATCTACAATCTGAAACATATTCCGGTATACATCTGCATATTTCTTATCTATATAACTTCTGGAGCCATACCACACAATCTCTGCATCTTTATGTCCCATGAGCAGTCTTACCAGCTCGCCGCCCGCATAGCCTGTAGCCCCGATTATTCCTACTTTAATCAATTCTCACACCCTCCTTGCTGTAAATCAGAAGCACTTGCATAAGTATACATCTTTAATGCATAATATGCAAGACTTTTTCTACGGTCTTATTTGCCCATTTCCAAAAATTACATATTTTGTCGTCGTCAACGCCTCGAGTCCCATCGGACCTCTCGCATGAAGCTTCTGTGTACTGATACCGATTTCCGCACCAAATCCAAATTCAAATCCATCCGTAAAACGAGTAGACGCATTCACGTACACTGCGGCTGCATCAATCTCATCCTGAAATTTCAACGCATTGTCATAATCCTTCGTTATAATAGACTCCGAATGCCCGGTATTATATTTATTAATATGCGCAATCGCCTCTTCTATGGAAGATACCACCTTCATAGAAATAACCGCATCCAGATATTCTGTTCCCCAGTCCGCTTCCGTGGCAGGAACAATCCCTTCCTGAATGGCATATGCCCGTTCGTCCCCTCTTACTTCCACTTGTTTCGCACTCAGCTGTTCATAAATTGCCGGAACCGCCTGTTCTGCAATCTTCTCATGAATGACCAGTGACTCACATGCATTACACACACCCATACGCTGTGTCTTTGCATTATCAATAATATCTACCGCCATCTTAAGGTCCGCTGTCTCATCTACAAATATATGACAATTTCCGGTCCCTGTCTCAATGACCGGAACGGTACTGTTCTGTACCACACTGGCAATTAACCCTGCTCCGCCTCTTGGGATGAGTACATCAATATATTCATTCAGCTTCATCATCTGATTTACAATCTCACGGCTTGTATCTTCTACAAGCTGGATTGCCGTCTCCGGAAGTCCCTCCTTCCTAAGACCTTCTTTAATGACTTTCACAACTGCCTGATTCGAACAAATCGCATCGGAGCCGCCACGCAGGATTACAACATTTCCGGTCTTGAAGCAGAGTCCAAATGCATCCGCCGTCACATTCGGGCGGGATTCGTATATGATACCAATAACGCCGATTGGAACTCTTCTTTTCCCAATCCTAAGACCATTTGGCCTGAGCTTCGTCTCCATCGTCTCGCCAACCGGGTCCTCCAGCAAGACAATCTGCTCCAGCCCCTCAGCCATCCCGTCAATCCGTGCCTTCGTAAGCTTAAGACGGTCCACAAGGGATTCCTTCATGCCACATTCTCTGGCACGTGCTACGTCCTTTGCATTTTCTTCCATCAGATAGTCTGCCTGACTGCGAAGTTCTTCTGCCACGCTTCTTAATCCTGCATTTTTCTGTGTCTGTGTAAGCAGCATGACCTCTGCACAGGCTGCTTTTGCCTGTTTTCCAATTTCTACTATATAATCCATATCCATCCTCCCTGACTATGACCGTCTTTTCCGTTCTTCTTTCCTTCTGTTTTTTGCAGTTCTCCGATATTTCTCCGTTTCAGGTGCAAGCTCATGACCGCCTATGTACCCGCTGTCCTTCGACAGGAATAGAGTCCCAACTTTTTTCCCTGCCAGAACATCATTAATTGTATAAATATTATCGCCGTTTGCAATCACCATGTCAACACCTGCCTCCGTGGCAATCTTAGCAGCCATGATCTTCGTTGCCATTCCGCCCGTTCCGAACTCCGTTCCGGCGCCTTTCCCCATATTTTCCAATTCCTCATCAATATGACCTACGGTATGTACAAATCTCGCATTCGGATTCTGCTTCGGGTCATCCGTGTACAGCCCTTCAATATCCGACATCAGAATCAGAAGATCCGCGCCCAGAAGCGCCGCCACCTGGGCAGACATCGTATCATTATCGCCAAACATTCCATAGAATCTCTCATCTACGGACACCGCATCATTCTCATTTACAACCGGAACAACATTCATGGCCAGCAGTTCGTCAAATGTCTCCTTTGCACTCTCCGCACATTCCCTGCTTAACAAAGTCTCCTTCGTAAGAAGAACCTGCGCCGTCCTCTGATTATATTCCGCAAACAGCTTCTCGTACATCATCATCAGTCTTCCCTGTCCGACTGCCGCGCAGGCCTGCCGGAGAGCCTTGCTTTGAGGACGTTCTTTGAGTCCGAGCGCCTTCCTTCCCACCCCGATTGAGCCGGAAGATACCACAATAACTTCCTTTCCCTGGTTGCGCAGGTTCACCAGAATCCTTACAAATTTCTCCAGTTTCCCCAGATTCGCCGCACCTGTCTGCGGATAAGTAATCGTTGAAGTACCTACCTTAATTACAATCTTCTTCTTTTCTCTTAATGCTTTTCTAAAATCCATGAATATTACCCCTGACATAATAATTACGATACTCTCATCATGAAAGTACCGTAATCTATTCCATAATTATTAATCTTATCCTATTACAAAGTTTTGTCAAGCATCTTTTCTATTAGATTTCAACTCCGTATTCAAATCTGTTGCTATCCGCTAGTTTCTCACCACATCTTTATTTCTGCATACGGATAATAATATCCCCATATATAAATACGTAATCAGCAGATACGAATTCCCATTTGACAAAAATGGCATATAGAGACCTCCGAATGGTACCATGCTAAAATTCATTGCCATATACAAGATGGTCTCGATACCTAAAAATAATACACATGCCAGGCTGACCATATATCCCAGCTGATTTTTCTGCTTCCTTACCGTCCTGAGCAAAAATCCCCAGAAAACAATTACGAGCAGAGTGAGAAGAATCCCCGGCCACGTTCCGAGATACTTACACAGGAACAGCCAGCAGTAATCATTTTTAATCGTATCTATCATATTCCCGGCAACCCCGGACGCGCCGGTTTTCACTTCCTGCGCCGCTTCTGCAACCACCTTAGCCATATAATTATACTCTTGGTACTTTCCCGGATGAATCCATGCATCTATGCGCATCAGTTGATAATCTGCCAGGAATCTGCCATCGAATAATAAAATCCTTCCAAACACACACAGAAGTCCCAGGCCGAAAACCGCACCCCACAGGTAAAGATACAGCTTCTTACGCTCTCTGCCGAACCATCCTTTATAAATTGCCACATGAAGCAGAACAAAGGCGGTAAATCCAATTAAAATTATCATAACCAATGCAAAATTATATGCAAGGATAGCAAGCGGAATACACAGGCAGGCTCCGCTTTTCAGAAGTCCGTTCTTTCCCTGTCCGCGAAAATGATACAGTATCCCGGCATAGCATGGAAGAATCAGGTAAGATGCCTGTATAAGATGAGCGGGTCTCCCGTTGACTATCGGACCTGCCACAATACTACCCACAAGAATCACATTCGCCAGAATCCACAACACAACTGAATACTTCCCAATCACCGAATAATCCAGCCAGCATATCAGAATCATGATGAAAATACCAATTACAATCGTCACTGCCTGCTTCCTCATTCCATCTCCAATCACAGACAGCAGCCATATTCCGGTTCCATCTGACAATGGCCTTGCAGTTCTTGCAATCATCGCCTGCAGCAGGAACCCGGCAAGGCTAATTAGCAGAATCCCGGCCAGCACACCCCAGTTCATTTTCGGTCGATGAATTCTGTCAAGGGCAACGCCTGCCTCTACCGGGTCTCCCATTTCCCGGACTGCCTCTTCCTCTGCTTCTGCCTCTGTCCTTCCTTCTGCCATAAATGCACATTTCTGGTCCTCTATATGATCCTCCATCTCTTTTACAACCATCGGTCTTGCGCGCTTTGTGCGAATCTGCTCCTGTAATATGGAAAGGTAAGTGTTTCTATCCATAACATACACCCCCAAGCACATTTGACACAGCCTTCGTATACTCCTTCCATTCTTCTTCCTTCACTTTTAGCTGCTTCCGACCTGCTTTCGTAAGCGCATAATACTTACGTGTCTTTCCCGACACCTCCTGCTCATAAGCCTCCACATACCCCTTTTCTTCCATGCCATGAAGAAGCGGATACAAAGTTCCGGCCTTCAATTCAAATACATTCTCCGACCGCTCCTTTAGCGTCTCTATCATCTCATACCCATACATATCCTTGTTCTCCAAAAGCTTAAGAAGAAGCATCATGGTGCTTCCAGAAGACAGACTTTTATCAACTGCCATATTTTTTCTCCTCCTTTTCAATTATATATAGATTATCTATATATCTCTTGTCCGTATTATATATAGATAATCTATATATGTCAAGTAAAATTAAGAAGAAAAAAGACAAATCGTTCGCATTAGCAAAAAGATTATTCATAAAATCGATATTTTTATGCATAATTTCTGTATAATATGCATAATATAAAATTTTTTGCATTTTATTCTTGCATATTTATGTAACATGGTGTATAGTAGTCCTTGCGATTAAGAAAGTAACATAATAAATGAAAAAATACATAATTTCAGGAGGATGATCAAATGAAAGAAAAAGTTGTACTTGCATATTCAGGCGGACTGGACACTACGGCTATTATCCCGTGGTTAAAGGAAAATTTTGATTACGAAGTTATCTGCTGCTGCATCGACTGCGGACAGGGAGAAGAATTGGATGGACTGGAAGAAAGAGCTAAATTATCCGGTGCTTCCAAATTATATATTGAAGACATCGTAGATGAGTTCTGCGACGAATACATCGTACCATGTGTACAAGCACATGCTGTATATGAGAACAAATACCTGCTCGGAACTTCTATGGCACGTCCGGTAATTGCAAAACGTCTTGTTGAAATTGCAAGAAAAGAAGGCGCTTCCGCAATCTGCCACGGCGCTACCGGAAAAGGAAATGACCAGATTCGTTTTGAGCTTGGTATCAAAGCACTTGCTCCGGATCTTAAAATTATTGCTCCATGGAGAATGACTGATGTCTGGACGATGCAGTCACGTGAAGAAGAGATTGCATACTGTAAGGCTCACGGCATCGATCTTCCGTTCGATGCAAGCCACAGCTACAGCCGTGACCGTAACTTATGGCACATCAGCCATGAGGGCCTGGAACTGGAAGACCCGGCAAATGAACCAAACTATGAACACCTTCTTGTTCTTGGCGTGACACCTGAGAAAGCTCCTGATGAAGGAGAATATGTAACAATGACTTTTGAAAAAGGTGTACCAAAGAGCATCAACGGAGAAGAAATGAAAGTATCCGATATTATCCGCAAGCTCAATGAACTGGGCGGCAAACATGGAATCGGTATCTGTGATATCGTAGAAAACCGTGTCGTAGGTATGAAGTCCCGTGGCGTATATGAGACTCCGGGCGGAACAATTCTTTACGAAGCACACCAGCAGCTCGAAGAGCTTGTATTAGACCGTGCAACTTATGAAGTAAAGGAAGAAATGGGCAACAAGCTTTCCCAGATTGTATATGAAGGAAAATGGTTCACCCCTCTTCGTGAAGCAGTTCAGGCATTTATTGAAAAGACACAGGAATATGTAACAGGTGAAGTAAAATTCAAGCTTTACAAAGGTAATATTATCAAAGCCGGAACAACTTCTCCGTATTCACTTTACAACGAATCTCTTGCAAGCTTTACGACCGGCGACTTGTATGACCACCATGATGCAGAAGGATTCATCAATCTGTTCGGTCTGCCTCTTAAGGTTCGGGCAATGAAAATGCAGGAAGTAGAAGGAAAATAACATACCGATAAAATAGTATTGAAGCAAGAAACGGTATAGCATAACGGCTATACCGTTTTGCTGTTTTTGAATTGTAATGTTTGAATTGTAAACAATAGTAATGTTCTATTGATATTGAAATCTCCATCATTTTATGTTAGAATGATGGAGATAAACTCAAAATGAAGGAGATAGCTATGAGAGCGTTTGACTATATAAAAGCACCGGAAAGCCTTTTGACACCAGAAATTGTTCAAATGACGGGAAGCATCCATGAGCATAAAGGCAGGCAGGAATTGTTCCTGGAAACAAATGTAGATGAGTTAAAACCCCTCCTTGAAGTTGCGCTGATCCAGAGTACCGGCGCTTCTAACCGGATTGAAGGAATCTTCACCAGTGATAAAAGGCTGGATGAGCTGGTTCGCCAAAAAGCGGAGCCACGTAACCGTTCCGAGCAGGAAATTGCCGGATACCGGGAGGTACTTGCCACAATCCATGAAAGCTACGAATATATTACTGTGCGCTCAAATGTAATTTTGCAATTTCACAGGGATTTATATTCCTATTCACAGGGTGCGGCGGGCGGCAGCTATAAAAATTCTGATAATATCATTGCGGAAACAGACGTAGAGGGAAACAAAAAAACGAGGTTCATCCCTGTTCCCGCTTTCCAGACACCAGAAGCAATGGAAGAACTTTGCACAAAATTTATGGACGCATGGAACGCTGACAAGATTGATAAACTAATCCTGATCCCAATGTTCATCCTCGATTTTTTATGCATTCATCCGTTCAACGATGGAAACGGGCGCATGAGCAGACTGCTTACGCTGCTGCTGTTTTATAAGGCAGGTTATATCGTAGGAAAATATGTCAGTATGGAAATGCTGATTGAAAAAACAAAGGAAACCTATTACGAGGCATTACAGGCAAGCTCTGATGGCTGGCATGACGGTGCGAACAGTTACGCGCCGTTCGTGAAATACTATCTGGGTATTATACTCAAGGCGTACAATGAGTTTGAGAACCGGGTAGAGCACCTGAAATACCGCCGCCTTTCCAAGCCGGAACGGATTCAGGCTGTCTTTGAACAGAAAATCGGCAAGATCACAAAGAAAGAAATTATGGAACTTTGCCCAGACATAAGCAAGGTCACGGTAGAGCGCACTTTAACAGCTTTAGTAAAAAGCGGTTATATTGCCAAAGTCGGGGCTGGCCCCTCTACTGGTTATGTCCGTATCTGAATTAAAGGAGCAGCTTCAGCAGACAGAAACAAAGCCCCGGGGTGTCCCAGGGCTTTTATTTCTATCAGCGGTTGCTAACAGCAAAACCTTCCATTTCTTTTACAATAACATGTCTTTATTTCCGTACTCCTTAAATTCATCTTCATATGATTCAAAAAATCGCTGAAGCATAACAGCCGCCATTCCTCTAGTTACTGTGCCTTGTGGCTGTATCGTTTTCACGCCATCATTTTCATAACCTTGTATAATTCCGTTTCCAACCATCCAATACATTGCGTCATAAGAATAATCCCTTACATCTCCTTTATCAGCAAAAGAACCGAGTACGCCGGGATCCTTTTCGGGAATAAAAGAAAATGGAGCAACCGCCATAACAAAATTATATAATGACGTTGCGAAATCTTCCCTCGTAATATCATCTCCTACGCCGAAATTCCCATCCGCATATCCATTCATTATATGATATTTATTTACCCATTTTACATAATTCACATAATAGTCATATGGCTTATGCTTCATACTTAAATCAACCTCGTTATTCACCAGCTCTTTATAAATTCTTCCAAAAATAACTGCTACATCCTGTCTTTGCAATTTTTCTCCTGGCAAAAAAAAGTTAAAATCCTCTCCGGATAAAACTCCCATAAAACCGGTTTCTCTCATAAACCCCGCAGCATCATAATACCAATCATTCGGCCATACATCAAAAAAAGGACCATCAAGATTTGCATTTTCATCTAAAGGTATGGGTTCTTCATCTACAATATTATCCCCATATGCAGATACATCCATTATTCCTGCAAAACTTAATAAAACAACTAAAGATAATGCTATTATTTTTTTCATCATCTCGTCCTCCATTCAATTTATCTTATTTCCGAAAGCATTTTGCTATCGCCACAAGAAAGGCACCAAGAACAACATACAAATCCGCAAGATTTGCAGTCACTCTTGAAAGGAATTTATTTTTACACTTGACGCCGATATAATCAATAACCTTTCCCCGGATGAGCCTGTCATAGATATTGCTGAGCGCCCCGGCGCTTACAAATGCCATTCCGATTTTTTTACACAGATTCCCCTTATGAAGAAAAACCCATACATCGTACAGTAGCACGCAAATCCCGGCCACCGCAGATTCCGCTTTTATAAATGCCGGATACTGTTCCAGGGAATTCAGGAAAAGTCCTTTGTTATGGACTTTTCTAAGTACAATTTTAGGGACAACCGTTTCACGTTCCTCGTTCTGCTGAAAGGTATCTTCTATATACTGTTTGATTCCCATATCCAGAACTGCCAGTACAAGAAACAGTCCCCCGATTATCACAAACATCCTTTACACTCCCTGAATTCTGCGTATTTCTTCTTTACATTTTTCTGTTTCTTCATCTCTTTTTTCGATTTCTTCACACTGCTTGGTATAATCAAAGTCCGCCACTTCTCCATCCTTGAATTTGTCATATACCATACGCCCGATTTCCATAAGGTCTCTTTCATTTGCCCGCTTAAGAGACCGCATCCGGCTCCTGAGCTTCTCAATCTCAATTGTTTCTTCTGCTTTTTTTCCAATATCTCCTGCTATATCGGATATTTTCTTTCCTAAATCTTCAAAAAAATCAGCCATCTTCTGCACTCCTCTCTGTGTTTTACAAACTTCGCAGCCGGTCCAGGGACTGATACAGATCCATTCGTCCATATCCCCATTGCCGATTGGGGTACTCCGGGAGAATCCCCTGCTCCGCTCCAAGAATCAAAATATTCTTCACCTGACTAGTCGTTACCCCTGTGACGCTCGGCTGTTGTATGAGCCACTCCATAATAAGAGCCGCCGCACCTGCCGTAATCCCCGCCGCAATACTGGAACCGCTACGCTTCACAAACCGCCCGTCCGTTCCGGCGCCTGTCACCTGAACTCCCGGCGCCGCAAGCTCCGGTTTGATTAATCTACTTCTAGTATAACCTCTGCCGGCATTAATATCAACACTATTCTCAACTGCATTATAATAGGAGACAGTTATCACATCCCTGGTAGTTCCCGTATCTGTCAATGTAGTATCCGGATTCGCTTCCAGAAAATACACATCCCCGTCTATAAATTCCTTCATGGATGACCAGATGTGAAACTCCCCGCCCGAAATAAGAAGCGGTTCCACACCGACACGCCAGATTCCCTCCGCCGGATCCGTAAAACGGTAAAAAATAAGCTGTGAATCATTATTTTCCAGAAGAAACCGATACTCAATTTCTACCCGGGTCCTGTCAAATGCAAAGGTATAATCAAAACGACTTCCCTGCCGGATGGAAATGACAGGACTTCTTTCCCCTGAAGGCGAAACGAGATAGGTTGTCAAAATATTGGGAAGCTTTGTCCAAAGCTCCATAACAAAGCCTTCATTTCCTGATTCTACCCGAATCTCTGCTTCTTCTGTATCCGTATCAGAAGACAACACTCCATAATAATGATGTCTCTGCGCCGCCTCATTTCCCACACTGGCAACCACACAGCGATTCAGCGTATTGGCATAACGGTCCAGAATCCTAGACAGCATTGTTGTCCCATTGTGCCCGCCAAAATTACTTCCAAGCGCCAGACAAATCACAAGAGGCAGATTCTGTTTCCCCGCAAGCTGATGCAGATAATAAATTCCCTGCATAATATCATTTTCCTGAAAACAAACTGCATCCCCTTTAATGGCATAAAATTCTTTCAGATAATCTTTCGCTTCCTTTAGCTTTACCATCCCGATCACAGCCTTCGGCGCTGCGCCCTGAAACTGATTTTCCAAATCCTGGCTCCCCGCGGCAATACTTGCCAGAAATGTCCCATGTCCATTCCTGTCAATACTCGGCACAATCCCCAACGGATTCTCCGAGCGGAGCGCCCGGTTAATCGTCTCCCTCGTATATTCACTTCCATACGCAAATCCCTCCGGTGACGGACCATCCTGAATGGTTTGGTCCCAGATGCCTGCAATACGGCTCCCTCCATTTATATCACGGAATATCCGGTTCTGATAATCAATCCCGGTATCTACAAATCCAATCATCACCCCGCTTCCCGACAGTTGAAGCGTCGGGTAATTCTGCACCGCACTAATCCCCGCTTTATTTATTGCATCCGTGTCTGTAAGCGCATAACAGCCGGGAATATTATTATACCCATACTGCTCAATCGTCACCTCCGGGGCAAATGTTTCATTCACATACACAGCACGGTAACCAAATCCAAGCTCCTGCACACATGCCTGGCTCTGAGGAAATATAACATCTGTATCACTTCTGTAATCCGGGATAATAAAATCCCGGTAACTCTGGGACAATATTTTCTCTCTGCATCCTTCTTCCGGCATAAAAATAACACCTCACATACTTTTTTTCAGTATATGAGGTGTTCTCTTCTGCTATGCGTGATTTCCAATCCGCGGAACCTCCTGCCCTCTCAGCGTAATAATCGGCCCGCCGGTATTATTAATATATCCTTCTGTAATCGTCACCTGCCCGATACTGTCATCCTTCGGAATCTCATACATAATATCCAGCATAAATTCCTCGATAATCGCACGCAGCGCCCTGGCCCCGGTATCCTTCTTCATCGCCTTTTTCGCAATTGCCCGTAATGCCTCATCCGTAAAGTCAAGCTTCACTTCATCAAGCGCCAGAAGCTTCTGATATTGCTTCAAAATCGCATTTTTCGGCTCTTTTAATATCTGGACAAGCATATCCTCGCCAAGTCCCTGTAAGGTAAATACAATCGGCAGACGGCCTAAAAATTCCGGTATCATACCAAAATTTCTAAGATCCTCTGTCGTAACCTTACTCAAAATGGTCTTATCCTTATCATATTTATCCTTCAAATCAGCGCCAAAACCAATCGAAGACTGCTTTGTCAGACGTTCCTTGATAATCGTGTCCAAATCCGGAAATGCCCCGCCGCAGATAAACAAAATATTTCTCGTATTCACCGTTGTTAGCGGAACCATGGCATTTTTACTGTTTGCCCCGACCGGAACCTCTACATCGCTTCCTTCCAGAAGCTTTAACATTCCCTGCTGCACAGATTCCCCGCTCACATCACGCTGGCTTGTATTTTTCTTTTTTGCAATCTTATCAATTTCATCAATAAAAATAATTCCCTGTTCTGCTTTTTCCACGTCATTTCCCGCCGCTGCCAGAAGCTTTGATACTACACTTTCAATATCATCGCCTATGTAACCTGCTTCTGTCAGGGATGTTGCGTCCGTAATCGCAAGTGGCACATCCAGAAGCCTTGCCAGTGTCTTAACAAGATATGTCTTACCGGAACCGGTCGGTCCGATCATCAACATATTCGACTTTTCAATCTCAATATCATCCATCGTATCCGTGGCAACTCTTTTATAATGATTATAAACCGCCACAGACATGGCCTTCTTCGCATATTCCTGGCCTACCACATACTCATCCAGGCTCGCCTTAATCTTATGGGGCGCCGGGAGATTGTTAATATCCACTAACGGAACTCTTTTTTCCCCTTCTTTTTTCTTCTTCAGCTTTTGTTTCTTAGGAACCTGCTGCTGGATGTCCGACATATTAATAAACTGGATTCCCGGCATATTCATAAGCTGGCTGTAATCAATCTGCCCGTCCCGCATAGCGTCGAAGCTCTTCTGCATACAGTCATTACATACGCAGATATTCTGCGGAAGCTGTATCATTTTCCCTGCCACGCTCTCCGGCCTGCGGCACACAAAGCATACCTTTTCATATTCATCGTCATCTTTTTTATCGTTATCTTCGACTTCCACCTCATGTGCGTCTACTTTTTCGATATCGTCTCTGTAATCCTGTTCCGACATTCGTTCTGCCCTTCCTTCCGTCTTACTTTTTATACTGTATCCTTTTCCTTATATTCTTCTGTCATCTTCAAAAACTGTGTTTCTGATAGAATCGGAATCCCAAGCTCGTTTGCCTTTTTATTTTTGGATGATGTAGAGGTCACATCATTGTTAATCAAATAATTGGTCTTAGAAGTCACAGAGCCTGTCACTTTTCCTCCCAGGCTTTCGATAAATTCCTTCACTTCCGCGCGATTGGCAAAATGCTCCACACTTCCCGTAATGACAAAATTCACTCCGGCAAACACCTGGCTTCCTGAAGATACCTTTTCTTCCGGTATCTCAAGCTCCGCAAGCAGCTTTCGGAACATTTCCACATGTGCAGGCTCTGCAAAATAATCGGTAAATGCCTTTGCAAGCACATCTCCCACACCCGGGACCATGTCCAGCTCTTCTTCATCCGCATGTATCAGTTTCTCAATATCATAGTCAAATGCCCGGCAGATAACCTTTGCATTTGCAAGACCGATTCCTGCAATGCCAAGCGCATACACGACTCTCGGCAGCGTTGTCTTTCTCGCCTTCTCCACACTGGCAATCAGATTCTTGTATGATTTTTCTCCAAACCCTTCTGCCGCCATAATCTCCTCCGCATACCGGTCAAGATGAAAAATATCTGAAAACTCCTTAATATATCCCCTTGATATAAATTTTTCCAGCGTTGCTTCAGACAATCCTTCTATATTCAATGCATCCCTGCTTGCAAACAGGGCAAAAGCCTTCACATGCTTTGCCTGACACTGCGGATTCGTACAGTACAGCGCTTTTGCATTACTCACCGCCCTGATTTCTGTCTTTCCACCACATACCGGGCATACCTCCGGAATATCCTTCACCCCGCTTTTGGTCAGATTCTGTGCAATCTGCGGAATAATCATATTCGCCTTATATACTTCGATGGTATCTCCAACCCCTAATTCCAGTTCCTCCATAATACTGATATTATGAACACTGGCACGGCTTACTGTCGTTCCTTCCAGTTCTACCGGTTCAAATATAGCAACCGGATTAATCAGTCCCGTTCTTGACGGACTCCATTCAATTTCAAGCAGCCTGGTTTCCCGGATTTCATCCGCCCACTTAAATGCAAATGAATCTCTCGGGAACTTGGATGTCCGTCCCAGTGACTGTCCATATGCTATATCATCATATACTAACACAAGTCCATCCGAAGGAAAATCATTCTCAGCAATTTTTTCTGAAAATTTAATAACTTCCGCTTCTATCGTATCCCTTGTCGCTTCCACATATTCTACCACTTCAAAACCCTGGCCGCGGAGCCATTCCATCTGATAGCTTCTGGAATTATGAAAATCCACATCTTCTGCCTGCACAAGAGTAAATGCATAAAACTTCACATTCCGCTTCGCCGTAATCTCATTATTGAGCTGTCTTACGGAACCGCTGCATAAGTTTCTGGGATTCTTATATTTTGCTTCTGCCTCAGCAATCTCTGCATTGATCCGCTCAAAGTCCTTATAGCCAATCACAGCCTCCCCACGAAGAATCAATTCCCCCTTATAACGAATCTGAAGCGGGATATTTTTAAAAACCTTTGCATTATTCGTGATTACCTCACCGATTTCTCCATTTCCACGGGTAACTGCCTTATATAATTTTCCATCGCGGTACGTAAGGACAATCGTCAGTCCATCCATTTTCCAGGACATCACCACCTTCTGGTCTCCGGCAAAGTTCTTCAGCTCTTCCACATCCTTCGTCTTGTCAAGAGAAAGCATCGGCCGCTCATGACGTTCTTTGGGAAGCTCGCTTAACACCTCATATCCAACATTGACAGTCGGACTGTCAGAAAGCGTAATTCCCAGCTCTTCTTCCAGCCCCTTCAATTCATCATAAAGCTTATCATATTCATAATTGCCCATGATTTCTTCGGCGTCCTGATAATATGCCTTTCCTGCCCGATTAAGTAATTCCACCAATTCCTGCATTCTCTGTCTTTTCTGCACGCTCATATAATTCCTCTAACTCCTGTTCTGTCAGTTTCCGGTACGTCCCCGGCTTCAGACTTCCAAGTTCTATATTCATAATCCTTACCCGGATAAGCCTTGTTACCTTATATCCCAATGTCTCGCACATCCTGCGTATCTGTCTGTTAAGGCCCTGCGTCAGTATAATAGAAAATGTATATTTTCCGATTTTTGATACCCTGCACGGCTTTGTGATGGTATCCAGTCCCTTTTCTTTATCTATAATTCTGACTCCGCCGGACATTCTCTCTATAAATTCATCCGTCAAAGGCTTATCCACCGTCACCTTATACTCCTTCTCATGCCCGTACCGGGAGCGCATCATATGATTAATCAGCTCCCCGTCATTTGTCATAATCAGAAGTCCCTCCGAATCCTTGTCAAGCCTCCCGGCATAAGTAATCCGCTGGGGATATTTTAAAAAGCGGATAATATTATTCTTTATCCGCATATCTTCTGTACATATAATTCCTGTCGGCTTGTTCACCGCCAGCACAATCTTTTCATTTCCACTTTTAATAACCTTTTTTCCAATGCGGACAATCTGTCCATCCTCTACCTGTGTCCCCGGCACGGCACGCACACCATCCACCGTCACCCGTCCGCTTTCAATCAGACGGTCCGCTTCCCTTCGGGAGCATACCCCTGCGGAACTTAAGTATTTATTCAGCCTAATCATTTGACAACACTCCGCTAATGCTGTTATCCTCTACAAAAGTATTTCCATTGTATAAGAACAATACACTTGTAATCTTATTTTCCTTCATGATTTTGTGGATATCACCGTAATAATATCTTGGGTCAATCACGATAATTTCCCGATAATACGGCGTCAAAAACGGAATCATACAGTTTGCGTAAGAATCCTTGATAAGGAGCAGCCTGTCCTTAGATTCTGACGTCGTCCGGATATCTATCATGCTGTAATTCCCACCTAAAAACACCGCATATTTATCCTTGCCCGTAAGCTTTGTACTGTCATACAGAGTCGCTGTTTTCTTCTTTTCATCCACATAATTCACAACAACGGGTATCTCTTCTTCTGATTTTTCCGCTGCATAAATGTAAATCGGTTCCTTATACCCGCTTTCATATCCGCTTACAGCAGATAATGTCCCATTAAAATCATTTGCCACCGCATAAGGCTTAAGCTTCGGCGCTTTTGATGTATCAAGCTTCATAGTATCTGCAAGCTCCTGATACCCATAATAAGCCCCGAGCGTTGTCCAGTGATGGTCTGTATGATAATAGATTTCTTCGTCTTTGTGTTTTTTTAATGCCTTCTGTACATCCACCCACTGGATACCGCTTCCAAGCGCTTCCTTAATCTCTTCAAATTCTTTGCTCTGGTTCTCTGTCACTGCCAGGCCCGGAAGCTTGTCTGACAGAATATTCGCTGCATTCGGAACAAGCATCATATAGATTGGTACTTCTTTATATGTATCACCAAATGTCTTTATCGCATTCAGATTATCTGCCATCTGCTCTTCGTTCGGCTGCGCGATATCTTCCAGCAGATAACTCTTCTTTCCTTTAAAAACACCGTTCGATTCGCGCTTCCCCATAAGAAGCTCCAGATTCGTTTTTAAAGTAACCCAGAAATCACGCCCGGCAAACTGGTCAGATTTGTAGGTTTCATAACGCTCCATATAACTTCCGCCCTCGATACCTGACCAGGTTAATTCCGGCTTCTGTTCCAGCATACGGTTCTCTTTTTCCGAATATTTCTTATCCTTTGTGATCAGATTTGTAACGCATATAATAGCAAGGACTCCTGCAAATAAAAGAGCCATGATCTGTAAGCTACGCTGTTTTTTACTTCTTCTTTCTTTCATCTGATTACACTCCTAGAATCTAAAATACAGGAACGGATTGTACGACTCCGTCACAAGATACGCAACACACAGCAGGAAAAGTACCGTATACACGATACAGTTTGCCACAGTTCTTACGTGCTTTTCCCTATAAATAAATCTCTCATATATACGGTGGACAACCGGTGTGGAGCCAAGAATAAGAACTATCCACATCACACCGTTTCTTGCAAGTATATAAAGTCCCCTTTTATCTGCCAGTCCACATCCGCCGATACCAATCATATGCTTCAGATATTCAACCGCACTGCCCAGTGTCGGGCTGAAGAAAAAGACCCAACCTGCCATAACAAGCGCCAGACAGTAAATATGGCTGATTACCGCCGGAACCTTATCCAGGAATTTTGCCAGAATATACTTTTCAATCAATAAAAGCACGCCATAATATAATCCCCACATAACAAAATTCCATGCCGCCCCATGCCAGAGTCCTGTCAGCATCCAGACGACAAGAATATTGCGGATATGCTTTCCCTTACTGACACGGTTTCCTCCAAGCGGGATATACACATAATCCCGGAACCACGTGCTCAGTGAGATATGCCATCTTCGCCAGAAATCTGTAATACTCTTCGCCGTATAAGGATAAAAGAAATTTCTCCGGAATTCGAATCCAAACATCTTTCCGAGTCCCACTGCCATATCCGAATATCCGCTAAAATCAAAATAAATCTGGAAGGTATATGCCGCACATCCCAGCCATGCACTCAGCACTGAAACCTGCTCCATTTCCATGGAAGTAACCTGATTGAACACCATACCGATGCTATTCGCCAGCAGCACCTTCTTCGAAAGTCCCCGGATAAAAAACAACACACCTGCACCAAATTTATCCAGTGTTTCTTTCCTTACATGAAGCTGTCTGTCAATATCTGCATACTGGACAATCGGCCCTGCAATAAGCTGTGGAAACATAGTAACGTATACCGCAAAGTCCAATACATTTTTCTGCACCTCCACTTTTCCCCTGTATACATCAATAATATAAGATAAAATCTGGAACGTATAAAAAGAAATTCCAATCGGAAGCGGAAGCTCCCGGTAAGGGATGTCAAAGGGAAGCACTGCATTCAGACTCCCAAGCAGAAATCCTTCGTATTTAAAAAATCCAAGAATTGCCACATTCACGGCAACCGTAAAAATCAGGCTCTTCTGCGCCCGTCTCTTCTGCCCCAGATTCCTTGCAATATCCAATCCGCAAATATAATTAAACAGAATAGAAAATATCATCAGGAAAATATAAACCGGCTCGCCCCATGCGTAAAACACAAGACTCCCTAAAAGAATCACAAAATTCTTAAAGACCCTCGGCACAATATAATATAAGATTAATATAATTGGTAAAAATGTAAATAAAAATACAATACTGCTAAATAGCATCTCTTTCGTTTCTTCCTTCTACTATATTCTTCTATAAGCTTTTTTTGAACGCGCTGTATGCCTTATCCGCATTCTTTCCGACTGCCATAAACACATACATTCCCCGGTTGTCAAGCATCGCCGCTTTCAAAAGCTTCGTCTGTTCTGCCCCGTATCCTTCAAAGCTCTCTGTCTGTGTATCCAGACGCTTCTGCGCCGCTTTTACTACTGTCTCTGCCTGACTCTCATTTTTCAGACGGACAATCAGAAGTTCATTGACCCCCATGACATCATTCGGAATGTATAGTACAACGGATTCAAAATCATTCGCATTCAGTCCATAATACCGCTTCAGTTCCTGCGTCCCCGCAGATTCCATTCCTTCCGTCTTCATGGCTTCGACTACTTGTTTCTTTACTTCCTTCATCGGTGCATCTCCGCCCTGCCGTGCAAGCAAAACAGCCACATATGCAATGATGACGGCCACCATGCCGTACTTTAATATATTAATGATATCTATCCTGCGTTTCTTCATTACAGATCTGCCTCCACTGCCATTTGATTCACCCAGCCCTGATAGTATACCTTTTTCATATGGATACCATCAACCTCATAATACTCCTCTGTCACAAGACCTGTATTATCAATAAATGTAACCTCTTCTTCTGCACATAATGCCTTCAGACTCTCATTATATTCCGGCACTTTTCCATAACGCGCATCCTTCGCCACAACATTTTGTCTTGCAGGCAGAACACTGTTTACATAAATCTTTGTATCCGGAAGCCCTTCCTTAAGCCTCTCCAGCACAACCTTGTAATCCGCGGAAAATACATTCGCATCTCCCCCTGCCGCCACAATATCATTCATGCCGAATGCAAGGAAAAGATTCTGCGGCTTTGCAGAAATAACCTGATTTATCATATCAGACAAACCCGTTTTGTCAGGAGAGCGCACTCCCACGCCTTTTTTCGCAACTACAAGAGAACTGTCAAGAATCTCATACACATACAGACCCTGCGTAATAGAATCTCCCATCACAAGGCTTCCCGCAAACTTTTCATTATTCGGCCGATTCTGCCATTCCTCATCTGCCAGTCTTTCCGCCTTTTCAAGCTCCTGTATCTTTCCCTCGACTTCCTGTACATCAGCTTTGCCCAGCTCTTTTAATTTTTTCTCGCCCTCAGAGACATCCACACGCAGATTCATCATTCTTACCGCAATGACTGCAGCTCCAATCAAAAACAAAACAACCACTGCGATAACTGCAAAACGAAGCACCTTGTCTTCCTCTCCGGAACGTCTGTTTTTCTTCATATTACCTCTCCTCATCCGTATGTATGCTTGCCTGCTTTATCTATGTAGTTCACATACATAATTATTCTACTGTTTTTTATAATAAAAGTCAAACTTATCGTGCATTCCATACGTTTTTTTGATAAGATAAGATTATCATATAAAAGAGTAAAAAGGAGTTCTTATGATCGTACTTGAATTAAACGCAAAAGCCTGCATGTCACATCTTCTTCTGAAACCCACTTTTCACCGTTTTGCCTTTATCAGCGGAGAAGTTACAACCTATAATAAATTCCATATTGACGGATATCTCCACAAAGACTTTTTCGACGAAAAGCCTGAGCGGGAGTACTCTTACTGGAAAGAAGTACAGGAATTTTTCCTTGCTGTCATCCGAGGGAAGCGCACTCCTCTGAACTTCAAAATCATTCTTTCTCTTGCTCCCGGGGACACAAAAGCCTTCTTACTCCGCCACGAGATATCTTACCGTCCGGAGGAGGTACAAGGGCTGTATCTGAACCTACACTATGACGGGCAGACGCTGCAATGCATAACCGGAACCTCCATGAACACATTTACTATGGATAAAAGTCTGGAACACGAGTGGGATAAATCGGTACAAGACTTCTTTGCCCATAAAATCGAAACATAGATATAGATACAAATAAATATAGACACAAATAGATATAGACACACGACATAAAGATGGACAGAACCAAAAAGGCTCTGCCCATGATTTCGTCTATATATCATAAATGTATTTTCCATTTCTTTCCTCTTTACCGCCTGCAGGCAGGAATTGCCAGCAGCTTACGCAGTCTTTCCTCTAACAAGCTCTCAACAGCCTGCAAATGTTGTTCCGGAAGATTCATGCCCGGATGCCGCTGAAAACGAAAGCCTATCATCCGCCGAAGCTGCTCCTTCTGTCTTGCTCCCATCACTCCTGCACAAACTTCTTCAAAAGAAACCCCATAAGGATTTGTCCGGGTGTCTGCATAAGAACGAAGAGTCGCAGGACTTTCCAAATCTTCCCGACCGACATAGCATAACAACGACAAACCATTGTCAAAAATCGGAGCCGGTGCAGTAATCTTACCTGTATGATTATCCCGCAGAAGACCAAAGTTTCCAAAATGACGGTCCTCATTATAAATCAAGGCGTCAAACACCAACATACTGCATAGCTGTTCATAGAATTCCGCACCCAAGTCAGCATAATAATCCAGACATGCTTTGATTCCGCCTTCCTTAACGATCCTTCCAACCGGAACATAGGAAGTATCCACATCTGTAAAAAGCGCACATTTGGAAGCTGTGATACCTTTCCAGTCCTCCAGCTCATAATGCACAGCGTTTAACCGCATGGTTTCAGCAATCTGGCTGGCATAATACTCACAATACGGTTCTCTTCCAGTATTTGATGCACCAGAAGTTCCTCCCTTATATAAATAAATTCCTTCTCCGTCAATAAAACGCCATGCCTTGGGCAGCATACCATTGGTTGTAAGTTCCGGAGAAGTAGTAAATGCCTGTCGGCTTTGCCCGGCTCCGGTATAAGCAACCAATGCCAGCATCTCAGAAAAACGATTATCATAAAGATTATATTGTGAAAACTTTCCTTCAAAACCTTCCGGCACCACCCAGTAGCTGTCATTCAGGGATAAGCCCTTACACACATCAATAATTCCCTTCGTGTCATTGTGGCTAAGCCCAAGTGTTTTTAATATTTCATCTACGAAGGCACGGTTCTTTGGAATAACACGACGTTCCAGCCATTTTAAAATACCGCTTCCGGTACATTCCATCCCCAGAGGAAGTAAATACATCAGCTCTTCCTGAACCATCTGTATTTCGACTACCAGCCCTTCTAATCCTCTCTTCTCCATTGAAAACCGAAGAAGCTCTTTATCATAAATGCGAAGACTGTACACACTATTTTCCATCACTTACGGAAGCCTCCTTATCTGCACAAAATGTATCTTTTTACTATGCTATCACGGATAAAAAGGTTTTTCAACAAAAAAGCAGCTTCCTCCTTATCTACTTTTTTATTTTTCCGTGTTTTTACCAACAATATAATGAGCAGAATCAAAAGCGCCGGGGCGGCATGCCGCCCCGGCACAACAGAAGCCTCTTTGACTTCTTAATTACGACTTTCTTATTATCTTCTTTCCGCATTCATGCGTCTCTTTGCAACGAGCAATACGCCAGCGCCAAGAAGCAGAATCGTTCCTAATACATAGAAGATTGTTGTACCAATACCACCTGTAGATGGAATCAAGGTACCGGAATTGTTCTCTATCTGCTTTGTTGATGTAAGTTTTGTAGTATCCGTATTCGAACCTGCGATTGCAACAGTAACCATGTGGTCTAACAGGTTATAGCCTTCCGGAGCTGCTATCTCCTGCAGGGCATAGTTGCCATCCTTCAGTCCCTTAAACGTAGCAGCACCTTTGTCATCTGTTACCATCTTATCTGCTTCATCCAGAGCAGCTACCCATTTCACCTCATTTGTTGTTGTATCATAATGGTAATACAATACATTACTCTCCGAATCCTGTTTTCTCAGAACGAACGTTGCTCCCGCAAGCTTATTAGTTTCCACTCCATTTGCATACTTGTCAATAACAACCTTTGCACTGTATACAGTCTCCTCTTCTGTAATGGTTGTATGCTTAGTTGAATCTTTTGGATCATTACTGTATGTCAGTGTAGCAGTGTTTTTCTCAACTGTTGCTACTGCATTCTCATTTACTTTCGCGGTATATTTTAATACAATCTGACTTCCGGCAAGATTCATTCCCGCAGCCTCACACTCCTTTACCTTAAAGGTCATAGTGAAGCCATTTGCATTTTTTGTATAAGTAAAATATGGATTATCTTCAAGTGTATATATCGGCTCGTCAGGATCAGCTGTACTCTGCTTAGTCGGCACTGTAATCGATGTTCCAATTGTCACAGACACATCATTCTGGTAAGTAAGTCCATTACTCATGCTATCAGAAATAACATAATCATATGTATCAAACTGAGTTGCATCCGGCATTTTACTTCTGACATCATATTCTACAATTTCACCAATCTCAACAGACTCTTTATCATCTGACTTGGTAAACGGAATATCATTCTTCTCTTTCACCGTTGCATCCGGATTCGTTGTTGTCAGAGAACACAGACCCTCTGTCACATCAACAAAGTAATAACCAAGATCAAGATTTGATGCTTTCTTTACTGTTTTTCCATCGACAGTGTCATTTGCAAATGGTATGCCGCCGGTTGGTTTCGGTGTAAAATCTGCCAGCGTCTTCGCAAAAGCCGCAGCGCTGAAGCCGCTTGTTTTTGTCACTGTATACCGATTCGAATCCGCTACCTTTTTCAGTTCAAGACCCGCAATCTTACTACTTACGGTTGTTCCACTTCCCTGTGCAATGGCACTAAACCACGCTGAATTTCCATCAATACTGTATGCATACTTGTCATCAGCTGCTGTCGCGCCCTCACTATAAGTAACGTCAAAAATCTTATACGCAGTGTATGTAACACCGTCCTTTGGACTTTCAATTGTAATGCTTCCCTTCTGCCCTTCTGCCTTCACTGCGGAAGTCGGAAGCAACATGGCAACTGCCATGATCAGCGCCAGCATAAGACTGGCAATTTTTTTCATGTTTTTCATCTTTCCCTTTTCCTTTCTTATTTTTTCTTTCGTTTTCTCTTTCTTTTTCAGTCATCAGGTTTTCAAAAGGTCAGCGCGTCCCCGCCCCCTTTCTTTTTCTGACTTCTCTATCATACAACAGGAGCGCCCCTGCCACCGCAATCAGCAGCAGTCCTCCTATAGTATACAAGTCAGTACCGATTCCACCGGTCATAGGCAACTTATCCCCCCACGGGATATTAGATACCTGCATTGCCGACAGAGTTTCTCCACCAACATTGATGGTAAGAGCAGAGCCTGTAATCTGAGCGGTTCCCTCCGTTGTTCGGGAAAGTGTGAAAGGAACCGGAGTCGTCAGCCTTATATAACCTTCCGGTGCCTTTGTTTCCACAAGACAATAATCACCCGGAATCAAATTCTCCATTACAAACTGTCCATCTGTATCAGTTGTCAGTTTTTCTTTTATCTTTACATAATTCCCGTCCAGGCCTTCCAGCGTGTCACCGGTTTCTCCCGTAACTGCTTTTCGGTAAAGAGTAAACTCTGCATCGGACAGGGTTTTATTTTGATTATTGATGTCCGTCTTTTGGACGACGGCCTTGCAAGTCACAGCCTGTACAACCGGATGCGGATATTCCGCCGTAACCTGAGTTTCCCCGTCGAGACAGCTCACAATCGCCCGTGTATTGGAATGAAAGCCGGGCTTCTTAGAGCTGGTTTCATTGCTGCTGTAGTCCGTGCCGTCATCTCCTGTGACTCCCGAATAGCCATTTCGGGCATATTCCTCATAGGCTGTCTGATTCGTCTTAACATTGAAGGATAATTTATAGGTATAATCCAACAGCGGATGGTAGTCTGGTTTGAATGTGGCGGTGACCACCTTCCCGTTATAGCTGACACTCTGCACAATATCCTTGCCTGCCTCCGTTGCGCTGCCATTCTCCCAGAGGGGAGTCGTAACGCCGTCTTCGTCCGTCACAGTCAATTTGAAATCCGGCTGTCCTTCGTAGACATCTACATACTCGCTGAGTGTGTCCTCAATCTGCAGATTAGTCATACTAGAACTTTTGATGAACCGCCACATGGCGTTCTGCACGTCATTCGTATTCGAAGCAGCAACAAATTGACCCTTGTTCACTGTATTCTTAGTTGCCATGTGTTCTAACACCTTGGTACTGGTGGAGTACTCTCCATTACCATCCTCACCAGGGAAAATACCCACGGAAAAAATAGTTACATCTTGATGACCTGGGTAGAACTGGCTATCGAAATAGTTGATAGTTCCGTTTGCACAGGTGGTAGGATTATCACTAAACATCGTTGCATATGGTAACCCATTTCCTTCTCGACTGCCATTTGATGTCATGTAGTACGTTGGGACGCCGTCGGAGAGGAAGAGCATCACCTTTTTCCTTCCATCGTTTTTGACTTGCGCGAATAAGTCCTGCGCCATCCGCAGGCCGGCACAATAATTCGTTCTGTGTCCTCCTATCGGACGATTCTTCGCTGGCGTGCTAACATCCACGTAGCCAAATGTATCAGCACCTCCCGCCCATCCGTTGTGAAGATCGCTCGCATCTGATTTATAATTACTGAATCCGCTTCCCCCGTAAAAGCCTACGACGGCTACCTGGTTCTGTGTATTCATCTCCAAGAACTTGTAAATAAGTCCGGATTCTTTGTACGTCTTGCCGGTCGCTGGGTCAATCGCATTATACTGATTCGAGTTGTCCGTGCCGTTCAGAACCTCCCGGATTGCCGCTTCTCTGGAAATTGTGTTTCCTTTTTTATTCGTCATATCGCTTGTAGTCATACTGCCAGATTCGTCCACCACGATCAGAAGATCAATAGGGTTCTCCTCGCCCTTCACAGCAGCATCCAGATAAAGACGGTACAAATCAGTTTTATCCGTGACACTGTTGTCCAATTCCGTGTCCGTGTTGTTCACATCATCCCGAAAGGCATCAATGGTCTTATGACACATAATGGGAGAGGCTTCTCTGGCCGACAGAACCGCCCCTCTCGTCTGGCTCTCCGAAAGCTCCTGTACGCCCACAACCGCATACTCACCAGACAGCACCGCATCAAAGCTGGCAGTCAGTTCTCCGGAGACTTCATCCAGCTCCGGCGTAGCCTTCTCTGTTCCATCCGCCGCATAGTGTAACAATTCCACCTCCGGCACTTCTCCGTATTCATCTTCTAAAAGCCGAATCTCGACCGCAGCCTTTGTCTCCGGAAGAATTTCCCGGCCATTTGCCTCAAGATAGACCCGGAACAAATCAAACCGTGCAATCTTCTCCGGCGTCTCCGCAACAAGCTGAGCCTGAACCGCCGCATATTTCTCCGCATATGTACTTTCTTCATCCTCGGGGAGCAGCGGCTCTACCATCAGACTCGCATTCTCCGGCAAATCCCCACTCTCGCAGACAGACGCCGTAACCTCCAGCCCGTCCCCGCTCCAACGGTATTCCACTCTTGGCTCCTCCGGCAGCTCGCCGTAGCCGTAAATTGTGATATCATCCATGCGATAGTCTACACACTGAACAGAGTCGTCCGAATTACCTTCAATGGTGCGAAGCATCACCGGCTCTGTTTGCGCCGACGCTAATCGCTCTGCCACCAGCCCGACATGGTCGGCTCTGCCGTCTCCGTCCCTGTCAAAGAAAATCAGGTCTCCGGTCTTTGGCGTATAACTTCCCTGTGTCCGATAAAGATCATATGCTTCTTTCTGAAGTGCCTCAACCCATCGTTCGCAGGCAGCCTCCCTTGGAACCGCTTCATCAGGAATCCCCGCATAATTTAAGCAGAAAGACACAAACATTGCGCACCAGTCGCCGTAAGGATCTCCGTACCATTCACCATAACGGGTATATCCCTTTTTATTTCCGTCCTCATCTTCAATATAATTTTTGCTGCTCTCCCGGTACCCAAGCTGACTCTTTGCCACTTCGAGGACAGCCTTATCCCATTTTTCAGGAATTACTTCCGGCAAAGAACTTTCCCAGATATCCGCCGTTTCCAGATCCGCACTACTGTCCGCCGACGAGTCATTCATACATTCCGGACCATGCGTATGCTCTTCAAGACCGCACGTCAGCTCCGGCTCTCCATAACATAGAGACTCATGGTGATGATTGTCGGATTCTTCCTGCTGGCAAATCAAGTTCTTGTTTTCTTCATAACAGCCTGCTTCCGCACTATGCATATGTTCTATCTTTCCACATTGTGGTGTTTTCTCCATCGTAATTGCAGGGAGTATCAATGCGTAGGTTGTACAAAATACAACCATACATGCCAGAACACTGACTACTTTTTTCCAGCGGCCATGAAGATGCTTTTTTACCAGACGTTCTTCTTCTGATTCCACTAATACGTCGCTCCTTTCCTATTTGATACTTCCATCTGTACGGTCACACCGCACAGTCACACGTGTCTTTCCTCCATAGGTACAGGTAAAAAGGGTCAGACCATATTCTCCGGCGGTCATATCCTCTACCGCCGTCGGAGACAATGTCTCTACCTCTGACACCGTATAAGTATAACGAATTCCATCCATATCTGTGAAATATACGGTTTCACCAACCGGAATTTTCCACAACGGCCGGAAATGTCTCGCATAATTGTGTGCGGCAATCACAAGATTATCTGTTTTCACAGAGCCTGTATAACGGCAGGGAGCTATTTTGAGCCTCTTATAATCCCATTCAGACATGACCGGAAGCTCCAGACCGGACGATGGAATAGAAAGATATCCGATATACCCATAGCCGTCAATCTCTTTCACGGTCATTTCCGGGTCATAAGGGTCTGAAACCTTATCCGAAGGCTCGATGGCTTCCAGGAGTCCTGGCAGAATCTCCTCCGCCGCTTCCTCCGCCTGTCTTTCTTCCCATCTGTTCCATAAGAACAACGATATTGCCGCAAATAGAAGAAGAATTCCCAGACCCATGCAGACCGTTCCTGCCTTACGCCTCATATTCAGGCTTCCTTGCACTCATCCGCAGCAGAGAGCCAATCGAAATCAGCACCAGACCGCTGATGCACAATACCGGCACCGGCCAGTTCAGCTGTCCTGTCTGGGGCAGTCTGGAACCCGTATGAGTAGTAATTGACGAAGTGGATGGTGTAGATGGCTTCTTTGTAATCTCTACCTTCGGTCCCGCCTCTACGTCATAGATGTATGCCCCGTCCTCATACATCGGAAGACTCACCAGAAAAGATGCCGCCTTATTATAACCGGACGCTGCTTCCTTCTGTACAATCAGATATAATCCCGGCATAAGATCCGCAAAAGTACAGGAGCCGTTTCCATCTATCTCCTCCGTGATTCCAGAAATATTCTTCTTTCCAATACATTCTTCAAGATAAGCGGCAAACTCCGGGTCTGTCAGACTGTCCGTCTCTACCGGGTTTCCGGATAATTCCTCTGTCAGTCCAAAACTGTAATTGCCATCGTCTTCTCTTATATCTCCTACACGATAGCATACAAGCGTTCCTCCCGGAACCGCTGCGCCGCCGCAGTGCATAGCCACATGAATGGAGCCGCCATGCTCCAAATCCGGTACATCATGAGCGCATACTGTTATGCCGGCTGCCCAAAACAGACATACCGACAGAAGCAGGCTGAAAATTCGTCTTCGTATATACATCCACTTCTTCCTCCTTATTTATTTTTTTATTTTTCCGTGTTTTTACCAACAATATAATGAGCAGAACCAAAAGCATCGGAACCGCTATGACCGGCGCTATGAGCGTCGGCTCTATCTGCAGGGCATCTGCCGTCACCCGGATGCTGTCTGCATCCTCATTCTCTACCCGGTGTCCCCTCACAAGAAGCCTGTGACTATTCACACCATAAGGCGTACAGGTAATAAGCGTGCAGTAATCTTTCCCTTCTATGATCTGCAGCTCTTCCACTTCCTCCGGAAGCACGATCCGGATCTGATCCACTTCATAGGTCAATGTCTCATCCAGTACCCGCAGGACAAACGTGTCTCCTTCTTCCATCTGATCCAGATCCGTGAACAAACGGGCGCTTGGAAGGCCCCTGTGTCCGGACAGGACGCAGTGGCTGCTCTTCCCGCCTACCGGGAGCGACGACCATTCGATATGCCCGATAGAATTCTGCAGCGTTCCTTCCTCTGTCCCATGGCAGATGGGCAGGGTACAGTGGATCTTGGATATTTCTATATAAGCAATCACCCTGCTGTCTGAAACAGCAAGCTGTGACTCATACTCTTTCTGCTCTTCCTCCGTCAGATGATACTGTGTCCCCTTCTCTGCCAGTCTCGCATTGTAATCCTCTGCGGATTTCCGAATTCTTTCATACGCTTCCTTATCAAGCTTTGATACCTCGTCTGCGTAATCCGTAATCGCTTTTGTCTGATGCAGGGAGTTCCAATAGTCGCTTACAGAGGGATACAGCAGCAAGGAGAGCCCTGCTAAAAAGATTAATACTAAAATAATCGATGATATTTTATTTTTCATAACAGAGTTCTCCTTACTGTTGTATCCGGGGCGGCATGCCCGCCCCGGCACAACAGAAACCTCTTTGGCTTCTTAATTACTACCTTCTTATTATCTTCTTTCCGCATTCATGCTTCTCTTTGCAACGAGCAATACGCCAGCGCCAAGAAGCAGAATCGTTCCTAATACATAGAAGATTGTTGTACCAATACCACCTGTAGATGGAATCAAGGTACCGGAATTGTTCTCTATCTGCTTTGTTGATGTAAGTTTTGTAGTATCCGTATTCGAACCTGCGATTGCAACAGTAACCATGTGGTCTAACAGGTTATAGCCTTCCGGAGCTGCTATCTCCTGCAGGGCATAGTTGCCATCCTTCAGTCCCTTAAACGTAGCAGCACCTTTGTCATCTGTTACCATCTTATCTGCTTCATCCAGAGCAGCTACCCATTTCACCTCATTTGTTGTTGTATCATAATGGTAATACAATACATTACTCTCCGAATCCTGTTTTCTCAGAACGAACGTTGCTCCCGCAAGCTTATTAGTTTCCACTCCATTTGCATACTTGTCAATAACAACCTTTGCACTGTATACAGTCTCCTCTTCTGTAATGGTTGTATGCTTAGTTGAATCTTTTGGATCATTACTGTATGTCAGTGTAGCAGTGTTTTTCTCAACTGTTGCTACTGCATTCTCATTTACTTTCGCGGTATATTTTAATACAATCTGACTTCCGGCAAGATTCATTCCCGCAGCCTCACACTCCTTTACCTTAAAGGTCATAGTGAAGCCATTTGCATTTTTTGTATAAGTAAAATATGGATTATCTTCAAGTGTATATATCGGCTCGTCAGGATCAGCTGTACTCTGCTTAGTCGGCACTGTAATCGATGTTCCAATTGTCACAGACACATCATTCTGGTAAGTAAGTCCATTACTCATGCTATCAGAAATAACATAATCATATGTATCAAACTGAGTTGCATCCGGCATTTTACTTCTGACATCATATTCTACAATTTCACCAATCTCAACAGACTCTTTATCATCTGACTTGGTAAACGGAATATCATTCTTCTCTTTCACCGTTGCATCCGGATTCGTTGTTGTCAGAGAACACAGACCCTCTGTCACATCAACAAAGTAATAACCAAGATCAAGATTTGATGCTTTCTTTACTGTTTTTCCATCGACAGTGTCATTTGCAAATGGTATGCCGCCGGTTGGTTTCGGTGTAAAATCTGCCAGCGTCTTCGCAAAAGCCGCAGCGCTGAAGCCGCTTGTTTTTGTCACTGTATACCGATTCGAATCCGCTACCTTTTTCAGTTCAAGACCCGCAATCTTACTACTTACGGTTGTTCCACTTCCCTGTGCAATGGCACTAAACCACGCTGAATTTCCATCAATACTGTATGCATACTTGTCATCAGCTGCTGTCGCGCCCTCACTATAAGTAACGTCAAAAATCTTATACGCAGTGTATGTAACACCGTCCTTTGGACTTTCAATTGTAATGCTTCCCTTCTGCCCTTCTGCCTTCACTGCGGAAGTCGGAAGCAACATGGCAACTGCCATGATCAGCGCCAGCATAAGACTGGCAATTTTTTTCATGTTTTTCATCTTTCCCTTTTCCTTTCTTATTTTTTCTTTCGTTTTCTCTTTCTTTTTCAGTCATCAGGTTTTCAAAAGGTCAGCGCGTCCCCGCCCCCTTTCTTTTTCTGACTTCTCTATCATACAACAGAATACCTGCGCCAAGCATCAGCGCCAGACCTCCTGTTATATACCCTCCTCTGCCGGGACCTCCGGTCTCGGGCAGTCTTGTTCCAGAAACATTCTGGACCTTTGCACTGTAGACCACCGGATCAGTGCCTGTTGTCTCTGTCTGCAGTTCTGCTCCGCAGTAACTGAAGCTTACGCCATCCCCGGCGACTTTGATTACCACCGGTTCTGACAATCTGTGATAACCGTCCGGAGCGGATGTTTCCACCAGATAATAGGTACCGCCTCCCAGTTCTCCCTCATAAAGAACTGCTTGTGCACCCTCTGAGGTCAATCCGGCCTGGACAACTGTTCCCCATACCGTCTTTTCTTTATCTCCTGCCGTAATACGGAACAACTTCGCATCTGCTGTATCGGAACTACAGTCTTTATATAAGGTAAATACCGCGCCCTCCAGAGGTCTTCCGTCAGCATCTACTTTTTTCAGCAGAAGCTTTTTCGGCTGCATATGGTTCACAAGAGCCAGTCCATATTCATATGTATTGTTCTTAACATAATTGTTTCCAGTAAGTATATTTTTCTCCGGATCCGTCTCCCATGTCCAGGAATCCGGCGCTGTTCCGTGCGTTATCATTCCCTGTTCCACACTGAACGTAATCTTCGACTCAGCAGGGAGATAACCTTCCGGCGTTACTGCTTCTTCTAAAGTATAATTTCCAGTAGTCAGCGCCGTACTTGGAATCTCAAGCTTTCCGTCCGCTCCGGTCGTATAGGTTCCTATCTCAGTATTACCACGTTTTAATTTAAAACTAACATTCGGCAGTGAGTCACCTGCATCATTTTTCTTGGTGAGAATCACCTTACACTTATCTGCCTGAATAACCGGATTGTCATATGACTGCACATATGTCTTATCGCCAATAGCATAACCGACTGTTGCACTCGTATTTGAATTAAATCCTAACTGTTCCGAGCTTGTCTCATTACCCGTATAGTCGGTTTCCTTATCACCCTTAATCTCCACTCCATCTGCGTCAAGATAACTATTCTTCGCATAATCGTCATATGCCTTCTGTGTTGCTTTGACATTGAAGGAAACCGTGTATGTCCAGCCGGACTGCATAATAAAATCCTTATCAAATTTGGCAGTCACCTTTCTCGTAGACGGATCATATGCAACTGATTCAAGAATCTTCTCGTCCCCGATTTGTACAATTTTATTATTTTCATACAGAACCTGCGTCCCTTTCTCAGGGTGGCTCCGTACTACTTTCAGATCCGGCTTCTCACCATAATACTCCACATAAGGACTAAGCGTATCCGTAATATCTGTTGCATTTGGATAAATTAGCTTGGCAATACTTAACAATGTACCTGTATTCTTCGCTGCGACAAAACTTCCGCCGCCCTTTTCAGCCATATATTTCAAAACTTCCGGACTATGGTCACCCGAAAGTGCTTCATTGTCAAAGCCACTTGCAATTCCTATCGTATGGACAATAACATCCGGATTCGCCTTTCGAAATGCGTCAAATCCTCTCTTCGACGGCTCCCCGCACGCAACAGCATTGTCCCCACCATAACTGTTACCCTGACGATTTCCATTCTGGTCAATATAGTAAGTAGGAACACCGTCGCTTATAAAAATCATGATCTTCTTATTTTTATCGTTTTCTACTTGGTCAAACATGGCATTCGCACGGTACAGTCCTGCCTCATAGTTAGTCCCCTGATAATTCGGTGGCTCCACATTAATATACGCTTTATTATAAGTTTCCTTCGTATACCACGCAGTCGCCATACCCGGGTCACTGTCAACTTCATAAGTATAACCCCCGTCCCTGGCGCTTCCCAGAATACGTTCTCCATCCTCCGCGTCATTCGATGTAACCTTCCCTTTAAAGCTGCAGACGGCAATCTTATTTTGGGGATTTGCATTCAAAATCCGGGGAATCAATCCTGTTTCCGTAACACCTTCATCTTTTGAACCATTCAGTAACTGATTCACAGCTCTATAGCGGTAATCACCATCCATATCCTTACTGCTGTCGTCCTTCATACTACTGGAGCGGTCGACCACAACAAGAAGGTCAATCGGATCAGTCGTACCATTAATATCCAGATATAATCGGTACAAATCCTCGCCCTGCACCGTTGTGTCAGAATTTCCTTCTCCATCACCAAGATAATCTATTTTCTTATAATTAGGAAAATCGTATTTTGCTTCCTTGGGCGGATCAGCACCTTCCACCGGAATATCCTCACTGACATAGCCTACAAAACGGACACCAACAGCACTATTACTACTAGTAACGGAACCAAACATCGGATAACCCAAATCCGTACTTTCCCAAAATGCCAAATACCGATTCGAAGAATTAGAAATCAGCGATTGGTCCGAATCCCGATAACTCTTTCTACTTGGAGTGAGCCATTCAGGAGACGTCCCTGTAACCTTATTAACATTTAGATCAAGGTATTCTCCTGTCTTCACATTTTTCAGCTGAACTACCCGTTCTCCCCAAGAAGTCGCAACTTCCGCTGCAAACCACTGAATCTCCGCAAGATTGATATCCGATCCTATTGTGACCTTTTTTGTTGTTGAATTATAGTCAACCGGTATGCCTTTTCCACTGCTGGAAAGCGCATAATATTTACCACTTACCGGATCAGCCGTAATAATCAAATAAAATTGATAATAACCTATATCACCCCGACTAACTTCTGTTCCGGTTATCGATGCGCTCCCTTCCGCTATCGGAGCTACCTCAGCTGCTGCTTGTTCTACCATGGCCTCCATCTCTGTCTCAGATACAGCATCGGCTTCAGCTGCCACAGCCATCCCGGCTTCTGCCTCTCCTTGCATTTGCCCGGCAATACCAGTATCCTTTTCACTGCCTGCATCTGCCTGCGTGTCCGTTTCCACCTCTGTTTCATCGGAATAGCATTCCGGACCATGTGTATGCTCCTGCTTTGTACATATCAGTTCATTTTCCTCTGAGAAGCACTCCTCTCCGTGCTGATGCTCCTCAATCCCGCAATCAGTCGCTTTTTCTTTCGTAATAGCCGGAAGAATCAAAGCGTAGGTCGTACAAAATACGACAATACATGCCAAAACACTGACAACCTTCTTCCAGCGGCCATGAAGACGCTTTTTTACCAGGCGTTCTTCTTCTGATTTCACTGATGCGTCACCCCTTTCTTATTTGATACTTCCCAGCCCTGGCAATGGCCAGATACGGAAAGCGATTTTCCCTACAATCTGTTCTTCTGAAACACATCCCACGGATGTGCTCCTGGAATCCACCGATGTGGAGCGGTGATCCCCCATAACAAAATAACGTCCGTCCGGAACTTGATATGGAAGCTCAATATCCGTATCTCCTAACGCTTTTTCTTTCAGATACGGTTCATCCAGCTTTTTGCCATCCACATAAACATTCCCGGATTCATCAATATCAACCCAAGAACCGGAGCCGGCAATCACTCTTTTCACCAAAATTTTATTGTTATAATAGAAAGCTATGATATCTCCAAGAGCGAACTCCGAACTTTTTATGGATATTACAATGTTTCCTTCCTTTAATGTGGGAGACATTGAACTGCCATAGATCTGTAGAACAGGCAGCCACAAAGTTGCCACCAGGACAGAAACTGCCGCAACAATCAGCAATGTATATACTGTACTGCGCAATACCCTCCGATAACGGCGTTTATATTTCTCACGATTTAATTCCACCTCAAGCTCTGCAACAGAAGGCTTGGACGGCAACTGCTTATGTTGCATCTTTCTTCCTCCCGGCAAGTATATTTGTTGTCTTCTTACGTATGACTGTTTTCTCCCTGTATCTTAAAAGCATTTCCCTGCAATGCTTCTCTGTCTCTTCCTCCAGCGCCCGACATCTTGCCTTCGTCTCTTCCTCCAGCGTTCGACATCTTGCCTCTGTCTCTTCCTCCAGCGTTCGACATCTTGCCTCTGTCTCTTCCTCCATCTGCTCATACTTTTTCTTTTGTCTGTCTTCAAGCAAGCGGACATTTTCCAGATATTGCTCTGCCGCCTTCTGTGCCGGAGCAAAAATATCATTCAACTGCAGAGATGCTTCCGCAATGGAACCAGCATTTTCAATCATAATCGTCTTATCGGCAAGCTGTTTCTTCAAATCTTCCACTTCTTTGGAAAGTCCCTCATTATCTTTTCTTTCATTTAAAAACAATTCCAAAAGATCGGCGCGGCTCAACTTTTTTAATTCTTTTTCCGCCATAATTTCAATCTCCCCAGATACAAAAAAAACCACAAAACTATTGTTATGCGGTAGGTTTTATATTGCATTTGATGAAAGACTGTCTGCAATGGTTTTTACATTTTACATATTGCAAAAAATGGCTTCATATGTGCGAAAAAAGGTAAAACTTTGAGGCCGACACGGAGCAAACTATTCGTGTCGGCCTAAATATCTTGCAAAAATTGTTAAAAATAATAATTTTTTCAAAAAAAATAATTCGGAATATTGCTTTTTTAATAACATAGTGATACAATATCGGCGAAACTTGAAGTTAAAAGCCTCTATTTGTCGTTTACTTCACCGCATAACAATAGTTATGCGGTAGGTTTTATATGACAAGTCCAAGTTTGGCAATCTGCCTTGCCTGTTCTTCCCCGCTAACAGAAGTATAAATACGCGTTGTATTAATATTGGAATGTCCCAGCAAATCCGCCAGGCGAGTAATATCTTTAACTGCTTTATAAAAAACGCAGGCAAACAAATGTCGCAGATTATGCGGAAATACCTTGCTTCGTTCAACTCCCGCTATCTCACAAAGCGCCTTCATCTCATGCAGGATATTACTCCGGTCCATCGGACGCCCATATTTCGTAATAAACAGACTTCCATTTTGAATCCCCCGCTCCTTTGCATATTGTCTTAGCTTTCTGCAAAGTGCTTTCGGAAGCAGAACTGTCCGTGTTTTCCCTTTCAGGGTTACCGCTGCCCGCTCTGTCTTCAACGCCTCTGCCGTGATAAACTGCAACTCGCTGACACGAATGCCCGTAGCACAAATCGTTTCCATAATTAGATATAACCGCCTGTTCTTCTTTGTCTTTGCTGCCTCCAGCAGACGGTAATATTCTTCCTTATTTAATTCTCTGTCCTTCAAACGGAATACAGCACGCTGAACCTTTAATGCTTTTACCACACAGTCATACCAGCCCATTTCTTTAAAAAAACGGTTGACTGCCGCCAACATCGAGTTCACGCTGGATGGTTTGTATGCTGACTTCAAATATTCCTTATACCGGATTGCCAGCTCCTTCGTGATAACGCTTCCGTTTGCAAAAAACACGAATGCCTCCAAATCTCTTTTATATTTTTCAATCGTAGCGCGGCTTTTCTCATCCTCCTGCAGATATTTTACAAAGCCAGCTATCATTTGGGCTGTTATAACTCTTTCCTCCATGTCCATACCTCCAATTTTTTCATTATCCTCTTATTTTACATTATGAACATAACATGGTGAAACTGTTAGGAAAAAGTTATTTCATATTCCTTTCATCTTTCCTGTAGACAAAAAGGGACTTGCCCATGTCGTATATATAGGCAAACCCCTCTTTGTCTTTAATTTCTATAATTAGCTCAACACAGAATATTTCTGATAATATGTTTCCGCCATCTCAGGACTTACAAAAAACCTACGCTTCAATTTCTCCAGAATCCTTTCCCTGGATATCCCTTCCTCTAAATTATCCTGTACAAAAATTCTTATTCCTTCTTCTTTCCCCTCTGCTCTTCCTTCTGCTCTTCCTTCTGCTCTTCCTTCTTCAACTCCATCCTTGTATATATCCTCCAGCGCTTTACACATATCCACTTTCCGCTC
>CALFCS010000118.1 GCA_937950565.1 uncultured Lachnospiraceae bacterium
CAGGTGTAATCATCCGTTGTTGTTACCGTTGCAAACTCACTAAAGCTAATGCTTCCGTCTGCACCATTCTTCTGTGCTTCTCCAATCTGCTCAGTACAGTTTTCATCAGAATATAGTGCGAAGCTGAACTCATTGCCACTCAGAGGCTGCTCTGTTCCATCCTTCACATATTTCTTTGTTGCATTCAGGCTCAGCTTGTACTGCGGAGTCGTTGATTCTTTGTTTACAAACTCCATTGCCCCATCCGTAACATTTTTAAATGTTCCGCCTGGTTTAGTTTTCTTTTCCACTACTTTCTGAATTACTAACTCATTATTTTCTTTTTTTACCGTTGCAGTAACTCTATACAACGTATCATCATACGTCATATAAGAATCAACAACATCCGGCTTAATTTCTTTGATGTAATAAATAAACTCTTTTGAATCCGCTCCCTCTAAATCCTCTTCAGTATATACGATTTCATCAAAACTAATCTTTCCATTCTCATCATTAGACTTTTCATCAATCAGAGTATTACATTCTTCATCCGAATACAGGCCAAAATCAAATTCTCCACCTTGAAGAGTCTGTTTTTCATCATCCTTCAAATATGTCTTCGATGCATTCAGACTCAGTTTATATTTTGCAGCATTCGAAATTTGAATATTTGTGTTAATCTTGGTGACACCCTCTCCATCTCTTCCGACCGTAATAATATCATATTGGAGATTTCCAACCTTAGGAAGCTCGGCTTTTCCATCCGCCAGGACAAAATAATATGGTTCATTTGATAATTGATAACCACTCGGTGCCTCTGTTTCAACTAATGCATAAATCGTATTTGAATTAAGCGGACATATATCCCCATCTTGTCCCCACAAAGTTCCAACAGTCACAAGGTGATCGCTTTCCTGGTTTGTATCAAATGTACGTATTGGAGCATTCTTTTTCCATTCTGTGCTGGCAACCTCATATAGTTCGAATGTAGAAACAAGCTTTTTCTGGAATTTATTTTCATCAAATTTCGTCATCTTTAATGGCACTTTTTTTCCACCAGATCCCGCATCTGCGAGCTCATTCATCATACTGCTGCCATTAATATTTTGATTGTACTTATTTGCATCCCTGCTTCCGGCATCAAATTCTGCTTTATTAGAATAATCTATTTGTGTACCATATGCTCCCTTCAAAGCCGCCTCATACTCAACCGTATAATGATAACCATCCGCGTTCAATATTTTTATTGTTAATTTTCTCTCCGCCTTGTTATATACGAGTGTATAATCCGTACCAAGCTCCAAAAGTTCACCTGTAGTTTTGTTTGTCACTTTAATAGAATAAAAATTCAGCTGCAATGAAGCAGACATAACATCAGTAATTGTATATGGCTCTCTTTTATCTGCTGTCGAATTAGGGTTAATAAACAGCTCGTGTGGATTAATATCCATTTGGAATGTCGCCACATAACCGTCTCCTGCATTCGGCTCTTTTAGCATTTTCTTTTCAAATACCTTATTCCCTTTCAATTCAGCTGTATTATCCGAACTGATAATTTTCGTGCCATTCTCCTGCAAGGTTGCCCTGTTTTGGAAAGTCAAATCAGCCTGTTCCAAAAGCGCATCATCATTTATCGTTGTAGTATATGTAATCTTCAACGTAGGATTCACAAAATTAGTTGGGTTATCCGGATTATAAACATCTATTCCATTATATTTTGACAAATTATGGAACGTAATTTTAAAAGAAGTATTATCCGGCGCTTTTTCAACGGAATACTCACTTTTATCCATTATTCTTATATTAGGGTTATACCTCTCCGGCCCATATTCTACAATTATGCTGCCAGGTTTAAGCGCCTGTTTTACATTCGTCTCTCCCGGGTCTAATACATCTTCAATCACAAAAGGAGTTTCAGGAAATGGATTGTTTCCTTTATTGACAAGAATGGACCAGGTTATAGTCTTATCCTTGGCATTTACAGTTCCGTACTGTTTTTCTATATCCAGATCATCACTCTCAAACAAATAACTATCTTCACCAGTCTCTGAAACGCCATTGACGCTAATTGTCATTTTATTTGTTTTTATTCCTTTATCACTGGCATTTATTATTTTTGTATAGTATGTGATTGTAACTGTATATGGAGTTGAACTGCTGGGCAGAGTAATACCATCTGCACCGCTACTGTCAATGTCAAAATACCAGTCCGTAACCGTTGTTGTATTTTTTTCAATTGAAGTGTACCAGTTCTGGATATTGAAATCCGGATTTGTAGATGTTACAACCATTTCATCGAATGCACCTGAATCTTTATCTACAATTTTATAATTCAAATACTCCTGATGGCCATCTCTTCCATCTTTCAATGTAACTCTCTTATACTCTTTATTCGCCGGGACTTTTATTGTAGAAGCCCATTTCAAATAATAATTTTTTCCATCTGACTGGACATCTGTGTATTTTCCCAGACATTTCTTGTCAAAGAAATCCGGCGGTAATCCAGTTTTTGGTATCGTTCCGGTACTTTCTTCTTTATAATAACTCGTACCGTCCGGGCTCTTAAGTTCCACATCATTATTTAGAGTAATTTCAGCATCGTTTTTACTTTCAGGCACTGTTGTCTGATAAGTAAAAACATATGTCTTCGTTTTATTCTCATCGTCAGGAATCGTATAACTCCAGCCTTCATCTGTCGTGACGTCTTCCCAACTCAATTTATCTTCCCCTATTGTCGTTCCGTCGCTGTCCTTAATTGCAACCTGGATAGGACTGCTTGTATCATAAGCAAATCCTTCATGGGCTTTCAATGCATCTTTTACAGTCCAGTTGGCAATATCTTTTCCGCCAGTCTTTTCATTTACCGCAACAGTCCACGTGGCGGTTTTTCCATCTTCGCTCAGAACTGCATTTGACTTAGACAATATCTTAAATTCATATTCATTCTTTGCAACATCTGCATCTTTTTTCGCCAGAGGTGTTTCTGCTGTAACCGTGTTATCTGTATCAGATAAAGTGCCATTCAAGTTCTTCAAACTCTCATCGCTAAATGACGCCTCATATGTTATCGTCGCAGTTCCGCCTTCTGGAATATCCGGAATATTAATTTCATATTTTCCGTTTACCACTTTCGGATTAACTTTTGTTCCTTCAAGTTTAAATGTGTCTTTATTGATAACAAGATTTTTTCCTGGCACATCTGTTACTGTTACATTTGATGCACCTTTTGTACTGGATACATTAATTGTATAAATAAATGTATTTTCTGTTCCCTCTTTCTTGACAAAAGACTTCTATACGTCTACATCTTCCAGTGGTTCAAAGGTAACTGTTTTCGTAACATCATTACCAAAATCTATGACATGTGTATTCTTATCACTAATTTTCTCACCTTTAAAGTTTGCCTCAAACATTGCTGAAACAAATAAATTTCCATAATCTCCTACATACTCTGGATTTAGTGTAAATGTTATTTCTCCATCCAAACTAATATCCATATATCCCATCAGCATGTCCGGCCTGTCAAGCGTACCATATATCGGCTTATGATGAACTGCCTCATTAATCTCTAATACATCCGGGATCTGATATCTCAAAATTCCGTCCTCAGGGAATTGTCTTCCACCATAAAGTTCTGAAAATCTAAGTTCAACGGCAATCTTCTCTTCCTCGCCTCTGCTAAGCTCAGTATTAGGATTATATTCTACCTTGCCGTCAAGATCTTGATACAATGTTATTCCATTCAAATAATCCTTAACATCCGCCGAGGCTGCTCTGCCTATTCCTGCTGCATTTTTCAGCACATTTTCAGCAGCATTTATCCCCTTAACACTTTCCGTTATCATACCTGAAGCGTATGTTGAAAAACTTTCTGACGCAAATCCCACCCCGCAGATACTTCCGGAATGATTCAAGCTTACATTACCGTCTATTTTTTCCACATTTCCGTTATTCTCAATGTGCATGATTACTGTGTCGACAACTTTCTGTTCATCTGGAATATTCAACTCTGCCGGCTGTGCAAATGTCATGGCAACCTGTACAGTTCCGGCCGCCGGTTCAATACGCTGGCCGTCTGCCATAAAATAAATGTCATACAGGACACCATAAAAATCCATATTCCTGTTATTCAACACACCAAGTTTTTCCTTCACAGAAGTTAATTCTGCTTCATACTTTGCAGTATCCGGCGTAATATAATCTACACATAATACTGTATTTTCTGAGAATTTTGCATTCTCAGAAGCTTTCGCTGTCACAGTTACGGAACTATCACTATATGCAAAATCTGTTTTATAAGCAACTTCTTTGTCTTTGATTTCGCCATTCTCCTCCGTAACAACTTCCGGAACCTCCTTTTCTGTTCCTGATGGTGTCTCTTCTGTTTGCTGTGCTTCTTCTGCCTGATGCATATCTTCTGTTTGCTGAGTCTCCTCTGCTTCTTGCACTTCTTCTGCAAAAACCAACATCTCTGCATCTGTAAATACCATTACGAATACAAGCAAAAGTGCACAAATCCTTTTTAAATAACCACCCTTTTTCATATTCATCCTCCTTTTTTACAGAAAATATTAGTTCTTAAAAATGATATATTATTATATCATCCGTTTTTATATATTTCTACCCCTCCTTATAAAAATTGCATGTTTTTTCCCTCATTTTTACATAATACGACAAAAAATCAGATTTTTATCGAAATAAAAAAGAGAGGCACATAAATACCTCTCCGACATATATCCTGTCAAATCATTCCCTATAACCTCATATACACAAAACAATTTTCCATAATACAATAAAAAGCTGGAAATCGGACTTGAACCGACGACCCCTTCATTACGAGTGAAGTGCTCTACCGACTGAGCTATTCCAGCATCTGGCATACGAAACGCAGCCACAAGTATTATTATATCGAAAATCCGAAGATTTGCAAGAACTTTTTTCAGAAAATATATATTTCCTGCAATATTTTACAATTTGTCCGGCAAATGCACCGCAAGCTGCGGATAGGGAATCGTAATGCCCTCTTCCTCCAGTCTCAGCTTTATTTCTTCCAAAACCCTCCACTGAGTAGGCCAGAACTCTTCATTCTTCACCCAGCCTCTTACACCGATCATAACCGCACTCTCCGCAAGTTCATCGACAAATACTGCAATCTCCTGATCTTTCAGCACACATTCATCTGAACGAAGAATCTGTTCAATAACCGCTTTTGCCTTTTTCAAATCTGCTTCATAGGAAATTCCGATTCGAAGATTCATTCTCCGTTCAGGCTGGGCAGACATATTTGTGATACTGTTATTGGTCAGCATCCCATTCGGAATAACGATAGTCTTGTTATCAATTGTACTAAGCTTCGTATAAAAAATCTGAATTTCCTTTACAGTACCTTCATTTTTATTCGTATCCTCAATAATGTAATCCCCAACCTGGAATGGTTTTAAAAGCAGGATCAACACACCACCCGCAAAATTAGACAAGCTCCCTTGCAGAGCAAGACCAATCGCCACACCTCCGGACGCAATCAGTGCTGCAACTGAAGCCGTATCCACACCAAATTTGGTTGCAATACTAAAAATGAGCAAAAAATATAAGCCAAACTTCAAAAGTGAATCTACAAACTGCTCTACCCCTTTATCTGCACTCGAACGCTGCATCGAACGGCGCACGAATCTGCGAATCCATTTAATCACAATTCTTCCAATGCAGAAAAAGACAATTGCAAATACAACCTTTATTCCAAAGCTTACCATAGCCGGAATATGCGCCTGTATATATGCAATCACATCATTTACTTCTTCCACCGCATTTTCCGCAGTCTCCACCGCTTCATCCGCAATTGCACTGTCTGTAAGTAATATCATGCCTGCTCCTCCTTTAATGCAAGAAATGCACTCAAATTACCACGTTTTCCACCCATAGTCCTGTGGGAAAACAAAATATCCGGATTGCAATGGGTGCAAAGATTTGTCACGGCAATATTCTCCATACGTATTCCGGATTCCAGAAAAATCTGCCGGTTTGCTTCCCAGAGGTTTAGCTGATACCTCCCATTTTCCTTTCTGTAGAAAAGACTTTCCCATAAATTTTCAGAAAAACTTTCCTTAAACTGTTCAATAACATCTTCACTTACTTCATAACAATCCTGACAGATAGAAGGACCTATCGCCGCCAGAATATTTTCCGGCACACAGCCATATGTCCTGCACATCTTTTCTATTGTCACTTTTCCGATTTTTCCAACGGTTCCCCTCCAGCCGGAATGACTAAGTCCAATCACTTTTTTCACAGGATCGACAAAAAACAGCGGAACACAATCTGCATAAAATGTCACAAGACAGATTCCAGGAACATCCGTAACCAGGCCGTCTGTTTCCATAAACTGTTTTCCCTTATCCCCAGGATGCACCACCGCTACATTTGTTGTATGCGTCTGATGGGTGCAGGTAAAATCCTCCGGCCTTACACCAATCGCCTGTGCAATCAGCTCCCGGTTCTTTGCCACATGTACCGGATTATCCCCTCTGGTTGTACTGATGTTCATGGTAGACCAGCATCCGGTACTGACACCTCCAAGACGCGTTGAAAAACCATGTTTGACAACTCCTGTTCTGTCAAACAGCGGATAAGACAGATACGGCACTCCATTTTTTATTTTTTCTTCAAAAATCTGTTCCTGATTTTTATATTTTAATCCTAAAGCCATAATAAATCCTTACCTTAACATTTATCCCACATAGTCAAATGCATTTCTTACTAAAGTAACCTTCACATCCTTTGGTTCTTCTTCCCATAGCTTTTCGTTTTCCCCTTCGATACCTATCACATCAAATCTGCAGGCAGTGTCCATAAGACTGTGTTCCATAAGATAATATAGTGCACAGGAAGACAGCGTTCTCTGTTTATAAATATCTACGGCTTCTAACGGGTTTCCACTTCCCAAATCTTTCCGGTATTTCACCTCGCAAAATACAAGGCAGTCTCCATCACGGGCAATCAAGTCAATTTCTCCCTTTTTGCAGCGGTAATTATATTCTAATATCTCATACCCTAACTCCTGTAAATACTGCCCAGCGAACTTTTCCCCTTTCGTTCCCACCTCTCGCTTACTGCGTCTTTTATATGTGCTGCCCGCTCCATATTTTTCCTTTCTGCTTTTTTCTTTATATCGCATATTCTCCAATATTATTCTTATACAAAATTCCCGATAAAAGACTTCCTGTGTATTGGTGTCGGCCCAAGTTCCTTCAATGCAGCAATATGTACCTTTGTTCCATACCCTTTATTGCTTGCAAACCCGTATCCCGGAAACACCTTATCATATTCCACCATCAGTCTGTCTCTTGTTACCTTTGCAACAATACTTGCCGCAGCAATGGATACACTTTTCGCATCTCCCTTTATTATAGGAACTTGTTTGATATCCACCTGCGGAATTGTTACTGCATCATTCAGAAGAATATCCGGCCTCACACTTAACTGTTCAATTGCCATACGCATTGCCTCATAAGTTGCCTGCAGAATATTAATCTCATCAATCCGTGCAGGACTTACCATACCAATCCCCACCGCAACAGCATGTTCCATAATCTCACTATACAAAGCTTCCCTTTTCTTTTCTGAAAGCTTTTTTGAATCGTTCAGATAGAGAATCGGATTCTCCTTCGGAAGGATTACCGCCCCGGCCACGACCGGCCCTGCAAGCGGTCCTCTTCCGACCTCATCAATTCCACATATAAATTGATATTCCTTGTATTCCTTCTCATACGCACTCATTTCTTTTGTGCGTTCAATTTCTTTTTCCAGTTTTTCTTTTGCTTTTTTCAGTTTTTCTTCTTCCCGCTTATTCATGCCTGATTACTCCCATTTTATCAAATGGGTACAGCCTGATCCATGCCCTTCCAATCAAATCCTTACGTTTCAACACGCCTACACTCGGATCCCGGCTGTCTGAACTATGGTTCCGGTTATCCCCCATCACAAAATATTCATCTTCTCCAAGTGTAATCGGGCTTTCCGCAATTCCAGAAGAGTTCATAACCTCAGCGCCATATATATCACTTTCCAAAAGCTCCCCGTCAATATAAGTATACCCATCCTTCACCTGTATCGTTTCCCCCGGAAGCCCGATAATTCTTTTAATATAATATGTCTTTTCTTCATATTTGTATGGAAATACAACAATATCATATCTTTTCGGATCTCTGAATCTATAAGAAATCTTATCCACCAGCAGATGATCTCCATTACTTAAAGTTGTTTCCATAGAATGTCCGTCAACCCTTGTTCTCTGTCCGACATAAGTAATAATCACATATGTAAGACCAATAATAATTGCAAAATAAAACAGCCATCCTGCCAGTTCCCGCAGAATTCCCCGTGATTCTTCCATCTCTTGTTTTGCCATACCTGATAAGCCTCCTTTTTTTATCTGCTACTAAGTCTATCACACTTCTTGCGGATATTCCAGTGTCAGTCTTCCAAGTCTTCCGTTACGGAAATCATCCAGCATAAGAAATGCTGCTTTTTCAATATCCAATTCGTTTCCTTTATTCAGGCAATGTCTGCTTTGTGCAATCTTTTGAAGCATTCCATAGCCGTCTGTATCGGATTCTGTTTCATATTTGTTTTCCAATACACCCGGGTAATACCGATTCAAAAATCCCACAAGCTCTGCCGCTAGTTCTTCTGTATTTAATATTTCATCTTTAATAGAACCGATATACGCAAGTCTCAGTCCAACCGCCTGATCTTCAAATTTCGGCCAAAGAATTCCCGGTGTATCCAGAAGTTCTACCTGCTTATTCAGGCGAATCCACTGCTTGCCTTTTGTTACCCCTGGCTTATTTCCTGTCTTAGCGGCCGCCTTTCCGGACAAGGTATTGATAAATGTCGATTTTCCTACATTCGGGATTCCAACAACCATCGCACGTACCGGACGGTTCAAAATCCCCCGCTTCCTGTCTCTTTCTATTTTTTCTTTACACGCTTCCTGTATGACACTGTGAATAGATTTCATACCTCCGCCTTTTTTTGAATTCACTTTTACCGCCGAAAAACCCTTTTCCTCAAAATAACGAATCCACGCATCATTCCATTTATCCTCCGCCAAATCCGCTTTGTTAAGAAGAATCAGTCTGGCTTTATTTTTCCCAAGCTCATCGATATCCGGGTTCCGGCTGGAAAGCGGAATTCTGGCATCAACAAGTTCAATCACCAAATCAATCAATTTTATGTTTTCCTGCATCATACGCCTTGCTTTTGTCATATGACCCGGATACCATTGAAAATGCATAATCTTTTACTCCTTTATAAATCCAAATCTGTCATGAGGAGAAATGACAAACCATGCTTTGCCATAAATATAGGAACGCTTTACATTTCCCACATCCGCATTGCGGCTGTCTTCACTGTTCTCCCGGTCATCTCCGAGAACAAAATATTCGTCTCCCCCAAGCTTTATCTCCTCTGCTGCAATCCCGACGTTATCTATGTCTGTCGTTTGATAATCCTCTTCCAGTCTTTTTCCATTAATATAAACTTTGTTTTCAATAATTTCCACAGTTTCTCCCGGAAGACCGACAATACGCTTAATATAATAATGTGAATTCTCATTTCCTTTTGGTTTAAACACAATAATATCGCCGCGCTTTGGCGTACTGGCATTATAAACGATACGATTCACAAGCACCACATCACCATTTTCAAGCACAGGCTTCATAGAATCGCCAACCGTGCTGACACGTTGTCCAAAATACCACACAGCAACAAATGCGAGAAGACACACGATCAAAATTTGAAAAATCCACTTCCCTACAACAGGCAAATATCTGAGATTTCCTTGAATATTCTTTTTTACACGCCTTTTTCTTCGCATACGGCGCTTTTTTTTCTCTACAGAATTCAGTTTCCCTGAACTTCTCCTCCAAAAAGTTTTTTTCATATGATTTCCCTTTTATAAAAAAAGGACAACTACAACCTCTGTACTTGTCCTTTTCTGACTCGCTTATTATTTTACTAACTCTTTTACCTTTGCTTTCTTACCAACACGTTCTCTTAAGTAATTCAGTTTAGCTCTTCTTACTTTACCTCTTCTTATAACTTCTACCTTCTCAACGTTTGGAGAATGCAGCGGCCATGTTTTCTCAACACCAATTCCGTTAGAATTTTTTCTAACTGTAAATGTCGCTCTTGCTCCACCGCCCTGTTTCTTAAGGACAGTTCCTTCGAAAACCTGAATTCTTTCACGGTTTCCTTCTTTAATCTTACCGTATACTTTTACGGTATCGCCTACACGAAACTCCGGTGTAGCTTCCTTTAACTGTGCATCTTCAATGCTTTTGATAATTTCATTCATTATGTGTGACCTCCTTCATTCATTGGACGTTCTTAATACAAATGTACCAGAGGACCATCTCTTTTCTTCACAACATGCTATAGTTTAACATACTTGCAAAGTGTTGACAAGGTCTTTTTCAATATTTTTCATAATATGGGAAACTATTTACCAGCTAATCCTATTGCTGACAAACGCATTATGATTATACCACTGATAGTCATCTTTTGCATTCACAAATGTAATCTCTGTATTTTCTGGTTTTGCTTTCAGATCAGCCTCCGCATATATTCCGAACATTTCCGAAGATGCTTCTGTTTTTTTCCTTTTTATTACAACATTGCTGTCATTCCCATAAACCTCTTGAATCCGGTATCTGCTGATTCGAAGCTCTTCTACCTGATATGCCGTGCTTAAAGGAATTTCTTCAAATGTATAAGACATGGAGACTTCCCCATTCTTACGATTTTCCTCCACATATGCTTTGGTAAATTCAAAAGTATGAAAAAAGCTGTACTCGTTTCCATCCAGGCCGATACCTTTCACTCGTATCATAAAGAGCGGATTCCCATGCTCCCACCAAATCACATCATCCGTGACATTTATTTTCTTTGTCACAGTTAACTCACCAGTCTGAAATGCATTTTCAAAGACAGCTTCTGCATTTACAGCCGTAAGCTTCAAATAATTATTATAATTATTTAGTATATCTCCGTCGGATGAAGCGGCCGATGCCGGAATATCCGCACCTTTTTCAAGTGTTAAAATTTCCGGTGTCATAGAAACAGTTAATGCCTTTTCGCATTCCTGTATAATTCCCCCTTCTTCATCAACTTCATAAAGATAATAAACTCCGGGTTCCACAGCTTTTGCTGCTTCACCCCGCTCTTCTCCTTTTTTCACAGTTACCGTGAGATACCCGTCTGCCTCTCTCACTTTTCCTTTCTGCCTTTCCTTGCAATAAGCGAAACGATAATACGTGTCCTTTTGGTATCTTCTACCCATCAGTTGTTCTGTTATTTTTATTTCTGGAAGATTCTCTCTGTGAAAAAGAAGCTGTGGAGAGAAAATATTTCTTTCGAGCGTTTTCCCAGGGTTTGCGGAAGACTCATACACCAGTTTTTGAGTTGTATTTGTCTGTATTTTTTTGTCCGTGCCTGACGTGCTTTTCTGGTAATCTGAATATTTTACCGGAAATGCAAATGTATGCCCGGAAGCATCATAATTACCATCTGTCATCTCCCCAATATACCAATAGACAGTATTTGTACTCTTTACATAAATATGACGGATATTGTTATCTTCTTTCACTATCTGATAAACGCTTAAAGGAACACCCTTTTCCTCGCCATTTCCAGGTATATCCAATACTTTCCAGGTATTATCTAATCTTCCTGTATCTACTGAAAATTCTTTTTCAAGCCTGTCAATATAAAATGCATTTTCTCCACGAATAATGGTTTTATAACGCTTGTCAATTCTCTCGCTTAGTTTCGATAATAATGCATCAAAATCACTGACATAATTTGCGTATAGCGCTTTCCCTGAGGAATCGGCCGCATTAAGCCTCTGTAGCACACTTTCTTCTGCATGATGCAGGCAGACACCGCAGGCATAAACGGTCACACCACTTTTTTCCAATCCTTTCAATCGGCTGATTTCATTTACACCATTGATCATAGGATTTTTTACATCCGTTGCTTTCCCGCTGAATCCCTGAGGCATTCCATCCGTCAAGAATACAATCAGTGTTTCCTTATCCTTTTCTTCTGCACTTCTGCCATCCAGCAGACTGAGCGTCCGGGCAAATGCCTTCGCCCAGTTCGTACCATTATAAGTAAATGGATTCTGTATCTGAGGTAAAAGTATACTATCAAACTGAGTGCTGGATGTAAATCCAATACTGGATACTCCTTTTTTATATGTCAACTGAGGTTTATATGTATCTGTAGAAATATCCGTCAGACTGCCTCCTGAAGACAAATTTTTCCAGCTTCCATTCACGGGAACATCTCCCCAGAATGGAATATACGCAATTTTATTATTCGCATTTAAACTTTGCACCCGTTTTACCAGCTGTTTCATAAATTGAGCGGAACGCGACAATCTGTCATTTCCTTCACATTGAACATCCGGCGCACTCAGATACGTATTCCCGTGAAATCGGAAAATCCGGCTTACATCCAGAAAATAGGCCATCTCATTCACAGGTGTCAATTTATTTTTTTCATTGTAATATGGCAAATCTGTGCGGATAACTCTTCTGCCGGCCGCAAGATACTCAAGCGCCTTCTCCCGGCTGTCCAATTTCACGTAATGATGGAGATCTGTGCTTGCACAATTATACAGATTCTTTCCATGTACAAATCTTCCTGCATCCTTTTCTCCATATCCAGAGTTATTATCCGCACTTACAAGAAAGTAATAATGGTCTTCCAACTGACACGGTGAGTTATACCGCATCTCACCATTATAGATATATCCGGAGCGGAATCCATCTTCTGTGTAATTTAAAGCATCTACATAACTTTCACTTAAAAGCTCTGCTGCATTTTCTGTCCATCCCTGACTGTTTCGAATCGGATAATACCTGACTCCCTGGTTGTTTCCCAAAGAGAGCCCTTCATATTCAAGCTGAATTTTAAACCCATAATTTGCATCCATAGAACCGGATTTATCGTGAACCAGAATCACGTTCATATCATTTGTCCCTTCAACGGTTCCGGAATTAGAGAAATATTGCAAAGTAATCTTTGCATCCCCATTTTCCTTATTCGTCCATTCTGACCTTTTGCGGATTTCGGCCTGAAGCTCCGTAGAACCTGTTACCATCATTGCACTTATCATATCCTCTGCCGGATTCATCTTGTAACGGTCGAAAACTGCTGCTTTTTCTTTGTTGGGACGGATATTGGAAAAATCGTAATTTTCTCCATTTTCAGGTGAACCATATTCTGTTTTTCCGGACTCTGTCACTTCTGCCGCATCTGCACTTGTCAGATTGCAAACCAGACATAGCAGCACTGCAAAAAATCCCATCATTCGCTTTCTAAAATAGTTTCTTTTTTTCAAATTTCATCCTCCCCTTCCCAGTTTCCTTCAACCGCACGAAATGCACTCACCGCATCTGCAAATCCTTCTGCCTGTACAGATTCAGAAACCACGTCAATCTCAAACGATTTCCATTCATCCGGCATTTCTTCAGCCAGTTCAATGTGTGTAAAAAGCGGCTGTGATATTTTTGCAACCTGTAAGATACCCTGATAATAAAGCCATCCATCCTCCTTCATTTCCCAGCTTTCGCCAAACCCGGACTTTTTTCCTGTATAGAAATGCAGATATGGCTCTGCCCTGCTGTCCGAAAGAAGAATCTTACATCTTACATAACAATCTACCGTACCGGTATTCTCTATCTGCGGTTCTTTTTTTGTCCTCTTCCCAGGTTTCGGCTGTTCAAAAGATTCCTTTATAACAATCTCATTTTTCCCGGCTTTCATATGATTTACTGCCCGGTCACCATCCGCAAAGAATGCATAGACTGCCGCCACTGACAAAGCCAAAACGCCGCTTGCGATTACCAGAAAATAATTTCGCTTTTTCATACCTTCACCTTGTCCCCTTTCTTTTCAAACAATATTTGATATAACAAATACAAACTAATACACATAACAGCAATACTTTTCCCCACCAGACTTAAGAAGAAATGAAGGACATATCCTAAAAAAGGAATACTATATATCATTTTTCCTTTATAATTCGCTGCTGTTGTTGTAATGCCATCTGATATCCGGTTTGCATCTCCCTTGGTCTCAATTCCTGATTTCGTAACTCTTACTGAACGATGTATGACCAACATACCACCCTTTTCATAAGCGATTACATCTCTTTTTTTAATATCTTTGTATGCACTTCTTGTATTTACAAAACAAACGCTTCCGGTAGAAATCCCCGGTTCCATAGATCCGGACAATACTACATAAGGCCTGATTCCAATGAAAAGCTGTATAAAAAGAACCAAAATAACTAATGCACCCAAAATTATCAAAATATGCATTACTCCTTTCATAATTCTTATCATCACATTCTCCTCTTCCTCATCTGCAAGATCACTATCCCGGCAGAACCGCACATAACAAGCAGCAACGCACCAACTTTTTGAGTATCACCTGTTTTTGGACTTTTTACTACTTCCCGGCTTTCAGAATTAGTAACCGGCTCTGTACTGAAAATCCATTTTACTGCACTGTCCAAAAGAACATACTCATTATCCAAATCCTCTGGTACACGAATCGCAAAAATAAGTTGTGCATCTGTTCCCGCCGCCATTTCACTCAGCAGAAGATTTTCAGAAATTTCGTCTGCACTCATTGGCCCTTCATAAATCAATGTTTCTTCTCCGTTTTCCATGTAAGTAATAGAAAGATTAATAAGCTTCAGAAGTTCAGAATCATCCATATTTTCGCTCCGGAAATATAGCATTACTTCTTCATCACTATTGTTTTTCAACTCCAGACTGTCCGAATAGAAATCTCCCGGAAGAAGTGCTGGAAAATTAATAAAGAAATCCTGCTCGTTTGCAATCAGCGTCTTCGCATCCTTCAGATATTCGATTGAAAAAGTCTGATTAGAAACCTTACGAAAAGACGTAATATCACATTCCCCTTTTTTACATTCCATAATCTCCACAGCTCCCCACGGAGAGTCTGACTCAAAATCCGGTGTAAAATTCTCACTCTGAATCGCATCCACAGCGATATCCATCTGGAAAACAGTCCCTTCCTCTTCCTGTGGAAAATCATCCGGTATCTTTATACCCTTAAAAAAATCTATTTCCTCTTTCGTTTCCAGCATTTTTCTGCAATAATAATATCCATCTTTTTTCTTTATCCATGTATCATCCATTCCATAAATACAATCTTCCAATTCCTTTCCAATATTCTGGAAATCCATTTTTACCCTGACATAGCATTCATTTCCTTTGTTTTTTATTCTGGGAATCTTGGAAATATCCTTTCCAGGAAGAATTACCGGATTATCCTGCCACTCAACCTCTTTTTCATTTTGAATCTGGTATTCTGAAAGCTGAACATCTACGATTCCGGTAGAAAAGTGATTTATAACAGATACTTCATTAACTGCAGATACAACTCCACACACAAGAATAGAAAAAAGAAATATTAATATCATACTTGTCTTTTTCTTCATAGAATCACTTCCCCTATTTCTTAATATCTGTATTTGCGTCTTCTTCTACTTCTACATCTACAGATGGTGCCTGACTTTTCACTGTATCCCATACAGTCTCCGGACTTGTACTCCCACTCGCAATATCCGTTGTCTGAATGCCATAAGCATTAATTAGAATCTGCAAATCTACATTTTCAAGATTCTGCCCCTCAACAAGATTCACAAAAGTAACGGTATCAAATAATGCCGGGGTCGCCTCCTCTTTTGGTAATGCCTGACAGGAATCCGAACTTCCATACACGTAAATATAATTGATTGTCTGTGCAGCTTCATCTTTGCTGCTGCTTAACTTCTGCCACCCATCATTGACTTTGTAATGAAATAGTTCTGTATCTGCAGCAGGATTCTTTGTCCCATCTGCATTCGCAGTTACAATTTTCCTATAAGGAACACGCACCTCCATAAACACAAACTCATCATTCACGCCATCATTTAAAATCTGCGGATTCTTCTTAAGCTCCTTGCCCGGAGTTAGGTTCTTTCCACTATCCGGATTCCAGTCCGGTTCCTGCAGATCCAGTGAAACCTTCCCAACCGTAAATGTATTCGTCGCTGTATCTGCATCTGTAAAATATGCCACAGCGCTTCCAAGCGTTATAATTCCAATACTGGATGCCACAAAAACTACATTTTTCACTCTTTTACTCATTCTCATTTTTTTCATATTATTCATATCCTCCTTCTATTCTGCTCTTAAAACAGGGTCACAAAAAAGCCATGATTAAATCATAGAATTTTGCTCGTTATTTAGTTGTTATTTAATTGTTATTTGCTTGTTTTCATGCTTGAAAATCATTGGCTGAAATAAGCCATGAAAATCAGATGCGGACTTCAGATGATTCCCACATATTCAGATATTAATTTTTTAGATTTCTTTTATATGATTTGTCTCTATATCTTTGTTTTCTTAAGATACTACTTCTGTAACTTCTTCAATAATTTTTCGGATTGTTTCAACACTTTCCTCTAATGCATCCGCAATCTGCTCTACGGATTGTCCTTTATCCAATTTCTTGACAACCAGATCCCGCATTTTGTTCGCTTCGCCTTTCTGTATTCCTCGCTCTTCCACATAATCAGATAAATTGCACATAATATTTATCTCCCTTCCCAAATTGTTCTCCATGCCGATATAAAACTGTTTTTCCAAAATCTCTTTCTTGGCCTCTGCAGTCTCATTCGGTGACAACAGATGATTCAATAGTTTTAATAATTCATTATCTCTTTTCTTTTTCTCATTCAGGCAAATCAGCACAACTGACAACTTGTCATATGCTTTTGGTTTATCCGGTATCCCCGGTACAAAGTCTTTCTTCACAATCGGATACACTGCTATCGCATTTCCAATATAGTTTGGAGCATTCATACATATCCAGATAGAATATACCTTCTTAATACTATCATAATCCGGAATTTCAAACTCTGTCCCCAATTGTGCGGATATCATCCTGGCGCCATAAAAAACCCCACGTGTTACTATCTCATATCCAGGATAAAATGTTTTCTGTGCCTCAAGATTAATAATGATTTTAATCTTCCCTTCTTCTCTTGGCAGCATTGCAAAAAAGCGAATATCATAATACACGACTCCTTCATCTGGAATCCTGTCTTCAGTTCCCGTTCCACTGATTTTCCCAGGAACTAATTCTTCTCTGTTTGTGCCGCCTGGATTCACCCTTACAGATGAAATTTCTGCCTCTCCTTCAATACAATTTACAATTTCTTTGATCGACATCTCTGAAAATTCTGCTGCTACATTTTGCAAAATCCATGCTAAAATTTCCTTTTCGCTCAGAACTCTCTTGCACTGTGCATCATATTGAATTTTCGCCCCGGCAAGTGTAAGGTCTCTTGCAAGTTCATTCTCCATAATTCCTCCTTCTTTTTTCCGCAGTATCCATCAGCAGTTTCAAGAAAAACAGAGAATATAAGCTATGTTGTCTATACCAAAAGACATATGCTCGTACCAGAATTGTAAAACACTATGCCATGTAATTACATTATAAAACAACCTCAGAAAATTCTCAATTAGAATATCTTTATCTACTGATTTCTACTTTACTTTTAGTTACCTTCATCAAAATTTGAAAATCATCGACCGATATAAGCCTTGAAAATCAGATACGGTTTTCATCGATTACCGTATGTACAGACATTCGATTTTTTCAGATTGAAAAATGTCTGGAATCTTGATGTGGATTCAGTATAGCACCATAATAAAAGAAAAGCAAGGAAAAATTTGCTTATGGATTGTATAAATTCATATTCATATTTGAATTGAATAAAATAGAAAAAAAGGACTTCAGCTTTGTTATAATTATATATATAAACACAAGAGAAGTCCTATGCACAAGTTAAATCAATAATTTAGAGCAAGGATAATATAATATGCTCCAAATAAAAACATACTTATATAGGCAGAAATATTACCTATATATCCTATGTTCGACATATTGGATAGCTGTTTCAAATTAGACAAATTATTTTTCTTTTTAAATCTATGAAAAAGAAATAAAGAAATTATATTTGACATTACGTAAAAAATCCCTGTAATCTCCGATGCATCTCTGCTACTATGCGAAAATGCATCATAATCGTTCATATGAACTTTCAGTTCAAAACAAGAAACCAATAAAAATACAATTGCAATACCTTCAAATACTAACGCCGCTGTTGGTGTCTTCACATTATTTTTCACAACTATATTTTCTGTTGGAGTTCCACAATTAATGCAATATTTTATACCCTCCTCCAATTTTTTTCCACACTTTTTGCAATACATAATATCACCTCCTCTTATTACTATATATATAGTAACTACAAATATGTAATTCGTCAAGAGGTTACTTTTAAGATAGTATGTAATTGAGGTGGATTATGGAAAAAGAACTTTTTATATTAAAACATTATGGACACATTGAAATAAACTTAAAAAAACATATGGATAAAAAGCAAATTACCCGAAATGCATTAGCACGTGCAGTAAATACCCGTTTTGAAGTTATTGATAAATGGTATAATGGACATGTTGAAAAAATTGATGCCGATATTCTTGCACGTATTTGCTATGTTTTAGACTGTGAACCAGGTGATATTATTAAGTATGTCATAGACAGTGATAGTTAATCATTTCTCTAAAATCAAGTAGGAGGGAAAATTTATTTAATTTTCCCTCCTACTTGATTTTCCTCATTCTCTTTACCAGTTCTTCCTCTTCTTCTGTAAGTTCAGCCTTCTTAAGAAGATCCGGCCTCAGCTTTGCAGTCCGGATTACGGACTGCTCTCTTCTCCATTTCTCCACATTGGCATGATGTCCGGACATCAGTACCTCCGGCACCCGTTTGTCATGCCAGACTTCCGGTCTGGAATACTGCGGATATTCCAGCAGATTATCCTGAAAGCTTTCAAACTCCGCTGACACATCATTGTGAAGAACCCCCGGAACAAGCCTTGATATGGCATCTACCATAATCATAGCCGGAAGCTCTCCCCCGGTTAGCACATAATCGCCGATAGACACATAATCTGTAACAATTTCTTCTAGCACCCGTTCATCAATTCCTTCATAATGGCCACATAAGAATATCAGCTCTTCTTCCTTGGCAAATTCTTCTGCCATTGACTGATTGAACGTCTGACCCTGCGGGGAGAGATAGACAACTCTTGCTTTCTTTCCGACCTTCTCTTCCACTGCTTTATATGCCTGATACACCGGCTCTGCCTGCATCAACATTCCGGCGCCGCCGCCGTAAGGATAATCGTCTACACTATTATGTTTATTAAATGCATAGTCCCGGATATTGACAGCTTCCACAGACAATAATCCTTTCTCCATCGCCCGTCCGATAATGCTTGTATTTAATCCATTCATAACCATATCCGGAAATAACGTCATAATATAGAATTTCATCTTTTATACTCCTCATATCAATCCATCCAGCAAATGTATCTTCATCTTCTGCTCTTCGATATTTACATCCAAAATACATTCTTTGATTGCCGGGACCAGCACTTCTCCATGCATAACACTTTCAATCACATATACATCATTTGCACCTGTCTCTATCACATCTTTCAGCGTCCCGAAAATCTCCCCGTCTTCTGTCTGAACCTCCATACCTATCATATCTGCAATAAAATATTCATTTTCTTCCAATGGTATGGCATCCTCTCTTGCCACCAGAAGCGGACATCTTTTATACTTTTCAATATCATTTATATTATCAATGCCTTTGAATTTCAGAATCACAAACTGTTTGAAAAATTTTACACCCTGAATCTCAAGAGGCAGCTGTTCTTTTCCTGTATCAAGTATTACTTTCTTTAATTTTTTATATCTTGCCGGATCATCTGTAGTCGGAAACACCTTCACTTCTCCGCGGACTCCGTGTGTCTGGGTAATTACCCCGATCTGCAATAACTTCTCCATAAATATTCCTCCAGCCAATCAATAATTCTACTGTGAAACCAATAGAAAGAAAGACAGACCCTGATATTCTTCGGGTCTGTCCCCTCATTCATCCATAACTAATCCATAATATCTACAATGACTTTTTTATCTTCCTTAGCAGCAGCCGCCTTTACTACAGAGCGGATTGCCTTAGCGATACGTCCCTGCTTTCCAATTACTTTTCCCATATCGGAATCGGCCACACGTACTTCAAGAATTGTTGTTTTCTTTTCCGTACGTTCATTTACTACTACGCTGTCCGGATCATCAACCAAAGCCTTTGCGATTACTTCAACCAACTCTTTCATCTGCTTTGCACCTCCAAAGTATCTGCTTATTTCTCAATTCCTGCTACTTTGAAAATCTTGCTTACAACTTCTGTCGGCTGAGCGCCATTGTTTAACCACTTCTTTGCAGCTTCCTCATCTACGGAAATTGCGCTTGGCTCCAGGTTCGGATCATAAGTACCGATTTCCTCGATAAACTTTCCGTCTCTTGGGGATCTGGAATCAGCTACAACGATTCTATAGAAAGGAGCTTTTTTCTGTCCCATTCTTCTTAATCTGATTTTTACTGCCATTTGTTTCACCTCCATAAAATAATAGATAAAAATAAATTTATATATAGTGCCTGTTATGCACAATATACCTTGTTAAATTAAAACGGCATACGAAATCTGCCTTTTTTCCCGCCTTTTCCAAACATCTTCATCATCTTCTTCATCTCACCGAACTGCTTTACCATACGGTTCACTTCACTGATATCAACACCTGCACCCTTCGCGATCCGGTGTTTTCTGGAAGGGTTCAAAAGATCGGGATCACGCCTTTCTTCTGCAGTCATGGAATAAATCATAGCTTCCATACGAGCCATATTTTTTTCAGCCTGAGCCGTCTGCTCCTCATCCAGGCCCTTCATCTTTCCCATACCGCCAAGCCCCGGCATCATACTCATAATACTGCCAAGTCCGCCCATGTTTTTCATCTGTTTAACGCTTTCAAGGTAATCGTCAAAATCAAACTGGGCCTTCTTAAGCTTCTCTGTCATCTGCTTTGCTTTTTCTTCATCAATTTCAGCTTCCGCTTTCTCAATGAGAGTCAGAACATCACCCATACCTAATATACGGGATGCCATTCTGTCAGGATAAAACTGCTCAAGATCTGACAGCTTTTCTCCCATACCAACATATAAAATCGGTTTTCCGGTCACCGCTTTTACAGACAGCGCCGCACCGCCTCTTGTATCACCGTCAAGCTTTGTTACAATTACACCATCAACGCCGACTTTCTCATTAAAATCCTTTGCCACATTTACAGCGTCCTGACCGGTCATGGCATCAATCACAAGAATTGTCTGGTGTACTTCAACCGCCTCTTTCATCTCCTGAAGCTCTGCCATCATATCCTCGTCAATATGAAGCCGCCCCGCCGTATCCAGAATCACCAGGTTGTTCCCATTTTTCTTTGCATGCTCAAGGGCTGCTTTTGCGATATCTGCGGGCTTATGATTCTCGCCCATAGAGAACACCTCAACCCCTTGCTTCTCACCATTGACCTGCAGCTGCCTGATTGCCGCCGGACGATACACATCACAGGCAACCAGCAAAGGCTTCTTGCCCTTTAATTTATATTTTCCCGCCAGTTTTGCGGTGGTAGTTGTCTTACCTGCACCTTGAAGACCAGCCATCAGAATAACTGTAATCGCGCTTCCCGGCTGAAGCTTGATCTCCGTTGTCTCAGAACCCATCAGCTCTATCAGCTCTTCGTTTACAATTTTAATTACCATCTGCCCGGGATTCAGCCCATTCATTACATCCTGGCCAATCGCTCTCTCCTGGACATTCTTAATAAAATCTTTTACGACTTTAAAATTAACATCTGCCGCAAGAAGCGCACGTTTAATTTCCTTCAGGGCTTCTTTTACATCATCTTCCGTAAGACGCCCTTTGCTTCTCAAATTTCGAAATACGTTCTGAAGTTTTTCGGTCAAACTATCAAATGCCATTCTATAACTCCTCTATAATCTCACCAGATAATTGGCGGACATCCTTCAATATTTCCGCATCGGTATCTCTTTCATACCGGTCTAACAGTTCATCAATCTGCTTCACCTTTCTTTTTACTGACATAAATTTTTCCACAAGATGAAGCTTCTCTTCATAATTTATCAGTGTCTGGTCACACCTCTTAATCAAATCGTGAACACCCTGCCTGCTGATTCCTGCCTCTCTCGCAATTTCACCAAGAGACAAATCTTCTGTTATAAACTCTCCGTATATTTCTTTCTGATGTTCTGTCAGAAGTTCTCCGTAAAAATCATATAACAATGCCTGCTTTAATATCTCATTCACATTTATCACCTGTGCTATCATACAATAAAAGGGAAGTGGTGTCAAGTATTTTTTCTTGACACCTTAAAAATCTAAGCTTCACTTCTACATTCCTCATTTCCGGATACTTTGAAAGAAGCAGCGCTGCAGCCCCTGACACAATGGGAGTTGCCATAGAAGATCCGCTCTTTACCGTATAATAGCTCCTGTTATATCGGAACATAGCATTACATGAAGTAATCCGAAATCCAGGCGCATACACATCCGGTTTCACAACACATGCATCTGTCGGCCCCCGCCCGGACTGGCTGTTCCATCCGGGATTAGGAACCGCACCTACAGTAATCACCTTTCTGCTTGTTCCCGGTACTGCAACCGTTCCTTCCTCCGGCCCATAATTTCCAGCTGATACAACTACCACAATTCCCAGATTCCACAATTGCTCCACTGCTTCAACAAGCCATTCTTCTTTTAGCTTATCCATATTGGCCTTTGCCCCGATTGAAAGATTAACAATACGGATTCCCAGTTTTCTTTTATTTTGCTTCACCCAACGGATTCCCTCCAGAATCTGTCTGATATCCCCTTCCCCCTTTTTGTCCAGAACCTTTACAACAGCAAGCCTCGCCTCGGGCGCCATGCCGGAAAACCGTCCTCCCGACATCTTTCCACTGCCGGCCAGAATCCCCGCCACATGTGTTCCATGCCCGTTATCGTCATAAGGCATTCTTTTTCTATATACACAATCTTTAAATACAGCAATTCTTCCTTCCATATCCGGATGCGGCGCAATCCCCGTATCAAGAACAGCTACGCAGATTCCCTGCCCGGCATATTTTCCTTTTTCCGTTTCGCGGCAATAATAATGAATTCTTTTCTTTACCCTGTCCAATTTATTTCATCCTTTTTTTATAAGGATATTCAAAATCACAAATTTTGAAATTGATTTCTGCCCTCTTTTGTCGTATCATATCTATATTATCAGGGGAGATAATTTTATAAGGGGAATTATATGAATAAAAAAAATTATTATGACATACTCGGGGTTTCTGTAAAGGCATCTCCTGCAGAGATTACATCTGCAAAAAACGCACTTGCCAAAAAATATCACCCGGACGCGAATATGCGCCTCGGAATCGATACTACAAGCCAGATGCAGGATGTCCTGGAAGCCTACCAGATACTTTCCGACCCAGAGCGGCGCGCTGAATATGACCGGGAAACGTTCAAAAACAAACCTCATATGCAGACGTTCGATCTACATAATATAGATGATAATCCAGAAAATGAAGAGACAGGATTTATTATTTACTGGCGTGCCTCCGGACGGTTATATGACATTATTACTGAAAGTAATACACTCTTTCGCCAGAAACATATAACCAGTAAGATAAAAAAGCTGTCTCTTAAGGCCATTCCCTATATCCTGTGCCTGAAGGAATCTGGAATCCCGGAAAAATACTGGCATCCGGATATTATGAACTGGCTTTTGTTTGCCTGGTATAAAAACCGGAATTATACTACAGAATATCTGTTGACGCTTTACGATGAACATATTCATCATGATCTTTCAAAAATTGCAGGGATCAAATGCCGGAACCAGGCCATACGCTATGAACATTCTTTAAAACGTCTCATGAAATATTAAATTATTATCACATCTTATGAAAAGCCACATATTATATAGTGTAATCTAACCTATATGGAGGACTCTGAAATGAGCGATTTAAGTGCTACAAACTGTGGATGTGGATGTGAACAGACAAGAGATTGCGGATGTGGTTTCGGCGGTGGAAATAACAGCTGCCTGTGGATTATCCTTCTGCTTATCTTCTGCGGCGGATGCGGTAACAACTTTGGCGGATGCGGTGACTGCTGTTAATAAAATCTCTGTAACTATATCAGAGCAAAGTCATAGAAAAGGCGGAGTATTTACTCCGTCCTTTTCATTGCTTTCTTATATTCTTCCATATATAGATTCTTCGAAGCAGATTTCTTTTTCTCTTCCTCTTCCAGCCTCTTTCCCAGCATACACTCCTCATCAATCTCATAAACCGCGTTTCCATCAATAATCAATTTTCTGTTCATTCTTTACTGCTCCCTTTCTTTTTATACTATTAAGATATGAAAAATCTCGTTATTAGTTTTCCCCTCCCGCATAAAAAACATTCCATATGCATATATATTTACAACGCTGGTTCTGAACAGTTATGTGATTAAAAAAAAGGAGTGCATATGGAACACAAAGACCCCAGGCTTATGACGCCATTTGACAACCTTGTCACCCCACCTATGCTCTATACATTAAAACTAATGCTTCCATACACTCCTGCAAAAACCCAGCGCACCCTGGGTATCTATATTAAATTTTTAGAACTTCGCTATACACTGGAGCATTTTTATGGCTTCTCCTCCCAAAACAATTCCGGCGCTCTGCTGGAACAACTTAAGGATTATATGAAACCGGAAGAAAAGGAAATGATGGAACAAATGGAAATGATAATGAATATGATGGAAATGATGCAGAACACACCGGACGCATCCGGAATGCCAGACTTTTCCGAGCTTTTTGGAAATTCATTCGGTGATTTTCCCGGCGCGTCAGATTCTGAAAGTCAAAAAGGAGATGCAGACAATGAATGAATGGCTGAACCACCCGTCAATGAAGGACATGGATCCATTAAAACTGGAACTGATTAAGACAGCCGCACAAAAGACCCAGGGGAAAAGCGGTAAATCTCTTGCTCCAGTCATGATGACACTGATCACAGGTGCACAGAAAAAAGGAATCCGGTTTACACCGGAAGAAATGTCACTGGTCATCTCGATCCTGAAAGAAGGTAAATCAAAAGAAGAACAGGATCAAATTGAAAATATGATAAAAATGGTAATGTCTTATATGAAAAAATGAGACAGAAAGGGGGATGCTGAGCCATCTCCCTTTTCTATCTCATTTTTCAAACCCGGAAACCAGCTATTTACCGCATCTGCATCCGCAACTCACGCCGTTTCTTTGCACGTTCCCATTTCGCCTTATCCTCTTCCGTCTCAAGCTCCAACTTCGGCGCTGGTGTCGGCTTGTCGTTTTCATCCAGGGCAACCATTGTCACATACGCATGATTAATGCGTACTCTTTCCCCATCGAGGTTCTCCACATAGCTGTCCACTTCCACCTCCATGGAAGTAGTTCCCACATAAGTAACTCTCCCCACCAATACAATCACATCCTGCTGATGGGCTCCTTTTAAAAATCTTAAATTATCCACGGAAACTGTCGTCGCATTTTTATGCGTATGTCGCTTTGCCACAAGCATTGCCACTTCATCAATCCACTGCATCAGAACTCCTCCAAAGAGACGCCCAACACCATTTAAATGATTTGGCCTTACCATATGCACAGTTTCCACAATTGATTCCGATACTTTCCGGCTCTCTACTTCCATTTGTATGTCTCCAACTTCCTTTATTTAATAAAAATTATTTCTCATATTTCTCCATAAATCTCTGGATAATCGTTGCACACTCTGCACGGTTTGCACTGCCCTGTGGATCAAGCAGAAGCTGTCCGTTAATCGTCTTTCCTGTAATGATTCCTTCTGCTACTGCCCATTTCATAGCATCTATCGCAAATTCCTGCACATCTCCTGCATCCGGGAAGGAGCTGTAATCGCCGTCTGCTTTTACATCATATCCTTTATAATCCTTTGCATAGCGGTACATCATCGTTGCCATCTGCGCACGGGTTACCGGGTCGTTTGCTCCAAACAGTGTTGTTCCCGTATATCCGTTTACAATCTTCGCGTCTGCCGCCCACAGGACTGCATCCTTGAACCAGTCAGGTTCTGTTACATCGGAGAATAATGCCTTATACTTCATTACCGGTTTCCCGTTCATCTTATGCAGTACTGCTGCAAACTGACCTCTTACCAGTGTATTTACCGGTCCAAAATGTGTATCGTCCAGACCTGTCATCGTCTTCGCATAATAGTTGTAAGCAACCGCATCATAATACCAGTCGCTCTCCGCGACATCTACATATGGAAGCTTTGCTGGCTTTAATGCCTTTTCGGCATCTGCAAGTGCATTTTTTGCCCTATCTACATCTGCCTGCTCCGCTTTCTCATCTGCAAGTACCTTCTTTGCCTCCTCTAAAGCTTTCTCATAAGCTTCCCATGTAGCTTCTGTGTATTTTTCCTTGTCTGCCACAGAAACCGCATTGTCAACTGCATTCTGAAGCGCTGTCTTATCAGCTAATTTTGCCTTTTCTACTGCAATCCGGTCAATATTCGGCGTATATGAAGCATCGTTATATAGACAGATGGTATTATTCCCTTCCTTCAAATGAACCTTTATAGAAACAGAGGATACTGCATTCCAGTCATTTGCAATTCCAATAAGATCTTCCAGTTTTACAGGTTCTCCATCATTTACCTTTACATACATCTGACGTTTTTCTCCGCTGACAAAATAAATCTTCAGCTCGTATTCCCCATCCTTTAATGCATTTACTTTGTTAAATGTCAGCGTATTTTCCGGCGCGCCGCCTACATATCCGACTACTGAAAGTCCAGACGCATAAGCATCATCAGCGACTGCCACAGCGCCGCCATATACTGCCACACTGCGGTCTTCTGCTTCATAATAAGTATAATTATCATATACCGTAGATTTCACCGGATTCTTCTCGGAAATCTTAACAACACCTCCGCCATTTTCCGGAAGTTTCATCTCAAGTGTCGTCTCACTGGTAACCTGCTGCGTTTTTACTTCAATATCATTTCCCGCCTCGTTATCGCTGTAAATATATGCAGTATAAGTTTTTCCAGTTTCCAGGAAATCAAGCGGTATCTCATAAGTATCTGCAGCTTTTGTCATTGCGCCGACATACCAGTCTTCCCCACTTCTTCTTGCACGGACAACACTGTTGCCTGGATATCCGCTTACCAGCCTGCCTTCATCCCAGCTTGTCGGAACATCTGCAATGAACGGAAGTGCCTTGTAACCTTCATACACATAAGAAGCTGCCGCATAAGTTTGTACTGCTGATTCATATACAACTGACATTGCAAGCATAAAACCTGCTGTTCCTTTACAGCTCTTTACCTTATATACGGTCGGTGTGAATTCCATGGAACCAATCACATTCCTTGTATACGGAAGTGTCAGAAGAGATTCGATGGAAGAACCATTGCTCCACTTAAAGTTTTCTGCTCCTGCAACAGCTTCGCTGGACAGAATATTCGGATAGGTCCTGTTCTCACCGTTTGGATTCGTAGCGCCGTGATAATTCAATACCAATTTATGCTCTGCCGCAAGGTCGGCAAGGTCATACATAACCTTCATGGCAAACTGGCTGTCACTGTTGATGTAATCAACCTTTACGCCCTTGACACCCATTTCCTCACACCATGCAAATGCCTCTTCAATCGCATCTGTGCTATCCAGATCAAAAATGTGGTTTGCATCAAACTTATTAACTCCGTACCACAACAGCAGACCAACATCCCGCTCATCTGCATATTCTACCAGTTCTGCAATCTTTGCTTCGTAATTGTCCCAAAGCTCCCAGCCATAGTCTACCAGGCAATAAGGCATGCCTGTATTCGCTGCAAAGTCAATATAGTCTTTCATTGCTTTAAAATCAATCGCATCTGCAGAGGTTGACCACCAGGACCATACAGAGCCGCCCGGTTTTACCCAGCTGAAATCTCCTTCTGACGCTGGATTCAGATCTGTAATCAGACTGCTGTTTGCAATTCCTTCCAGATCTTCAGAGATAATCGCTGCACGCCAAGGTGTACGGAAGACATCCTTCATTGTTACCTTTTCAATATATTTATAAGATGGAGAATATTTTTTCGCATCATAATTTTCATCCTGCTCCTGAACCAAATACTGTCCGAAAGTCATCTTCATAGACTTTTCACCTGTGCTTGTCTTAAAGAAAGATGCACAATATGGACTCTCTTCGTTGTAAACATTTGCTTCAGAAATCAGCACCCAGTTATTCCCTGCATCCTCACCAAGAGATGCAAGCATTGGTGTAGAATACTTTGTTGCTGTATCATACTGCTCCGCTACCGTTCGTTTTACATATTCATAGGCCTCGTATGTAACACTTGGAGCGATCGTCCATATATTTCCCTTATCCGGCAGAGAAAATTCACTGGTCTCCTCTGTCACAACTGTCGTCTCATTCTTGCTTCCGGTATCACCATCCACTTCATAGCGGTAAGCCATTCCATCATCAAAAATACGGAAAACAACTGTCATCTGACTCTTATTCTTTACTAACGCAAAAGCCAACTCCTTATATAGCTTATCAACCTTGGATGTGCTTCCCTGGATCAGATCGTAAGTTTCCCGGCCTTCTGTAACCTTCACGGAATCTTCATCAAGTTCCAGTCCGGCTGACAAATCTTCTGCCTCTGTCTTCATTCCAAGAGCAGAACATTCAATCACGGCTTTTCCATCCTTAGAAACGGAATAATAATAGCAGTCTGCATCATCTGTCCAGATTCTGACCTTTATCTTCCCATCCGGAGAAGCTGCTGTAAGCGCTTTCTCCTCTGTAAGTTTTGTTCCATCCTGATAAGTACCTTCCTGAGCATCCTGTTCCCCTCTTGGCTCTGCCACTTCCAGACCATAATCTTCGGCCAGTCCTCTTACTTCTTCCGCTGTAAGCGCCTTCTTATAAACAGATATATCATCCAGACGTACTTTACAATCCGGATCTGACCATGTAGAACAGGTTTTTCCAAGCGCATGGTTCACTAATGTATTTACAGAATTCAGTCTCGCACGCAGGTTATCTGCATTTCCGCTTGTAACAGTAGAAGTCACTTTCTCTCCATTCACATAAAGCGTAATCTTGTCTGCCGCCAGCGTCACGGTAATATAATTCCACACATTTTTGACTGGCTCAGACGTATAAATACAACGATATAGATTCGAATCGTCAAAAATTACATTCCACACCTTGTCCGACGCATACGGTGCATATGCAAATTCATTTCCATTACTGCTGTCCGTGGAGCTAAATACTCTTGTATAGCTGCCTACATCAGTATCTGCATTCATCCAGAAAGACCATGTAAGTCCAGTGTCTGCAGTGACACCTTTATACAAATCTTTTGGAAGTTCCGCATAAGAGCTGCCCTTACTGCCGCCTTTCAGAGTCAGTACATGATTACCGTCCGGGAGACATTCTTTTCCCTGAACAGTTATCTTTTCTGCACTCACTGCAGCCGTTCCCTTTAACTCGGCCGTCCCGCCGTTTCCCTGAACAGCTGTACCGCTCACTGTCTCAAAATCCCACTGATATGCCGGAACCGGCTTTACTGCACTGGGCTTCACCGCCTCTCCGGCTGCTGACACGCCTTGCGGCACCAGCATGGCCGCCGACAGCAGAATGGCCGCTGCCTTTGACAAACTTTTTCTTCTCATTTAGATTCCTCCGTTTCATAAATATTGGCTCAAAATGCTTTCGCATAAAACTATACTAATAATACCAAATTCTTAGCAAAAACTCTATATAAATATCTTTTATAATTTTAATAATTGCACATACAAGAGGCTCTCTAAAAATCTTTTTCATACGCATGCATTCTTATTTCTCATATAATTCCATAAATCGCTGGATAATCGTCGCACATTCTGCACGGTTCGCACTGCCCTGCGGGTCCAGAAGAAGCTGTCCATCAATAGTCTTTCCTGTAATAATCCCTTCAGATACCGCCCACTTCAGTGCATCTATGGCAAATCCCTGTACATCTCCAGCATCCGGAAATCTACTGTAATCACCGTCTGCTTTCACATCATACTTCTTATAATTTTTTGCATAACGATACATCATTGCCGCCATCTGTGCACGGGTTACCGGATCATTTGCTCCAAAGAGCTTTGTTCCTGTATACCCGGTTACTATCTTTTTATCTGCTGCCCAGAGAACAGCATCCTTATACCAGTCACCCTCCGTTACATCGGAGAACGATGTCTTATAATCCATTACCGGTTTCTCATTCATCTTATGAAGCACTGCCGCAAACTGCCCTCTTACCAGCGTGTTTGCCGGTCCAAAGTGCGTTTCATCCAGACCGGTCATCGTCTTTGCCTTATAATTATAAGCGATTGCATCATAGTACCATGCAGCTTCTTCTACGTCCTCATATGGAAGCCGCACTGGTTCTGGATCCGGCTGTGGCTCAGGCTCAGGGTCTGACGGCTGCTTTTTCTGTGTCAGAACAATATCCGGCTGCTTGGGCAAAGGATATCCCGTTCCAAGGAAAAAACTTGTGTGTGCCGGCTGGTTATATCCGACATTCTGGCTTGCCACCTGGCACCGGTACTGTGTGTCATGCATTAGGGTTGCTATTCTGTACTCCGTAGGGAACAGTGTGCTAAATACCCGAAGAACAGGATTCCCATTCTCATCAACTGCCCAAGAGACCATCTCCTCTCTCCAGTCACCCAAAATATCTGCCACTAAATTCGCTGTTGCCTTCGAAGCATTAATCGGAGTTGCTCCTTCATGATACCCAGTAAACAATCTGCCTTTTCCATAACCTTCAACTATCATACGATCCAAAGCCTCTTGCTCCAGATCTCCATCCCAGTAAATTGCGAAATTCTGATTCCACTTGGCAAACCAGTTGTCTATCTTCTCTCCATTCACATCATACATAACCCCATCATTTACTGCACAAAATTCTGCCCCCGGATTATCCTTACTGAAATTACCGGCAATTCCCCTTCCGGTATCGCCGCCTGCTGTCTTATGCCAGATTACGCTTCCGTCAGCTGCCTTTTTTAAGTAAGAACCGCCTTCTCCATGTTCCAGAACGCCGTATATTTCCAATCCCGGAGAATCCGGATCAAAATCTCCGACATGTAGGGCATCCCCGTGTCCAAAGCCATTGGAATAAAGCCCTGTTCCATCATGGTCTATCGTACAGGAGCCATAAACAATTTCATCAAATCCATCTTCATCTACATCAGCAACTGCCAGATTATGGTTCCCCTGTCCGGCAAATGCTTCATTTCCCGGCGTATTACTGTCAAAATTCCAACGCTTTACAAGCTTTTTATCCTTAACATCATATGCAGTCAATGTTGTTCTTGCATAATATCCTCTGCACATAACAACACTTGGCGTCACACCATTTAAATACGCAACGGCCCCAAGATATCTCTCACTTCTGTTTCCATAACCATCACCCCATGAATTCACATCCTGCCTTGCTGTCTCATAAGGAACCGTATCAAGCGCCTCTCCTGTTCTTCCATCAAACAAAGTCAAGTACTCCGGACCTTCCAGAATAACGCCCGACTCACTTCTCCAGTCAGCGTCCTTGTCTCCAATATAATTACCTGCTCCGTCCCTTGTACCGTCCGCGGTCTTACATACCATCTCTCCATACCCGTCGCTGTCAAAATCATAAACCATGAACTGTGTATAATGTGGACCGGAGCGGATATTTCTTCCCATATCCACACGCCATAATTTTGTTCCGTCCAGCTTATACGCGTCAATATACACATTTCCACGATAACCATCCGGCATATTATCTCCTGCATTTGACGGATCCCACTTCAGAATAATCTCATACTCACCGTCTCCATCCAGATCCGCACAGCTTGCATCTCCCGGCGTATATGTATATTCATCCCCGTTCGGCGTCACTCCCGGATCCGGAACATCCAGAGATATATCAAAGTAATCCTTTTCCAGTACCGCTTTTGCCTTACAAATCTCAGTCTCAATATTTTTTTCCAATGTACGAATCTCATATATAGATTCCAATGTTCCTTCTGAATCTATATAATTTGTACTTGTTGTAACAGGTATTTCTGTAATCTTTTTTCCATCCCGGTAAATATCAAATGCAGTATCTTCTGTATCTGTGCCCAAATACCTCCAGCTTAGATAGACCCCCTCATTTGTCTTTATAGCCATAATTCCCCGGTCAAGCGCCTCCGCCTGTCTTGTCATACCTGTATCCTCTGATGCCTGAACTGGTATCTGTACCTGCCCGCAGCACATAACCGCCGCCAGAAATACTATAAATATCCTTCTTCTTTTCTTCATTTCTTCCTCCTACTGTCTATTTTATTTCATATTCAAATGCAAAAAAATAAAAATTCCCTATAATATATATTTTTTCACTACTTTGACACGTATATTATAGGAAATTTTTATGTGTCTTCATATGTAATTTTTTTTATTAATTAGTATTATTTTTGATATGGTCGTTTACAATGTTTTCCGATATGCACTTGGAGATATTCCTGTGATTTTTTTAAAAACCTTAATAAAATAAAAATAGTCATGATATCCAACCGCATCAGCAATCGCATTCAATGATAATTTTTCATCTGCCAAAAGTTCCTTTGCTTTCTGAATTCTTTTTGCCGAAAGATATTCTGAAAAAGGCAGTCCAAGCCGTTCTTTTAGCAGAGAACTCAAATGCCCCCTGCTTATCCCGTAACGCGAAGAAAATTCAGTAAGTGATATATCTTCCGTATAGAACTCTTGAATTTCCCTGATAATTGTATCTAAAACAGACTTTGGCACTTCCCGCGCTCTCTCAACGCCACTACTTTCTTCTGTTATATCATGATTTTCCGTTAATGAAACATATATTTTCTGCAATACCTGGTTCATCGTCTCCTGCTCCACCGGCTTCAGAAGATAATCAACCGCTCGCATTCTTACTGCTTCCCTCGCATATTCAAATTCCGCATAACCGCTGACAATAACTACATTTATATTCTTTTTTGTATCACAAATCTTTTGTAAGAGCTCCAAACCATCCATTCCAGGCATCCGAATATCTACAAATAATACATCTGGTGCTTTTTTCTGGATTTCCTCCCATGCAGTCACCCCGTCATTTGCCTCTCCAATCACACCAAACGGAAGTCCGGAGCGTTCAATCAATTTTCGGAGCCCTACAGTGACCCATATTTCATCATCTGCCAAAAAAACTTTATACATTTCTTTCCTTATCCTCCCTGATATCATCCGGTATCACAACTGTAACCATTGTTCCTTCGCCCGACATACTCTGCACATAGAATTGCATTTTTTCCCCATAAAAAATTTGAAGCCTTTGATATATATTTGACATTCCAATTCCATTTCTGCTTTCCCTCGTCCCCAGATTCTTCTTTAATTCTTCCAGTCTCTTCACATCCATCCCACAACCATCGTCCATAACTTCAAAAATAAGAAAGCCATCCTCTTTCCTTCTTATCCGCACCTCTACTGTCCCGCCATCTACTTTCTTCTCAAGCCCATGAAACACTGCATTTTCAACCAACGGCTGTAAGAGAAGTTTTATCATTTTCTTATTCCGGATTTCCTCTTCCATGAAAATATGAACTTTAATCTTCCCCATGAAACGGCACTTAATAATTTTAGCATATTCCCTGATGTAATTTACTTCTTCCTCCACGGTAACGATGTTCTTTCCTTTCACTGCAAAGCGAAACACCTTAGAAAGGGCCATTACAATATCCGCTATAACATCCACATCATAGTATAATGCCATTGCCCGGATACAGTCCAGAGTATTATACAAAAAATGGGGGTTGATTTGATTTTGATATGCCAAAATCTGAAGCTGTTTCTTTGCAAGTTCTATCTCATACATCTTCTTCTGCGACTGCTGGATTTTCCTTACCATCTCTTCTTTTTCATCCAGCATCTGGTTCAGATTTCCTGTCACCGTCTGTAATTCATCCCTGCGCTTTGTGTACATTCTTTTTTCAGGTTTTACCGTGACTTCTTTTACAAAAGAAGCCACTGCCCGCATCGGCATAACCATACGTTTGTAACAAAAATATACTAACAATATCATTAATAAAATAGCCAGCACATAAGCGGCTATAACATAGTTCTTTAAATACCCTTTTCCATCATTCAATTCATTTTCGGGTATCCGGCTGATAATTTTCCAGCCATTAATACCTGGCTCCTGCATTTCTACATAATATCCGGCACCGCTTTTCATTTTTTCAGGCTCGAGATGCATCATAGCTTTTTTCGTATTCTTTGCAACAATCTGATTCGAAGCATCAAGAATATATATCTCTGCATGTTCTGTCACATGTGCATCCTCCAATATGGAATTTAACCCATCCACACCCATTACCATCACACACATTCCGATTTTCTGACCATATCTGGCATTATTTAAGTCAAAAACCGGAAGATATACTTTATAGCAGGGAATTCTTGTCTGGTCCAGTTGAATCATATTTCCAAATTCCAGCTTGTCTTTTTCCCAGTTTTCAAATTCAAATTCCCCGATATTTTCAACAGAACTCCCCATGTTTGCAATCTGCCGCATATTCGAATCATACAGATAAATTCTTAAAATATCTTCTTCCAAAAGCATCGTATTTTGAAAAACATCAACTACTCCTTCATTAAACATAACCCTGTCAACTGAGTCCTGCCCAAAATAATCATAAATTGTAGGAGAATATATTAATGAAATTGCTATATGGTTCAATGTCTCCCGGAATTCTTCAATTCTGTCCGCTGTCTGTGATAATATTTTATGATTTGACTCTAGTATTCCTTTTCTTAACGATTGGTTGATATACCAATTCGTCATCCCAAACGCGCCTGCAAGAACCAGCATAATAATCCCCGCAAAAATTCCAAGCTGCAGAACCAGACTTTCTCTGATTCTTTTTGTCATTACTTTCTTCCTTTCATTCATTTACTTTTTTTATAAAGCTTCCATATTCCCGACAGTTTCTTTTGTAATTTTCATCTAGTATCTGCTTTAATTCCTCGATTCCCGCTTCCTTTAATCCCTTCAGAAAAATCTGATACTGTTGTTCAAATACCATCTCGTCGGAAGCCAGAAGAATCTGTGGAAGCTGATTTTTCTTCCAGTCATTAACCGTTGTATTTAAGCTTTTATATTTGCTGTCTGCGGGCAGAAGAGCCTCCGAAACAGATAACAAAGAGTTATCATAAAACATCGTTTTGTGATTCCTCGCATAGGCAGTCTGAATTTTCATATCCGCCTTTTCAGCACTTCCCTCTCTGAATGCCGGAAGCATGCTCCGCTCCCACGCAGTGTTCGAAAACATCCACCATGCACCCATACCCGTCTGTCTGCTGTCTGCGAATGCCTTCTCTCCTTCTTTTGTACGGTGCACATGCCCTTCTTCATCCCGTACATAATGAATGTTTTCATATCCGAACTGCCATAGAAGCATCCCATCTTCACTTGTCATAAAATCAATAAATTCTGCAATTTCTTCCGGATTTGAACAGTCTTTTGAGATAAATGTATTCAGCCACCCGGTAGTTGCTCTGTTATTTCTTGCAAGCACAGGCATTTTCCCATTCTCTGCAAAAACCGGTCCCGATGCAACCCATTCAAATGGATCGAATCCTGCATTTGCAATATTTCCAATAAAACATAATACTTTACCACTCGAAATAAGAGATTTAATTTGATCATTATCCATCTTAAACTGTTCCGGCGTTATATAAGAATTACGCACCGCTCTGTTCAAAAAACGAAACACATCCTTCGTTTCCGGCTGCAGGAAGATATCCTGATAATTACCCTGCCCATCTACATACTCAGCTCCAAACGAACTCATTAAAAATTCCATGGTCATCTGATGATAATCCATACCATCTATCAAAAGGGGAATTACTTTTTCCCCGTCTTTTGACAGATTCATATTCTGCACTTTCTCGAATGCATCTATCAGCTGCTGTTCCGTGTTCAATTCTTCCACCGATAGGCCTGCCTGTTGCAATAGTGCTTTATTCCATATAATTGCTCCATTGTAACCATACTCGTTCAACTCTTCATAACATGCCTCTGCCTTCCATGTATTTCTGGCATCTTCTGAATTGATATGAGAAGCAATTGCATACCAGTCGCCATCCCTCTTTATCTGCTCTCGTTTTGTATCATTCGGATAATCTTTCAAAAGATGGGAATCGGGCTTGTATTTTTCCAAAAATTGCTCCATTTTCCACACTTTTCCAGAAGTTATAAGCTGGCTGATGATTGTCGCGTCACCGACAGCCATAATATCCGGAAGACTGTCATTTACCAACATCATACTTAACTGTTTGTTTCCTTCCTGCATGGTCACAGTAATATCTAAAGTTAATCCCGTCTTCTCTGAAATTTCGCCCATAATTGTTCCCTCTGTCGTATCCCATATCGGCGATTTCCAAAATTCCACATCACAATACAGGCTTGCACAAGCGTAATCTTTGTTTTTTCCTTTTTCCACTTTTTCTCCGCACCCTGTCAGAATAATAATACATATAAGCACAATATATATTTTTTTTCTCATTTTACACATCCTCAATTGATTTATTACAACGATTCAATTATAACATCTAAATAGAAAACAGAAAACTCTTTTCTTTAATGTATCCACATTAAAAATACTTCTTCAGGTGTTTACATTTCTACGCAGTTTTTGTTATACTAAAAATGATTTTATCCAAATAGGAGTGATTTCTAAAACAGGAGTGATTTTATAATGAGAAATATAAAACTTACAATAGAATATGATGGCAGCCGCTATCAAGGATGGACAAGACCCGGGAAAGATACTCTGGGAAATACCGTATCTGCCAAAATTACAGATGTCTTACAGAAAATGACTGGGGAATCCCTGACGGAATTTAATTATGGATGCCGCACGGAAGCCGGTGTCCATGCCTTTGCGCAAGTGGTAAACTTTAGAACTACTACAGATATGGACACACAGGATATCAAACATTATCTCAACCGCTATCTTCCCATGGATATTGCAATCACTGACGTATGTGAAGTACCGGAACGCTTCCATGCACAGCTCAACGCTCTTTCCAAGACTTATGTATACCGGATGACAATCACAGATGTCCCCAGTGTGTTTGACAGGAAGCATACCTTCCACTGCTTTAAAGTGCCGGACAAAACTGCCATGCAGCAGGCGGCTCTTATGCTGATTGGAAAGCATGATTTTGAGTGCTTTTCTGATGGGAAGAAATCCAAATCCACCATACGGGAAATTTATACCATTGATATTTATGGCAATGAAGAAGAAATGCAGATTCTGATACATGCCAATGATTTTCTCCACAATATGGCACGGACCATCATCGGCACACTGCTGGATATCGGTTTCGGCCTCCGAAAAAAAGAAGATATCGAAGAAATCTTTGCCGGGACAAAAACCGCAAGCCCGGCCTGTGACCCAAAAGGACTATATCTTCAGGAAATCGAGTATTAAAAAAACGGGGCATCCCCGTTTTTTTAACTTCTGTTACTTCTCCAGATATTCCATCATTCTCTCATATTCACGCTTCATCAGACAATACCCATGCTCATAAAAATTCATCAACATATCGTAATCCTTTTCCAGACGGGACACTGTTGGAATCAATGGCCGAAGCACAAAAATCTTCCCTTCCTTCTCCAACTTTTCTACCATTTCTGCCTGACGGTTATATCTGGCATTCCGGCAAATCGTCGTACGCACCAGTTCAGGGTATGATTTATATGCTTTCTGATACATTTTTGCCATTCCCTTCGTGACCGGCTTCTTCCGGTATTCCGGATTTCTGGTCAGAATCACAACGATTTTCTTATTTCCCAACTTAGATGCCCTTCCTATCGGAATCGAATCGGCCAGTCCGCCATCCAGATATGGCACACCGTCAATATTTACCATCGGCGAAATAAGCGGCATACTACTGGAAGCACGGCACAGCTTCATAAGCCTTTCTTTGTCATTTTTTTCTGTCATATATTCCGCTTTTCCGGTCTCACAGTTTGTCGTAACAATCTCACATTCCATATCGGATGCAAAATACGTGTCAAAATCAAACGGATAAATTTCTTTCGGATATTTATCAAAAATCATATCCATATCTAAAATACTCTTTTCTTTGATGAACTTGGTAAATCCATAATAATAACTGTATTCCTTCTCTTTATGAATCATACAGTCTCTCGTTCTTCCAATCTGCTTTGATACGTAATCCACGCCGTTACAAGATCCTGCTGACACTCCAATCACGTGGGAAACATACGTGTCTTTCTCCATCAGGTAATCCAGAACACCAGAAGTAAAGACTCCTCTTGTAGCCCCGCCCTCCAATACCATTGTTGCATTTATCATCATTCATATCCCCTTTCTATCTTGTATTATATACCAGTTTTTTTATTTCGAAAACCATTTTTTCCTTATCTCGCTCTCTGCCTTGCTATTTTTATAAAGATTTGTTAAGATAGGCGTTGGAAAAAATGAGCAAATAAAACGTTGATTGAGATAATAAGGAGACAAACATGATTAGCACAAATAATATTACCTTACGCGTCGGTAAAAAAGCATTATTTGAGGATGTAAATATCAAATTTACAGAAGGAAACTGCTATGGACTGATTGGCGCTAACGGCGCAGGAAAATCTACATTTCTGAAAATCCTTTCCGGACAACTGGAACCCACAAACGGAGAAGTCATTATTACCCCCGGTGAACGTCTCTCTTTCCTGCAGCAGGATCATTTTAAATATGACGAATATCCGGTTCTTGATACAGTCATGCTCGGAAATGCCAGACTGTACGAAATTATGAAAGAAAAAGAAATTCTTTATGCAAAAGAAGATTTTACAGATGAGGATGGCATCAAAGCCAGTGAATTAGAGGCTGAATTTGCCGCCATGAACGGATGGGAGGCCGAATCTGATGCCGCATCTCTTTTAAATGGTCTCGGAATCGAAACCGGACTGCACTATGAAATGATGAAGAATCTAAATGGCCCGGAAAAGGTAAAGGTTCTACTCGCACAAGCCTTATTTGGTAACCCGGACATCCTGCTTCTGGACGAGCCGACCAACCATCTGGACTTGGATGCGATTGCCTGGCTGGAAGAATTCCTGATTAATTTTGACAATACGGTAATTGTAGTTTCTCATGACCGTTATTTTTTGAATAAAGTCTGCACGCAGATTGCAGATATTGATTATGGAAAAATTAAACTGTATGCCGGAAACTATGATTTCTGGTATGAATCCAGCCAGCTTCTTATCAAACAGATGAAGGAAGCAAATAAGAAAAAAGAAGAAAAAATTAAAGAACTACAGGAGTTCATCTCCCGTTTCAGCGCCAATGCTTCAAAATCAAAGCAGGCAACCTCCAGAAAACGCGCACTGGAAAAAATTCAGCTGGACGATATCCAGCCTTCCAGCCGTAAATACCCTTATATTCACTTTAAACCGAACCGTGAAATCGGAAATGAAGTTCTGACTGTTGAAGGTTTAAGCAAGACTATAGATGGTGAGAAGATTCTGGACAACATTTCCTTCACATTAAACCGTGAAGATAAGGTTGCTTTCGTGGGAAGCAATGAACTGGCAAAAACAACGCTGTTCCAGATTCTTATGGGTGAAATGGAGCCGGATGAAGGCACTTATAAATGGGGAATCACAACCTCCCAGGCATATTTTCCACAAGATAACGGAGCGGAATTCGATAATGACAACACTATCGTTGAGTGGCTGACCCAGTATTCAGAAGAAAAAGATGCTACTTATGTCAGAGGCTTCCTCGGCCGTATGCTTTTTGGTGGAGACGATGGTGTCAAAAGAGTACGAGTCCTCTCCGGTGGA
>CALFCS010000119.1 GCA_937950565.1 uncultured Lachnospiraceae bacterium
ATATGTAATTGAATAAATAATAGTTCTAATAAAGCTTCGAAGGTCCGATTCCCAAGTGGGAAATTTATCCCAGGGAATCGGACTTCTTCTTTAACTAAATATTTGAAGAGTTATAAAGGGAAATAAAAAATTAATTAAAAGGTGGATTAAGAATTTGAAAAAAAGATTATTTTATCTAGTTTTGGTTTCAGTAATTGTGCTGTCGTTTGCGGGATGCCATAATAAGAAGGATAAAGAGGAAACACCCCAGCAGACACAGGAAGAAGTTGACGACCAGGAATCTGATGACGAGATTGAAGAGGAATTTGAGGAAGGAGAATTTGGGGATTTTGAATAAACAAGCAGTTTTTTCTATATGATGGAATGCCTTATTTTTAGCATAGGTACACAAGGCATCAGCAGGACCTTATCCATATGAAGGAGTTGCAGGAAGAATATCTATTTCTTAATCGTTCCGGTATAAACAGTTGGGCGGATGTATTCAATGCAAAGCACAAGGCGGAACGACAGCTTGCTGATATGCTGGATGAATTTATGAGGCTTGAGGCGGTTATAGAGCAGAAAGAAAGGGATATGGTACATACCTATTATTCCTTTCTTTTTTTTACTATGAAAGAGGGGGATGCGAATGCTGAATTGCCAATAGATTTGGAGAATCAGGTTGTGCTGATGAAGAAGTATGTGAACTTCCGGCAGAGAAAAAAGATGAGAGATTTTCTTGGATATGCAGGATATTTTAGAGCAAGCCGTTATGGAAAATATCTTCTGACACAGGTTAATGTATTTGGAAGTAAAGCTGATTCTAAAACATTTTTTAAACTTTATGAATTTGATGTGCAACTGAGATTGTTGTTATTTAAATATTGTAAGAAAGCAGAAGTTTATTTTAAGACTGCGATGGCAAATGCGGTTTCGTTAAAGACCGGGGATGCAGGATTTTACTTGGATAAGCAATATTATACTCCTACCAAGAGCGAAAAGGATAAAAAGACCAGAAATAGAAATGTATCATTTTTTAATACAAAGTTTTTTGTTGGTTTAATAAATGATGAAGAAAAATTGAGAAGAGATGTAGTCAAACATCCGGAACTAAAGGAGTATCGCAGGGGAGGAACTCGTCAAAATAATGTATTGCCTGTGTGGGCAGCGTTTTCATAATTAGATAAACTTATTTCCAAGATAAAATTGGATATATATAAGATGAATATTTTACCGGCAAATTGGAAAGATTTGAAAATAGCTGCCTATTTTAGTTATTAATGGTGGTGTCTTGTGGAAATTGAACTGTTGAAAACGCGGAAAAGTACAATAAATAACCAGATAAAAAACCATAAAAACTTTAGTTTTTATGGTTTTTTAGTATAGTTTTTCGGGATGAAATGATAAGTTGTTTGTGCAATAATACTAATATAATCATGAATTTTAAGGAGGGAAAACTATGCAAAAAATCAAGAAAACAAAAAAACATATTGCACAGGCGATTCTTGCGTTGATTTTGTCTGTGAGTATGATTCCTTTACCGGCGTCGGCATCGACATCGTCGGATAAAGGAGACGGAACGTTTAGTAATCCTGTGATTTATTCGGATGTACCAGATGTAGATGTGATTCGCGTAGGTGACACTTATTATATGTCAAGTACGACGATGCATCTGTCACCAGGTGTGCCGATTATGAAATCAAAGGATCTGGTAAACTGGGAGATTGTCAACTATGTATATAATACGTTGGCAGACAATGATGCGATGTCCCTTAGAAATGGGCAGAACGCTTATGCCAATGGTTCATGGGCAAGCAGTCTCAGATATCATGACGGTAAGTATTACGTAGCATTTATGTCATATACGACAGGAAAGACTTACGTATATACGACTGATGATATCGAGAATGGTGTGTGGGAGCACGTAGAGATTAATGGAACTTACCATGATATGGGGCTTCTTTTTGATGATGACGGTAAGATTTATATGGCATTCGGCGGCGGCACGATTAAGATTGTGGAGATGGAGATTGTGGAGAATGGTCTTCAGATTAAGCCGGGAACAGAGAAGGTCTTCATCAGTGATGTATGGAAAGGTACAGAGCTTGAAGGAAAAGGCTCGCTTGGAGAGGGTACACATCTTCAGAAAATTAATGGCAAGTATTATGCATTCCTGATCAGCTGGCCGGCTGCTAATGCATCTGCAGGCACAACGGGAATGCGTACAGAGTTATGTTTCCGTGCGGATTCCATTCAGGACTTTATTGATGGAAAATGGGAACGCAAGATTATTCTCCAGGATAAAGGCGCTGCGCAGGGCGGCATTATCGATACAGAGGATGGCGACTGGTACGGAATGGTATTCCGCGACATGGGTCCTGTTGGTCGATGCCCGGTTCTTGTTCCGGTAACCTGGACGGACGGCTGGCCGATGATGGGAAACAAGGACGGCAAGGTAGACGACACGATGACAATTCCGCTTGCTTCAGAGGGAGAAAAGAGTGTTGTGGTATCCGATGAATTCTACAATGGAGATAAGAGACCATCTTATACAAAAGAAGGAAAAGCAAATAACATAAAAGCGGCAAGTGCAGAAGGAATGCTTGAGGCACAGGCTGTTTATGATGGCGATGAACTGATCGTGAACGGTGGATTCGATGAAGGAACAGACAACTGGACCGTGAATGATCCGGCAAAAATCGAAGTTGTAAAAGACGGCGATAATAATGTCCTGAAGGTTACTGAGAGAACATTGACCGGTTCCGGTCCAAAACAGGATATTACCGGTTCGGTTGTTGTAGGCGGTACTTATAAGATTCGTGCAAAGATAAAATATGATGACCCGGAAGCGCCCGCCAGCAAAAACTTTAATATGTGTATCTATAATGGAAAGAGCTATGTAAACGGCGATAGTATCCAGATTATGGGAAGCGGTACGATTAAAAAAGGCGAGTGGGGAACAGTCGAAGGAACCTTCACAGTAAAAGAGGGAACAGATATCTCTGCAAGCGCAATCTTCCTTGAGACAGGCTGGGCACAGAATCCGGATGCAAAGAAAGACTTGATGGACTTTTATGTAGATGATGTATCTGTTGTTGCTGAGAAGATTCCGGCGGCAGATGATGGAAATATTCTCAAAAACGGCAGCTTTGAAGACGGAACAGAAAAGTGGACTGCAAGAGAAGGTGAGATTACTGCTGACACAACTGAAAAAGTGAGTGGAAAGAGCAGTGTGAAGGTTACGAACAGAAAAGTAACAGGTTCCGGTCCGCAGCAGGATATATCAGGTCTTCTTGAGCCGGGAGATATTATTGACATATCTTATAACATCAAGTATACAACCGGGCCAAATACAAGAAGATTTATTCTGACAGCATATTCTGAAGGAAAATATACGAATATTGTCGGCGGAGATGCAAAGAAAGGTGAATGGACGAATATCAAAGGTTCCTTTACCGTTCCGGAATCTATGAATGTAAAGAATCTGGCAGTATTCCTTGAGACGTCCTGGGTACAGAATCCAACAGCGGAAAATGACCTGATGGATTACTATGTAGATGATGTGGTTATTACAAGAAGAATCGTGGAACAGCCAGTAGCAGGCGAAAGTGATTATAATGGTTCAAATCTTAAGCTTGAATGGCAGTGGAATCATAACCCGAACAATAAATGCTGGTCTCTGACAGAGCGCGCAGGATATCTTCGTCTGACAACAGGCAGTATCAGTACCTGTCTGACAGATGCGAAGAATACTCTGACACAGAGAACTTATGCACCGACATGCTCCGGAAATGTAGCATTAGAAGTAAGCAATATGAAAAATGGCGACGTGGCAGGTCTCGCTGCATTTGCCGCAAAATATGGTTACGTAGGCGTGAAGATGACCGATGGAAAGAAATATCTGGTTATGGTTGGAACAAAGGATGAAGGAAATGAGAATTTTGTTCCTTATGAAGCCGCAAGCGTAGAGCTTAACCAGGACAGAGTATATTTGAAGATTGACTTTGACTTTACAAGCAATAAAGCAAATTTCTATTACAGCCTGGATGAAAAGAACTGGAGTAAGCTTGGTGATGAGCTTGCTATGGTATACAGCCTGAAACATTTTATGGGATATCGTTTCGGATTATTTAACTATGCGACCAGAAGTCTTGGTGGGTATGTTGATTTTGATTATTTCCGTGTAGAAGATGAAATTACAGGAACACAAGGTGTGGAGACAGCCGGAACTGTTACAATGGGAAATGCAGAGGTTCTTGGCGTGGCAAATACAGAGATTCTCCTTCCTGTAAAAATGAGTGCTCTTCCGGAAGGAAAGTATAAGAGTATCGAAGCTTCAATCGGGATTCCGGCAGGTCTTTCCGTTTCTGATGTAGCATTTAACGAAGAGAATGTGACCGGTACAGCTACTTATTCTTACGTAAACGGACAGCTTATTCTGACTGTAAACGGTGAGAATGCTGGTTATAAGGCTTCGGATAAGGACGATTTGTTTGCAACAATTAAATTAAAAGTTACAGATTATGTAACACAGGATACAAAGGTTACTGTTGCGGCTGATTATGTGAAGACAACAGGTGATAAGGTTGTATATGATGTAAGTGGCGCGAAAGCGGAGGTTACATTAAAATATGTAGATATGAAAGCAACGGCAAAGAAGCCGGGTACGTCCAATCCGCTTATAGACCATAAATTCGGAGCGGACCCATATGCGATGGAATACAATGGCAGAATTTATGTTTATATGACTAATGATTCCCAGCAATATGAGAAGAACAATAATGGTGCAACAGATAACGGTTATGGAGATATTAATACCATTAACGTGATTTCTTCTGCGGATATGGTGAACTGGACGGATCATGGTTCGATTCCGGTAGCCGGAAAGAATAATCCGGAAGGCGCTGCAAAATGGGCGGCATGTTCCTGGGCTCCGGCAGCAGCACATAAGACCATTGACGGAAAAGAGAAATTCTTCCTTTATTTTGCTGACGGCGGCGGTGGAATCGGCGTGCTGACAGCAGATTCCCCAATCGGACCATTTACAGATCCGCTTGGAAAAGGAATTGTTCCTCCGGGCTCTGCACATGCACAGGGAGTTGTATGGTTATTTGACCCGGCAGTGCTGGTAGATGACGACGGAACAGGTTATCTGTATTATGGTGGCGGTGTTCCGAATGGACAGGAAGACAACCCGAAAACTTCACGTGTTGTAAAACTGACAGATGATATGGTACATCTGGATGGTGATGCACAGGTGATTGATGCACCTGCAATTTTTGAAGATTCCGGTATTCACAAATATGGAGATAAGTATTATTACAGCTACTGCTCCAACTTTAACGGACATCCGGCAGGATATCCGGGACAGGGAATCATCTGTTATATGGAAGGCGACAGCCCGATGGGACCATTTACATATAAGGGAGAGATTCTGAATAATCCGGCATCTTTCTTCGGTGTAGGCGGCAATAACCATCATGCAATTTTTGAGTTCAATGACCAGTATTATATTACCTATCATGCACAGACATTAGGAAAAGCGATTGGTAATACGAGAGGATACCGTTCTACACATATTAATAAAGTAGATATCAACGCTGACGGAACAATCAATAAGATTACGGCAGATATGAAGGGTATCTCCCAGTTACAGACAGTGAATCCATATGAGAGACTGGAAGGCGAAATGATCGCATGGAATGCCGGCATTAAGACTGCAGTATGTGCAGAAGACGGTAATCTGGTAAAAGAGCTGAATATGGAAGTTACCAATATCCAGGATGGAGAATGGACAGCTATCGCAGGTGTTGATTTTGGTAAGAATGGCGCTGAAAAGCTGACCGCAAATGTTGCAGGTCTGGCAGGCGGAAGCATAGAGGTTCGCCTTGATAAGAAAGACGGAACAAAGATTGGAACACTGGAAATTCCTAAGGGTGATGGAAGCTATAAGCTGGCGGAATGTGCACTTGATGAAGTGACAGGAAAGCATGATATTTATTTCGTATTCAAGGGAGAAGAAGGCGAGAACCTGATGAAGGTTGACTACTGGAGCTTTACCGAGAAGAAGGCGGAAGTAGACAAGACAGCTCTGGATGAGGCAATCAAGAATGCAGTACCTGCAGATGATGAGGATAAGTATACAGAAGAAACATGGGCAGAGTACAAAAAAGCTCTGGATGCGGCACAAGCAGTTCTCGCAGATGAAAATGCAGACCAGCCAGCAGTTGATGC
>CALFCS010000120.1 GCA_937950565.1 uncultured Lachnospiraceae bacterium
TTTACAGTGAGCCGGAGCGGGCATTGGAATTGTATAATGCAGTGAACAATACGAATTATGACAATCCGGAACTATTAGAGATCAATACCTTGGAGAATGCCATTTATATGGGAATGAAAAATGATGTGTCTTTTGTTCTGGATGCCAGAATGTCTCTTTATGAGCATCAGTCGACGGTGAATCCGAATCTACCCCTGAGGTTTCTGCTTTATGTGGCAGATGTATATTCAGGAATGCTTATAGGTGGGAACCAATATAGCCGGACGAAGATGAAGATACCGGAGCCGCGGTTTCTGATTTTTTACAATGGACAGGAGAAACAGCCGGATAGACAGATGCTGCACTTATCAGACTTGTACATAACAAAATCAGAGAAGTCGGCGCTTGAACTGGAAGCATTGATGCTGAACGTGAACAAAGGGTATAATCAGGAACTGATGGCAGCCTGCAGATCTCTGAGGGAATATGTGGAGTATGTGGACTGGGTGCGAAGATATGCTAAAGAGATGCCACTTGACCAGGCGGTGGACAGAGCAATCGATATGTGCATTCATAAGGGGATACTGGCTGAGTTTCTGGAGAAGAATAAGGCGGAGGTAAAAAAAGTGAGCATATATGAATATGATGAAGAAGAACATATGCGGATGGAGAGGGAAGAAAGCTGGCAAGAAGGGCTCGAGGTAGGTATAAAGGTATTGATAGAGGCATATCAGGATTTTGGGCAATCTTCAGATTTTATTTCCGCAAAGCTTATGGAGAAGTTCCAGCTATCTAAGGAAGAAGCAGATAAGTATATAGAAGAATATTTTCAAAATTAAAATGATACCAGCGATACGGAGCGCGTAGAAATTCGCAGGTATCAGATAGAACAAATAAGAAAATGACACCGCAAGATGGTTTTGGAGTCTTGTGGTGTTTTTGTTAGTGCTAAAAAGTTTGGCAGGAGTGGTAGTAACAGGTCAGGATCGTCCGAACTGTTGAGAGTAGTAAGAGTAGAGGAAAATAAAATGTAAAATTTGTATGGTATATTCTAATAGGATATGCTATAATATTAAAGATTGTGGGCAGTGAGATCCGGACCGAGACCACTGAAATGTGCATTTATGAGAAGTGAATGGGTGATGTTATCATTCACAGTCATTTTATTAACATGTGCACTCATTGTATTTGACGATGTTACCATTCACGGCCACACCATCAACATGCGCATTCGTCGCACCTGACGGTGCTCCAGTCCCGCTCCTTACGGAGCTAAGAATGCTTATGTGGATGGCATGACCGCTTCACGGTTATCTCATAATTGCGAAACAGCTCCTTATGTGCAAGCACATGGGGCTTCGGTTCCGCATTTATGAGAATCCGTGAATGGTAACGCTTAAGTGCATGTTTCAGTAGTTTCGGCGGTTTCTGCTCATGATAATACAGAAAAAAGGAGAAGACTATGTATAAGAAGTATGAAATGGAATTAGCCGGAAGAACGCTTCGTGTTGATGTTGACAGGGTTGCGAAGCAGGCGAATGGTGCTGTTTTGATGCATTATGGTGATACGACTGTTCTTTGCACAGCGACTGCGTCTGATAAACCGAGGGAGGGAATTGATTTCTTCCCGTTAAGTGTGGAGTATAATGAGCGTTTATATGCCGTAGGAAAGATTCCGGGAGGATTTAACAAGAGAGAGGGAAAGGCTTCTGAGAACGCTGTTCTTACGGATCGTGTGATTGACCGTCCGATGCGTCCTTTGTTCCCGAAGGATTACCGTAATGATGTGACTTTGGAGAATCTGGTGTTATCAGTGGATCAGGACTGCTCACCGGAGCTTACAGCGATGCTTGGCGCTGCAATTGCAACAACGATTTCTGATATTCCGTTTGACGGACCGATTTCTACAACACAGGTAGGCCTTGTCGACGGTGAGTTTGTATTTAATCCGACGGCGGCACAGAAGGAAGCTTCTGATCTGGCGCTTACGGTTGCCTCTACAAGAGAGAAGGTTATTATGATTGAGGCCGGAGCAAATGAGGTTCCGGAGCAGCAGATGATTGATGCAATCTTTGCCGCGCATGAAGTGAACCAGAAGGTGATTGCATTTATTGATACAATTGTTGCAGAATGTGGTAAGCCGAAGCATGAGTATGAAAGCTTTGCCGTTCCGGAAGAATTATTTGCAGCGATAAAAGAAATTGTTTCTCCGGAAGAGATGGAAGAAGCAGTATTTACAGATGATAAGCAGACCAGAGAGGAGAATATCCGCCAGATTACAGCAAAATTAGAAGAAGCATTTGCAGACGATGAAGAGTGGTTAGGCAAGCTTGGTGAGGCTGTATATCAGTATCAGAAGAAAACGGTCCGCAAGATGATTTTAAAGGATCACAAGCGTCCGGACGGAAGAGCGATTGACCAGATTCGTCCGCTTGCGGCAGAGGTGGATTTGATTCCGAGAGTGCATGGCTCTGCTATGTTTACAAGGGGACAGACACAGATTTGTACGGTTACGACGCTTGCGCCGCTTGCTGAGGCACAGAGGCTGGATGGATTGGATGAATCAGAAACATCGAAGAGATATATGCATCATTATAATTTCCCATCCTATTCGGTAGGTGAGACAAGACCGTCAAGAGGCCCGGGACGTCGTGAAATTGGACATGGAGCTTTGGCAGAACGTGCACTTGTGCCGGTTCTTCCGAGTGAAGCGGAATTCCCATATGCGATTCGTACAGTATCTGAGACTTTTGAATCAAATGGTTCTACTTCCCAGGCAAGTGTGTGTGCATCTTCTATGTCACTTATGACAGCAGGTGTTCCGATTAAATCTGCGGTAGCTGGTATTTCGGCAGGTCTTGTAACGGGTGAGACGGATGATGATTATATTGTTCTTACAGATATTCAGGGACTGGAAGATTTCTTTGGAGATATGGACTTTAAAGTTGCAGGAACACATAAAGGTATTACTGCAATTCAGATGGATATTAAGATTCACGGACTGACAAGACCGATTATCGAGGAAGCAATCGCGGCTACGAAGAAAGCAAGAACTTACATTATCAATGAAGTTATGAATCATGCAATCGCAGAGCCAAGACCGGAGGTTGGTCCGTATGCACCGAAGATTATCCAGATGCAGATTGACCCGCAGAAGATTGGTGATGTTGTAGGACAGCGTGGAAAGACAATTAATGCGATTATTGAGCAGACCGGAGTTAAGATTGACATTACCGATGATGGCGCTGTATCCATCTGTGGAACAGATGCGGCAGGCATGGAAGAGGCTCAGAAATTAATCTACGTTATTGTCACAGATTTTGAAGCTGGACAGGTTCTGGAAGGAAAAGTTGTCAGCATTAAAGAATTTGGTGCATTTATAGAGTTTGCACCGGGCAAGGAAGGAATGGTACACATTTCTAAGATTTCCAAAGAAAGAGTGAACCGGGTAGAAGATGTTCTGACTCTTGGAGATAAAGTAAAGGTTGTATGTCTTGGAAAAGACAAGATGGGCAGATTCTCATTCAGCATGAAGGATGTAGTATAATGTGAACACTTGGCGAGGTATCGCACGAGCCTAGTGAGAACATATGCCCTTGTGGTAGAGTAAAGCGTTATAGAAACGGGCGGCAGGAATGATTCCTCCGCCCGTTTGTCATGTTATTTTTAGATGATGGAACTTTTTATTTGAAATTTACCGTAATACTGCATATCTCGCTTTTTGTCCCGATGCGCATATTGGGTCCGAAGACACCTACACCAGAAGTTACAATATTGTGCATATTTCCTTTTTTTAAGTAGCCGTATGCATTTTCCCACAGAAGTTTCATTACAAGATTTCCGGGAAACAGCTGTCCATCATGTGTGTGTCCGCACAAATCCAAGTCAACACCCTCTGTAGATAATTCCTCTAATTCGTAAGGGGCATGGTCAATTACGAAGATAGGTTTTTCTTTGTCCAGATACTCTGTCAGCTCGGACGGAGTCTTCCTTTTGTCAATTCCCCTGCCGGGGCGTCTGCGGTCAGCTCTTCCAATAAGATAGAAACTGTTATCGATAAGGATTCCTTCATCTTTTAAAAGAACAATGTCTGAATCCCGGAGAAAGGCATCCATTCGTGGATCACTTTCCCGTTTCCCTTTCCGGCCGAACGTAAATCCGGCAAGTACTTTTTCCTGAATATCATGATTTCCATAACAGGCATATACACCATAGGTACTTTGGATTTCCCGAAGCGTTTCGGCGATTCTATCCGGGTCTTTGACTGCATCGAAGTCATTGTCAAAAATATCCCCGGCGATAAGCACAAGATCAGGGCTTTGTGCATTGATTTTCTTTATCATCTGCCCCATCTCTGTATTTCCCATATTATATCCCAGATGAAAGTCTGCGGTCAGGACAACTTTTAGAGAATCGTGGTTATCACATTTTTTCTGAATTGTAACAGCATATTTTGTAGTCTGTATTTTTCTTGCATGAAGGTATCCATAAGAAGAGACAGACAGGATGACTATGATACATAATGTTCCGGCAGTCACAAAAAGATTCCTGGAAGAAAGTATTTCCGGCGGGATTTTTATAATGTATTTTAAAATGATTCGGATAAAATCAACAACTGCAATAGTAAATAATATGTAGAGGACAGAACCAAACCAGAGGTTTGCCAGAGATTTCAGCCATCTTGCAGGGAAAATGAATGCGAGAAGTATGGAAAGTGCAAAAAAACCATATATGGCAAGTGCAATCATGCGAACCCCAGTCATATGAAAAAAGTGGGTGCATGCATTCATATAGCGAATCAGCCACATGAAAATATATGCATTTAATAACAAATAAACCGGCGCTAAAAAAATTGCAATCATAGAAGACCTCCTCTAAGAAGATATAAAAATTGTACCATATTCAGGAATAAAAGAAAAGCATGGACATATATTGATGTAAGGAGGGGATGAAAGGATGCAAAAGGACAGGATTCTGAATGTTCTCCCGTGTAAAATCCGTCTGATTTTTAATCAGGAGAAGCTGAATTATGATGAACTTCAGGAGATTAGGATTCGGACAGACAAGCCCCTGCTGCTCAGATACAGGGGGAAGGAGTTGTTTGCCGGGCAGACGGGAGGAAGACCTTATATTGTGACGAAAGAGGATATAAGAGAAATGCTGGATTATATTAGTAATTATTCTCTATATGCGTATGAACAGGAGATGAAACAGGGATTTATTACAATTGAAGGAGGGCATCGTGTGGGAATAACAGGACAAGTAATTGTAGAGGAAGGAAGGGTAAAGAATTTAAAACATATTTCTTCTGTAAATATGCGTGTGTCTCATGAAATAATCGGATGTGCAGATAGTCTGTTCCCTTATATTACAAGAGGAAAAAATCTGTATCATACGCTGATTATATCGCCGCCGGGATGTGGAAAGACAACGCTTCTGCGGGATTTGGTAAGGCAGATATCAAATGGTAATTCTTATATAAACGGAAAATCGGTAGGAGTCGTAGATGAACGCTCGGAAATTGGCGGATGTTATATGGGAGTTGCGCAAAACCAGCTTGGAATAAGAACCGATATTCTGGACGGGTGTCCCAAAGCGGAAGGGATGATTATGCTCATACGCTCTATGAGTCCGGAAGTAATTGCGGTAGATGAAATCGGTGCAAGAGAAGATGTACATGCTATTGAATATGCTATGCATTGTGGCTGTAAGATGCTTGCTACTGTACATGCGCAGTCTATGGAGGAGCTGAAAAGAAAGCCTGTTTTTGACCAGTTGATTGGGGAAAAAAGGTTTGAACGGTACGTACTTCTTGGAAACCATACACATGTCGGGGAAATACAAGGTATTTTTGATGAAAATACAAAATGTATTTTTCGGGAAAAGGAGGCTGTATGCTGAGGGCCGCAGGTAGTTTTTTTATTATTGCTGCGACAACGCTTCTGGGAGAGAGCCGGGCATCAGAACTCCGGGGACAATATAGAAAATTAGAGCAGCTCAGGCAGCTGGTCTGCCGGATACAAAGTGAAGTACGATATGCAAGAAGTCCGCTTGAGGAAATTTTCAGGATGACTGCCGGGACCACAAAAGAGCCTTATCAGACATGGCTTCTAAGTCTTGCCGCAAATATGCGCCTTCGAAATGGAGAGACATTTGCCGGTTTGTGGGAGACAAGCGTACGGGAGAATCTGGAGGGGGCGGGGCTTCCGGCAGAAGAAATAGTAAGGCTTAGGGAGCTTGGGGCGGGGCTTGGGACGCAGGATGTGCAGATGCAGATAAGGATATTGGAACTCTATCTGATGCAGCTGTCAACGGCCATGGGAGAAATAAGAGAAGGTATGAAGACGAAAATAAAATTATATCACTGTCTGGGTTTTATGAGCGGTATGCTTATAGTAATCCTGCTGTTGTAAGGAGACGGATATGAGTGTGAATTTGATTTTTAAAATTGCTGCTGTGGGGATTCTTGTGTCCATCTTAAGCCAGGTGCTGAAACACAGTGGAAGAGAAGAACAGGCATTTCTTACAAGTCTTGCGGGACTGATATTGGTATTGTTCTGGATCGTGCCATATATTTATGATTTGTTTGAAGCAATAAAGCGTTTATTTGCACTTTGATTCCAGATGTGTAGTCAAGGATGGTTGCAGGAAAGAAGGCATAGTTATGAATATGATGCAGGTTGGAGCTATCGGGGTGGCAGGGGTGCTTCTTGCGGTGCAGTTTAAAAGCGGGAAAGAGGAATATGGGATTTATATCAGTATTATTTTAAGTGTTTTGATTTTTTTGTCAGTCATTCCTTATATGGAAGCGATTATTGAGGCAGTCCGCACCATCGAAGACTATATTCGGACAGATGTTGCCTTTTTTGGGACACTTATTAAAATGATAGGGATTACTTATATCGCAGAGTTTTCGTCGGGAATCTGCAGAGATGCAGGGTATCAGGCAATTGCAGTTCAGATTGAAATATTCGGGAAGTTATTTGTGTTGGTCCTTGGACTTCCTGTGCTTTTGACACTTCTTGAGACAATCCGGGAGTTTCTGCCATGAAGGCTGCAATTAGAATTATGATAGGGCTTGCTTTGTTTTGGATGTGCAGCAGCAAAGGAATTCTGATTCTTTCTGCCGCGGATGTAGATGATACGACAAAAGATAGCCTGGAAAAGTTTGAATTTGAAGAAATTGATGAAGAACTGAAAGAATTGTTTCCGGAGGAGCGGCTGGATTTTCAGGAAACTCTTATGGGAATCCTGTCCGGTGATTTATCTTTTACTGCAGACCTTGCGAAACGGCTTGTGATGGATCAGCTGTCTTATGCATATACGAGCAGCAAAGAAAGTCTGGTACATATTTTGTTTCTGGCGGTGATAGCCGCAGTTTTTCATAATTTCGGGAATATTTTTAAAAGCAGACAGATATCGGAAACTGGTTTTTACATATTATATCTGCTTTTGATAGCGCTGTGTCTGAATGCATTTGGAAATGTTGTGGAATGGGCCGCTGGCGGAATTGAAAGTCTGGTTTCTTTTATGAAAGTTTTCTGCCCCATTTATTTTCTTGCAGTGACAGCCGCAGGGGGAAGTATTACGGCAACTGCATTTTACAGTCTTGTGTTGTTCCTGATTTTTGTTGTGGAACTTTTGATTGTGAGCATTATACTGCCTGCGGTTCATGTGGGCATGATGATAAAGATTTTAAATTTTTTGTCCGAGGAAGACTACCTAAGTAAATTTGCGGGGCTGATTGAGACTTTTGTATCGTGGACGCTTAAGACACTTCTTGCCTGCGTGGCTGGTCTGAATATTATGCAGGGACTTATCAGTCCTGCGATTGATTCAGTGAAGAACAGCGTAGTGACAAGGGGAATGGAAGCAGTTCCTGTCATTGGAGATGCATTGGGCGGAACTGCGGAGATTGTACTTGGAACAGCAGTGCTGGTGAAAAATGGAATTGGTGTGGCAGGCGCTGTTATTTGTTTTGCGTTGTGCATTTATCCGCTCGTACAGACTGGCTGTATTGTACTTATGTATAAACTGGCAGCGGCAATCCTCCAGCCGGTGTCGGACAAAAGAATTATTGGATGCATAGAAAGTGTGAGTGACGGCTGCAGGCTTCTGATGCGGGTTATATTCACAACCGGGTTATTATTTCTTTTTACAATTGTCATTGTATCAGCTGTCATGCAGAAGGGATGAGGAGCGATATGTTTGATTATCTTTATGAATGGGTTCGGAATGTTGCCTGTTATCTGGTGCTTGTAACCGCTGTTATGCAGGTTTTGCCGAATAAAGATTACGAAAAATATATTCATTTTTTTACAGGACTTGTACTCGTGCTTATGCTGTTTACTCCAATTCTTAAAATTTTTGGAAATGAGGATGCATTTTCAAAAGTCTACAATCGAGATACTTATGAAGAGCAAATGCAGCAGTTTAAGCAAATGCAGGAGGATATTTTACAGCCGGAGGAAGAACAGGAGGAGATAGAGGTGGGTGAAATCGCGATTGATTGATAAAAAAATGTGGGAAGAAAAGTTCCGGAAGATATGGAAAGAGAAAAAGTTCGGTAAAGATAAAGGTCTTATTCTTCTGCTTGCAGGGGTACTTCTGCTTATCATTGCCATGCCGGCGGGGGAAGACAAGACACCTAAGGAAGAGAAGGTCTCACGGGAAGAGAATTCTAGCGGACAGGTGACAGAGGAGGCTTACATAGACAGGCTGGAGAGCAGGCTGGAGGAGACATTATCCAGGATGGATGGTGCAGGAAATGTGACTGTAATGATTACATTACAGTCATCTTCGGAAAAGGTTGTGGAAAAGGATACGGAGTCAGATGAGGAGAGTGTAACAGAGACGGACAGCCAGGGAGGCAGCAGAACGACAAAGAAGAGAACGAACAGGGAAGATGCCGTCTATGAAGGAGAAGAAAAGATCCCATATATCAGCAAGGAATTAAGTCCTCGGATAGAAGGCGTAGTAGTGATTGCGCCAGGGGGTGATAATGCAGTGGTAGTAAAAAATATTACAGAGGCAGTGCAGGCATTATTTGGGATAGACACGCATAAAATTAGAATAGTAAAAGGCAGGAGGGAAGCAAATTGAAAAAGATATTAAAGAAGAATCAGATTATGATTGCGGCGCTTGCGATTATGATTGCCGCAGCCGGATATCTTAATTATTCCGGCAGAATTTTCAACAGTAAGGATAAGATTCAGGAAACCGGGAACGAGCTTGCAGGAAAGGAGCTGCTTGATATTTCACAGGAGGATCTGGCGAGTGCTTCGGGAGAAATTAAAAGTCAGGATGGAGGTGAAGATGGAGAGGTGGAAGGAACACCCGGAGAAGCAGTACTTACTGCCGGTGAGGCAGGAGCGGTGGCGGCAGAAGCAAAAGTGACAAGGGAACAGGTCCGTGCAAAAAATAAAGAGACGCTGATGGAAATTATTGATAACAAGAATTTGAGTGATGAACAGAAGCAAGGTGCGTTAAACCAGCTGACGGTTATGACAGAGCTTGCCGAGAAGGAAGCGGCCGCAGAGACACTTCTTGCATCGAAGGGATTTCCAGATGCAGTTGTAAGCCTTACGGAAGAGGCGGCGGATGTGGTTGTGAATGCGTCAGAGCTTACGGATGCAAATCTTGCGCAAATCGAAGATATTGTAACGAGAAAGACTGGAATTGCGGCAGAAAATATTGTGATTACACCAGTGAGTGCAAAAGAAAAATAAAAGAAAAGATCAAAAGAGCGGCACATATGTAGACCGCTCTTTTGAAGAAGGTATCACTTAATCTTCCGGATTTTCGTTTTTGGAAGATTTGAAATGATATTCATTTCCTGGAAGGATTGCATTTAAGAGAATACCTGCGATAGCAGCAAGGGCCAGTCCGGTAAGTGTAATATGTGTGCCTGCTACTGTGAAGGTAAGTCCGTTTGAAAATCCAAGGCCGCAGACAAGAATAACTGCTGTAATTACCAGATTGCGTGATTTTGTCAGGTCGACTTTGTTTTCAACTACATTTCGGATACCAACCGCAGAAATCATACCATAAAGGATGAAACTGATTCCTCCGATAATTGCAGATGGGAGGGAACCAATCAGCTCTGCCATTTTGGGAATAAAGCTTAAGACAACTGCATAAATTGCGGCCAGACGGATGACACGGGGATCATAAACACGGCTGAGCGCAAGAACACTGGTGTTTTCACCGTAAGTCGTATTTGCCGGGCCGCCTACAAGAGCAGCCAGAGCTGTTGCCAGACCATCTCCCAGAAGAGAACGGTGAAGTCCCGGATCTTCGATGAAGTTACGGTCTACAGTAGCGGAAATAGCGGAGATGTCTCCCAC
>CALFCS010000121.1 GCA_937950565.1 uncultured Lachnospiraceae bacterium
TTCGTTTGGTCCGAACATCTTCGTTCCTGTGTATCCGGTAACAATCTTCTTCTCTGCCGCCCACAGAACAGCATCCTTGAACCAGTCAGGCTCCGTTACATCAGCGAAAATATCTGTATATTCCATTTCCACTTCCTTGTTCATCTTGTGAAGCACTGCCGCGAACTGTGCTCTTACAAGTGTATCTGCGGGTCCAAAATGCGTGTCATCTAATCCTGTCATAGTCTTCTTCTCGTAATTATAAACAACCGCATCGTAGTACCATCCATCTTTTTCAACGTCCACATATGGTAGATTTACAGGTGTTGGCGTCGGATCTTCTCTTAATGATACATATTCTGTATCCCGTGTATGAAGAGCCACCGAAAGTAAATCTTCTGCAAGACCATATTCTACCTGATTGACTCCTTCCTTCTCTGACAAAGCCTGCGCATAAGCAATTGCCTGCTCCAGACGTTTCTTACTCACAGAAGTAAAATCAGAAGTCTCACATTTCAATGCCTCATTTAACTTTGCAGTCATTTTTCCATTTGCACCCGCCGTATCTTCCCGGTGATTCGCTGTTATCTTTAATTCATTCGATGCTGCAATGATTTCATTGCCTTTCATCATATACATTTTCAGATATATCGTTTCATTTGGTACTGTTACCGCTGTTTTGTCTACCTGTGTCCAGCCATAATATGCAATATCTTCAACAGAATAGGTGTAATCGCCGCTCTTCGTTCCATAAACAATCCGGAATTTGTCTGCTCCCGTATTTCCAACCGGATGCTTGACCACGATTGTTTCATAAGAGGAAACTGCGCTGATTGTAAATTGATTTACCTCTTTTGTCTTTTCTACTTCTGCTTTTTCTTTTGCATTCAGGCCTCTGACTTCCAGGTTATCCACCGCAAATTCCTGCCGATAGCTTCTTACCCCGATTCTTCCTGCAGTATATTGTGTATCCTGGATAACGGCAACCTGTTCCTCGTCAATATAACACAGGAAAGTATTTCCACTTGCTACCACCTTCAGGCGATGTACGGAATCATCCAGGTCTACAGCTCCTGACTTCAATAATGTCCATCCGCCGTCTGCCTTACCAAAGCTGAACTCCTTACCGGATATTCCAAAATAATACCCCTGATATCCGTCAGCGCCATCTCCGACATTTTTTGCACGGAACATGACACCTGCATTTCCCATTGTATCACCTGTTCCAAGTCTGATATCTGCCAAGACAACCATGTCTGTCCAGTTCTCGTCTCCTGCAACTGCTTTTACATTATCACTGAAAGCAAACTGCAGCTCCCCATTCTGATGGTGGATACTTTCCGTATCGCCAAACAATGACCATTCACTGATTTCTTCAAAATCTTCTGTAAATGAAGGAACTCCTCCCTGGTTTACCACATTCTCAAATACCTTGAGATCCTCTTTTTTCAGATTGCGCACTGTCACATTGTGAACCGTAAATGCCTCATCATAAGAACGTACGCCCACCGTACCATTGGAATATACAGAGTCCCTGCGCACCGTCACCAACTCATCATTTAGATAACATGCAATCAAATCATCATAGACAACTGCCTTTAACGTATATTCCTGATTTGCAGAAATTGTTTTTGGTATGCTTTCCAGCCATGTAAAGTTATATCCATTTCCATAGCCAAGTGTGACGCCGCCAGCGCCGATTCCAAAATAATAACCTCTGAATCCATCTGCACCAGCCTTATTATCTGTAGAACGGAACATCAGTCCGGCATTATTTGTCTGTCCGTTATCTAATGTAATTTTTGCCTCTGCCACATAATCCGTCCAGTACTCAGAACCTTTCCGTTCCAAAACTGCCTTCATATCCGTGCCACGCTCCATGCGAATCTTCGTCCCATCAGAGCCTTCCTGCACTTGTATCTTCTTCTGCGGATCATACATCTCCCAGTCTGCCTCTACCTCGCTCTTATCTGTAAATCCTTCATATTCCGCACTTGGAGAATTCGGATTTGGAGAAAGCTCATCTTCGGAAAGAGAAAGTACAATCTCACTGCTAGTCACTCTTTTGCCATTTACCGTTGCTTCCACAACCGCATAATATGTTTCTTCCGGATCCAGATTATAAAGAGTAGCGGTACCTGTCTTAAAACTATCCGCACTGTGTGTATATTTCCCGCTCTGTGTTCCATAAGAAACCTGATACGGTGTCTCCTGCGCGTCCAGATTGGTTACTATCTTTGCGTAAGAGCCCTTCCTTGAAGATGTAATAACATGAATGTCTTCTATCGTCTTCTCAACACTCTCTACTTCTACCTTTGACACCTTAATATCACCGCTGAAACGGATATTATTGAACTGCCCTTCCTTAAACTGGAAATACCCATCCAGCCCCGGCAGAGATTTCAGATGTTCTACAACCGTATTCCCATCAATTTTCTGCGTATATTTGCTGTTAATAGTCATTGTTCCTGAGCCTTTGGCCGTTACCTTCAATGTATAGTCCTTCGCTTTTGGAACTACCAGATTATCAAATTCCTGATAATCCACACCGTTTCTTTTAATCGTATTTCCTGTTTCTCTTATTACACTCTCTGTGGATTCCTCATTATTCATTGTTGGAATCTGTGACACATGAAGCCTGCCACAAGCATATGGAATCAATGTAATATCCTTCATTTCCGCATTCTCATAACGAATCGGTCCATATGGCTGTGCCTGCGCATTCTTACCATCCATTCCCCAGTTTTCCAGAAGAACACCTTTCGCCTGAATGGAAACAGGCGCTGTATTTACTGTAAATGGCTGCAGCTGCATTTCATTTTCTGTCACTTTAAAGACTGCGTTTTTGTCTGTAACCAGACCATAATTCCACGCACTTGCCGGATAGACTTCTCTCTGCGGCTGTTCCTCTGTCGGTACTACACCGCTGATATCGCTGCTCTCATCCGTCCGCCAGTCTTCCTCAATCTTCAGGCTGTAAATCAATGCGCCCTTTTTCACTGAGGTAGAATTGTTATACCAGCGTGAAAGCTCGACTTCACTTTCAAACGTAATGTCTATCTTGTCACCATTCTCCCATTTCCGGATAATTTTATAAAATTCACCGTTTGTAATATCTGTATATGATTTTCCATTTACCTTAACTGTGACACCCTTTGCCCATTCAGGTATGCGCAGACGAAGGTCAAATTCTGCACTGTCACCCGCATAAACAAGCTGAACCGTATCACGGAATGGATAGTCTGTTTTCTGCTCAAAGACTGCTGTCTTCCCGCCTGCCACATCTGCTGTTACATAATTCGGTCCATAGGCAGTAACTGCAAGACCACCTGTTTCCGTTGCCATCCACATATTCTGGACAAATTTCGCCCATGCCATCGTATTATTCGGGAAACAACATTCAAATCCTCCGGGAGCGCTGTACCCAGTCCGGTTGCCATCATCATTATTGAATCCATGTGTACCGGACGTCGCTGTAACCTGGTTCTGCTGTACAAAATAAGACTGTCCGGAGTAATCCGGAGAATATGCCGCCGGCAGAGAATTGTATGCCAGTGACTCCAGCCAGTCACCCATCCATACCTCGCCGGATACCTCCATCGCAATTCCTGTAGAAACGATTGCCTCTGCAACACCACACAATTCTGTTCCTCTGTCAGCCCGGTTTTCTTTCGGAAGTTCATCTGAATTCGAAAGTCCATCCACTCTTCCGTGGTCAATCGCGATATTGTCATAAGCTGCCGCAAATGCAGTTTTCAGGCTCTCATTGTCCTGATCATACAAAGAGTATAGTGGAGCCGTCTTCATTCCCTGGCTCGTATTTACCACATGATGGCGCACAGTTGTATTGTGAGACTCCTGATCCCATGGAACTGACTGGCTCCACAGTATCTCGGCCAAGTCGAGAAGCCATCTGGTATTTTCCGGTGCATTCTCGTCATACTGTCTGTCATAAAGCCAGTACACAATTTCAATATTATCACCTGCTCTTGCCGCACCCCACATAGCATCCAGCGGATCGGAAGGCAGCTTTTCCAGCTGATACCGGAAATATTTTTCAAAGAACGGAATAACCTTTGCAAAATATTCCTTTTCTTTTTCTGTTCTGTCTGCTTCTTCTTTTCGCTCTACTCCTTCGTAAAAATCACGGATCATATCCAAAGCAGGCATTCTCGCCCACCAGTCCGCATTACTTTTTGGTCCAAAATAACCATTCTCCTGCTGACTGTCAATCACTGCCGCCACCCACAGAAGCGCTTCATCCAACAACTCATCATCATCCAGGACATAAGCCATAGCCGTAAGGCCTCTGGCAAAATAAGGACCCTTTTCCCATGCATCACCACTAGTATGGTTCAGCCACTCACTAGTCGACACATTATAATTGATATGCTCCTTCATAAGTCCTGTAATTCCATTTTTCATCAAAAGCATCTGATTTTCCAGCCAGTTTTCCGGCTTTACAGCACCCACCGGAAGCTGTATGAATTCCGTAGCTTCCAGTTCTCCCTGATGATTCAGATAAACGCCTGATGAATTACCCTCTGCAGTCTCTGCTGCTGATACCGCTACCCCCGCGCTTGGAAGGAGCCCCAGTATCATAGAGCCCGACAGAAGATACGCTGCCGTCTTCTTCATTATATTTTTCAAGCTATTTTTCATAAATATTTCTCCTGAGTCTTCAATTATTTTTCATATTTCTCCATAAATCTCTGGATAATCGTTGCGCATTCCGCACGG
>CALFCS010000122.1 GCA_937950565.1 uncultured Lachnospiraceae bacterium
AATTCATCCCACAAGGAGCAAACATAATCGTATCAATATTCTCTTTAGGCATTTGCATTTTTTGTGCTCCTTTCATACTCCGGCTTTTCCAGTTCGTGAAACAGGAATTTAACAATTAAAGTCTAATTGAACTAATTTCTTTCCATTTGGTAATAGATTTTCTGTCTGTGCTATTAAATTATACCCAATATCTTTCATAGCCTGAATCAGCAAATTTTCTTCCATTTGGTGATGGACTTTATCAAGGTCATCAAATACATGAATATATGGTGAATCAGATACCCAACTGCCATCTATATTTATCTGAATAATACATGAAACATATTTGGGGCAAACGTGCTCAACTGCCTTTTGAAAACAATCATATCCAATATACTCAATTAACAAATTGGCAACCAATAGTTCAGCGTTTGGAAGTTTATTTGTTTCGTCAATCAAATCTACTTGTATACATTCCAGTATTTCTGAAATATCTGAATACCTTTCTTCAACTGCTTTTAAATACTCTGTGTTAATATCAATCCCGTATACTTTTTTATATTTGTTCTTATCAATATGTTCCAAACCGTTACCACCAGCAATTCCCAAAACCATAACAGAACTTACTGGATAAGCATTAAATTGTCCTTTCATCATTTGATTCATGTTCTGTAATTGCATAACAGAATCTAATTTCATATGATTCTCATAATCAGACAATGATATTTCTTCCCACGGATTAGCCACAACTTCTCCTCCTTAAACTTGGATTTTCCAGTTCTATAAACAGGAATTAAATTTACCAAAAGCGAAATGGAACAACCGTTTTAATAATTAGCGCAAAAACAATGGAAATCCCCATCATACAAATTGTTTCCTTGACGGATTTTCGTAAAACAAGTATTCCAAGCAGCAACATTAAAAGGTTCAGCCAAGAACGAATATCTATATAAAACATTCCATACACAAAAGCAGTGTTCACCAAAACTCCCAAAATGCCTGCGGAAAGAATAAGGGCAACCCAGCCTTTCCCTTTCGCATACCAGCATAAAAAGCCAAGAAACGGAGAGGCGATTGTATATGCAATCCAAATCATAGCATAGCTTCTTGGAAAGAAACCCGCCACAAAATTACAGTACAGATAATAGCTTGCTACAAATCCTACAAAAAACAGGAAAACATTCATTGCGGCTCTAAATGGCGCATGACTGTATACAGCTATACAGACCGCAATCACGATCCACGGTGCAAATCCACCTAAAAAATTGTGAAAATCCAAGGCATTATCAATCGCTTGTAACAGAACCGGAAGATGTCCTTGCGTATAATCTAAGTATTTGGAAAATGTCCCCATACAGATTCCCAAAAGTAAGATGCCTATTGTAAGAATAATTTGCCTTTTGGTAGAATCTGATTTTTGAGGTACACGTATTTTATCTAAAGAATCCATTATTGCCCTCACAAAATAACGATTTACCGCTGTCACCGGACAGCCTTTTTTTCTCTACCAATCATAACAGAAAAAGGCTGTTTTAGCAATCAGAACCGGTCCATTTATCTTAACTGATTTTGTATCCGCACCTTCTTGAGAAACCCAGTAATTTCAATGTTTTTGCACCAAAAAGGTATGGATATTGTTTTGGGAATATTATACTGCACACCAGTTAAATTTACAGTAGAACCCGACTGCAGGCCGCCAGCCAAACACTTTAACAGGTGCACTACTGTAAATCCTGGCGGCGTGCAGTATAGCAATTAAAAGCTATCCCATTTTTGGGGGTTCCGACACATTCTGAAAAATTGATATCGACAAATGGCTTAAATACGCTTTTTCCCTGATTGTTTACATTTTGAAAAATCAGAATGTGTCGGAAACAGATGATTTTATGGATAAAAAATCACATCTGATAGCAAAACAAAATCCACACCATTATTTCCGGGAATGCCCATATATAGCGGCTTTCATAAAAAGGTGTGGATATGCTTTTGGTTGTGATAATTCGACTTAATTTTAACGTTAAAATAAGTCCATATCCGCCTGTGTTCCAAGCTCACAGTACCGGTACCCGTCATTTACCTGCTCCGTATACATATCATTGATAAGTCCGATAGACAGCAGCTCCGTATCTGCCATGGATATCCCCAACTGTACGCACCGGAGCAGGAACAGCGGTGTTGTCATTTCACGCTCTGTTGGGCGAAGTTTTTTTTAGCCTCTGCATCCGTCTGCACGTTCAGCCCCCACAGCCTGATAAGCTCCGGCAGCACCTGGTAAATGGAAAATGTATTGAATCCGTCCAGCCATTCCTCCACATCGTCAGGAATCGCCGGGTCTGCATGTTTCGCCATAGTATAGGCGATATTCTCAAACATCTCCAATGAAAACAGGTCAAGGTTGGAATGCTCCTCGTCCCCTTCCCCGATGCTCTTTTCCAGAATCCGTAAGTCCTTATAGATATCCCTCTGGAACTTCAACCGGTAAATCCTCGGGATTGCCGCCGATGCCTTGAACAGCACCTCTTTCCCGTCAATCCCTATCTTTTTTACAATGCTCATACCCTTCCAGCCTCCTTTAACCCTGTCCTTCCCCAGCCCCGCCTCCGGCCTCTGCCTTCGGTGCCGGCATATATACGTTCTTATACCAGTTCTCATACGTTTCCGCAGAAGTCCTGTTCCCGGTCTTCGCCTTCACATACCCGCTCGCCAGCGGCCTTGCCTTGACCGTCAGCGTCTCCGTCTGCACCTCCCGGCTTTCCTCATTGGTCTTGCCCTCGATCTTCGGACGGCTGGCGGAACAGTTATACAGCACATGCCTGATCTTGCGGATATCCCCGTCAAACTCAAACAGCAGGGCAAAGGCTCCGGTCTCGGAGTTGGCATTCTCCACCAGCACCTCATTCCCGTCCGCTTCCTCTTTCAGCACGTCCGTCCGGAAGCTCTCCGGGATCAGCGCCAGCTCCAGATCCCCGTCATAGCCCATATTGTTGGCAATGATGTAATACTCAATGCCGTCCGCATAAAAGGATTCCGGCTCCCCGTTTGGGTCCAGCGCCAGCGACACCGCGCCGGGCATCGCCACCGGCGTGTCAAACGACATCTCCCCGGCCTCTGACACCTTCTGCAGCGCATAATGGCAGTTGCAGATATTGAACTTCACCTTGTTATTCATCCAGTCTATACCTCCATCTCATACAGCACTTCATAAAGCTTTTCCGACTCAATCCAAACTTCGCTCTTCCCGTAGAAGATGCCGTGCCGGAGCAGCACCGCCTCCACGGTTTCTTCCAGCTCCGGGTCCTTCAAGTCCGTATACAGCTCTATGTCCAGCTCATTTATTTTAAAATACGCGATCCCATCCGCTGAAAAATTATCGGCCCTGGGATATAAAAACACCGCAAACGGCGGTTCCGGCGCTTCCCCTTCCACGAAATGGTCATAGGCAAAGGGAAGCCCCATTTCCCCCATCATTTTCAGCACATTTTCATGGCTCATTCAGTCAGCCCCCTTCTGATGCCTTCCTCCAGTTCCCGGATGCCCTTTTCCTCCGCCGGGGCGATATGCGGGATGGCCCGTACCCGTCCGCCTCCCCGCTTCGCATGGCCTTTTTCCAAAAGGTGGGTAAGCTGGCAGCGGTTCCTGCTGTGTACCACCACTTCCAGCGTGCTGGAAGTCTCCATCTGCCGCTTCACCGCCCAGCTCTTCTTATACCGTCCGGACTTCACCGGCGCACCCGCCTGTGTCTCCTTTTTCACCGTATCCCCGGCTTTCTTCACACAGTCCTTCATCACGTCCGTGGCAAGCTGGGCATACTCCATCAGCCCGTCCATGATAGCATCCGCCATCTGGTCCACGGAAACCCTCTGATTGTTTGACACCCTATCACCTCTTTGACAGGGAAGCCCGCAGCTTCAATGTCTTATTCTGATACCGCACGTTATCAATAAAAGTGATATCATATACCTGTTCACGGAACAGGATACGGTAATGCTCCGTATCCATGGCAGAGACCTCCGAACAGTACCGGATAATGAAATAGATATCCTTCTGCGCGTTGACCTGCGCCGCCTCCCAGTATTCCTTCCCGGAAAGGCTGTTCACATAGGCAGAGCAGGAAAAATAGTCCTCCCAGGACAGCACATGGTTTCCGGCTTTGTCATTCCCCAGGGAGCTCTTCTGGATCGTGATCCGCTCCCTCCACGCCCCCAGGGGATACCTCTGCCGGTAGTTCCCGCCTGTCCCGTTACTTCCCAATTCTTCCGCCATCAGAACACTTCCTTCCGTATCCCGCACAGCAGGGAGCGTAAGGTCTGCACCAGCTCCCCATGGTCCGCCTGCTCCCTGTGCTCATACAAATAGGCAGCCACATACAGGACGGCGATCCTCGCCATGGGAAGATGCCCTTCCAGCTCCCCCGCTTCCATCCGCGCCATATCCGCACACATGCTCTCCCCTGTTTCCAACAGCCCGGAAATAAATGCATCCTCATCCGCGCTGTCCACCCGGAGATACTGCTTTGCCTCTTCCAGTGTCACAACCGCCATCCCGCAGCCCTCCTGCCTTCAAAACTCTGCTTCCGGTTCCTTACGCGCCTGCGCTCCCCTTGACCGCCATGGTCTTCACAGCCTCCGGCAAAATCAGCTTGCCGTCCACCCTCTGGCTTGCCAGGAAGCCTACCTGCCCGGTCGCCGCAAACAGCTCATTCAGGCGCTTAAAGGAACGCCCCTGCCGGTCCGCGATCCAGTAATAAGAGAAGTCGCCAAACGCCATCACCTTTGCCCCTGCCGCAATCTCCGGCACATAGGCGGAAGTGTGGTACGGGCGGTTCAGGATCATATCCGGCTGGCCTGCCTGCACGGACGGCTGCCAGATATAGTTGCCGTTATTGTCTTTCAGCTTCCGCAGAGCCTTCACCGTGGTATCGTTCAATACCCACACCGCCTTCTTCCGGTACGGGGACTTCACCGCATAATACAAGTCCATCACATCGTCAAAGGTGATGTTCGCCGCTGCCGTGGTCACGCCGTCAGAAGCCCCGCCCGCGGCATTGAAGATGCCCGTAGGCTTGCCCTTGCCGTCCCCGGTAAAGAACGCCTCTTCCTCCTTCGTGCCGATCCTGCGCCCGAACTCCTTAGAGATATACGCTTCCAGGTTGAACACGCTGTCATTCAGGAGCTCATCCGATACTTTCAGCATGGTAGCCACCTTGTATGCCCCGATGGACACCTGCCCGAAGGAATCATCCGATTCCGGGTAAGCCCCTTCCTCATCAATCCAGGAAGCCGTCCCTTTCGTAGCCACTACCGGGATCTTCCTGTCACCGCCGGAAGTCTGGATCACCGTGGCGATACTGCGGAAAAAGTTCTCTTCCTCCAGCGCCTCCACCAGCGTATGCTCAAACTCGTCCGGCACAAGATACCCGCCCTCGGAATCCGTACCCACCTGCAGGGCATTCTCCACGTCATAGAAGTTCTTCCGGCGCATGGCGTTCCAGAACGTCTTTTTGTACTTATCCGTCGCCCTGCCCGTCTTCCCTTCCCCGTCCGGGTCATTGTTTGGCCTGTTGGTGATCGGCTCGGAAACAGGCTTGTTCAGCTCCGCGTCAATCACCGCCTGACGTTCCAGCCGCCCAATCTCCTTCCCCAGATCCACAACCTCCTGCTCCATCTTCTCATAAGCAGCCGTATCCTCCGCAGACAGAAGGCCGTCACTGCCCCGTTTACTGTCCAGGAAAGCCTTTGCAGCCTCCCATGCCTTTGCACGCTTTTCCCTTAACTCTAAAATCTTCTTCATCTCCATACCTCCAAAATTTTAATGTGATAATAACTGTAACCGTTTCTCCAACTGCTCCACCGGCACCTTCTTTTCCTTCCGCTCCGGTATCAGCTTAGACAGCAGGGAATTAGCCACCGCCATGCGTGAAAACATCATACCCTCCGGCTCCGCACCTCCCACTGCATCTTCCGCGTCTTCCCCCTCATGCAGAATCCCGTCCGCAAAGCCAAGCTCCACCGCCTTCTTTGCATTGAACCAGCTCTCTGCATCCATCAGGTGGGAAATCTTGGCCCGGCCCATGCCGGTCTTGATCTCGTAGGCGTTCATGATGCTTTCCTTCACCTCGTCCAGCATCTCCCCGGCTTTCTGCATTTCCTTTGAGTCTCCGATGGCAATGGTCATGGGATTGTGGATCATCATCAAACTCACCGGAGACATCAGGACCTCCGTCCCCGCCATGGCAATCACGGAAGCCGCAGAAGCCGCCAGCGCATCCACCTTCACCGTCACATCCCCCCTGTACTCCATCAGCATGTTGTAAATCTGCGCCGCCGCAAAAACATCGCCGCCCGGGGAATTGATCCAGACCGTGATATTTCCTGTTCCTGCATTTAACTCTTTTTGAAACAGCGCCGGCGTCACTTCATCCCCGTACCACGTTTCATCCGAAATCTCCCCATTCAGAATCAGGGTCCTTTCCCCATCCGCTTCATTCTTTACCCAGTTCCAAAACTTCCGCTTCATCCCTGCACCCTCACTTTCTGGTTTTCTGCATAGAAAAAGCCAGCAGATGCATCCACCTGTTGGCTCCTAAAACTCCTTTTTACTCTTTATTTCCTATGCCTCTCTGCCCCGGTCCGGAATACCCCTGCCGGGGAACCCTCCCATCCGGCGGCCCCGGCTCCGTTTCCTGCTGTCCCTTTCCCGCAAACAGCCCGGCATCTTTCAGCTTCGTCATGTTCCCGTTTATCAGGTACAAATCCCCGCCTTCCTCCGCCGGTATGGGGTTCATATTTTCCATCTCCCTGATATCATTCGTTGACAGCCACCCATTCTGCCTGCCAATGGAATACCCATTCATCCGGCTCTGGTAATCCCCACGGAGCAGGCCGTCCACGTTCAGCTTCAGGAAATATTCCTTCTTCTCCTGCGGCAGAAGCAGGGCTTTCTGCAGGGACTGTTCCCACCGTATCACCCACGGGTCCAGCGTGTACTTCACAAATTCCAGGGACTGCTGTTCAATGTTGGAAAAACTGCTCTTATCCAGGTCGCCCACCATATGGGGCGGTATCCGGTACAGCCTTGCAATCTCATTCACCTGGAACTTCCTGGTCTCCAGAAACTGCGCCTCCTCCGGCGGAATCCCGATCTGCTGGTACTTCATGCCCTCTTCCAGAACGGCCACTTTTCCCGCATTCTTAGAACCGCCGTAAACAGCGTGCCAGCTCTCCCGCACCTTCGCCGGGTCTTTCAGCACCCCCGGATGCTCCAATACGCCTCCCGGCGTGGCCCCGTTCTCAAAGAAGCCCGCCCCGTATTCCTCACAGGCCAGCGTCATCCCCACCGCATTCTTCGCCATGGCAATGGGGGAATACCCCACCAGACCGTCAAACCCAAGCCCGGGGATATGCAGCACATCCTCCTGCGGAAGATACACCCTGCCGTAATCCGCAAAGTTCGGGTTCTCGTCAGTGTACCGGTTATAAATATAATACAGTTCCCCGTTCCCGTCCCGGTCAACCTCCACCTTGTCCGGCAGGAGCGGGTACAGCCCCAGCACCCGGCCTGCGCCGTCCCGTATGATCTGCGCATAGGCATTCCCCCAGATCAGCAGGTGGCTCATAAGCGTCTCCCGGAACACAAAGGAAGTCATCTCCGGGTTCGGCTCGTCATGCAGGAGACGATACAAAGGATGCCCATACACCCGCTCCTTCCCCGTATCCGTATACCGGTATAAATGGACAGGCAGTGATGCTATCGCCTCCGACAGAATCCGCACACAGGAATACACAGCCGTGGTCTGCATAGCCGTCCGCTCATTCACGTTCTTCCCGCTGGTACTCCTGCCAAAGAAAAAAGAATAAGCCGTACTGCCGTAGCTGTCCTTCGGCTTATCCCTCGCACCCCGGATACCTAAAATAGATGCCAGTTTCATACACGCCTCCTAAATATATGCAAAAAGAAAGCGCCTCCGAAGAGACGCCGTTCATGTAATGTGTTTCGCTTTTATTCTGATATTACTGCATATAAAAACCTTGCCGCTCCTATCTCTGCGGCATTTTTCATCAATTCAACATTTAACCATAACGCCAGGGAACAGAAGCTCTGCCCTTTAAAGGGCCATCTGCATCTCTCTACGGACCGCAGGTCTGCCTCATCCATGGAATCAATAAAAGCAGTCCATTCTTCGTGGCACCTTTCAATCTCCCGTATGGCAGCCCCGGCGCTTCCCGGCCACACCACGTTTTCCCTGCCTGTCATTTTATTGTCCCTGGACGCACTTAGGGCTGCAGTCCACCAGAACATCATATGCCATAAAATCCAGGCAATACTTGACGGGCCAATAGAATAAGACTCCATATCCGGCCAGTCCGCAGTCCATTTGCCGCCTGCCCTGCGGATCTGCAGGCCGGAAGATGTTTTGCACCATGCCGCCTCTTCCTCACCTAACCCATCGCAATGATACTGAAACAGCCGCCACGCAGTATCCATCTGGAACAATATCTCCTTTTTCACAATCTGCCTCCCCGTAAATCCTGACAGCCTTATACCATCGTTTTGAACATTCCATGCCTGTTGCAATACACATAAACAATGCCATGCCCCTTCTTTCTGAACCTCACAGATATGCCCTGTTCCGGATACAGCTTTACCAGATCCAGCGCATCCGATGTCACATAAGCAATAAATGAAATGTAGTGGCCTTTCTCCATAGGATGCCTGACCGTCACAGAATACTCATTATCCACCGTTTCAATATGGATGCTGTGACCTTCATCACCCTTTTCAGCCCCAACTTCCGGCAGTGTGATCCCGCAGCATGAAAAAGCCCCATTCCCCACGGATGTAATGATATTCCCGCAGACCGGACAGACATAAAAGCACATCTTCCGCATATTAGCTGACTGGTTCTCATTTTCCCGCAGATCCCCTGTCAGCAGTTCCGCGATCGATACCCCCAGCGCCCCTGCCAGTTCTTCAATGATCCCGATATCTGGAAGCCCTTTTCCTGTCTCCCATTTTGAAACGGTCTTATCGCTCACACCGATCTTTTCAGAAAGTTCTTTCTGCGTGAGTTTTCTTTTTTCCCTTAATTCCTTTATCGTCTTTCCTGTCACATATCCCATCTTCATGTACCTCTTTTCTGAATCATAAATCCATTTTATATCCCTTCTTCCATCTGCGCAACCTACGAACCGTAGAGTCCACCCCGAAACCATTAATGCCTCTAAAAACTCAAAATTCCCCTCTCATCATACACGCTTCCCGTACTCCCTCCGTTCCTTACCGCCCGGTCAAGCGCCATAATGGAAGCCACTGCGCCGTCAATCTTCTCCGTGGACTTCTCCTTATCCGGCTTGATGTTCCCCGCAGGGTCTGTCCGGATAAAGATATTATCCATCATCCACCGCAGGACCGGATGCCCGCCATGGGCAATGTTCTTCTCCAGCACCAGCTCCATCAGCCGTTTGGACGGCGGGGACATATCCTTGAAGCCCTGACCGAACGGCACCACCGTAAACCCAAGCCCCTCCAGGTTCTGTACCATCTGCACCGCTCCCCACCGGTCAAAAGCAATCTCCTTTATGTGAAATTTCTTCCCCAGATTGTCTATAAAATTTTCAATAAAACCATAATGGATCACATCCCCCTCCGTAGTCTCCAGGAATCCCTGCTTTTCCCACACGTCATACGGCACATGGTCACGCCGCACCCTCCGTACCATGTTTTCCTCCGGAATCCAGAAATACGGCAGAAAAATATACTTCTCCGTATCATCCCTGGGCGGGAACACCAGCACAAAGGCCGTGATGTCAATGGAACTGGACAGGTCAAGCCCGCCGTAGCACTCACGCCCCAAAAGC
>CALFCS010000123.1 GCA_937950565.1 uncultured Lachnospiraceae bacterium
CTGCTTCATATGCTGCCCAGCTGTCTGCTGTGTATGCATCTGCATCTGTCTTCGCTGCATCGACTGCTGCCTGAAGGGCTGTCTTATCTACAACTGGTACAGGCTCTTCTACCTTCTTGCCATAAACTTCCCACTCACCAATACCAACGCCTGTTGCACCACTACCGTTACGTTCAATCGTCAGACGAACCTGACTTGCCTTGATTGGTGTATCTAAAGCAACCTCATTCCAATAACGATTTGCATTATTTATTGCTGTTGCCGGATCTGTGCTAACTTCTGTCTCTGTACCATAAGCAACGCCTACATCTGCTGCTTTTGTCCATTCTCCGCTCTCAGTGTCAAGATATTCCAAAACACAAGATGCCGGGAACTGTACTCCACCGTTATCTGACCACCACATTACACGCATGCTGGAAATTTCATATACATCTTCTCCCCAGCTATATGTCACGTGAGTCGGATATTCCAAACTTCCATCACCTTTCCATGTGTTCCAGGAAGTACTTGCTGAAGTCCAATCATTATATTGTGCAAGCTCGCCGTTATTTACATTCGTAACCGGTGTATTTTCATGTTCTGCACTTGCAGTGGCCTTTAATGCAATATTCTCAACTACCGGTGCCGGCTCTTCTTTTTTCAATGCTGCGATTGCATCTGTAATTGCTGTTGTTGCTGCATCTACTGCTGCCTGGTCTGCATCCTCTGCAAGAGCTTTTGCTGCATCTACTGCATCTGCAAGAACCTTCCAGCTGTCTGCTGTGTAATCTGCTTCTACCTTTGTTGCTGCATCTGCAAGAGCTGCATCAAGAGCTGTTCTATCTACAGCCGGTTCTTCTGCTTCCACCAATGCTGCGATTGCATCTGTAAGAGCTGTTGCTGCCGCATCAACTTCACTCTGCTTTGCATCTTCCGCTACTGCTTTAGCTGCATCCAGAGCTGCCTTAAATTCTGCCCAGCTTTCCGGTGTATAAGCTGCTTCCTCTTTTGCCTCTGCGTCTGCGATTGCTGCATCAAGAGCTGTTCTGTCAGTTGTTAATCCATCAATTGCATCATTAAGAGCTGCTGTCGCATCATCAACTTCTGTCTGTGTTGCATCTGCCTTAGCATCTGCTGCATTCGCTGCTTCTAATGCTGTCTGAAGGGCTGCCCAGCTATCTTTAGAATAATCAGCTTCTGCTTTCTCACCTGCTGCTGCGATTGCTGCTTCGAGTGCTGTCTTATCAGTTCTTACACTGATTGAGAAGTTGTCCATGTAACCATCGGAATATTCACCTGCACCCCAAGTTGCTTTTCCAAGGTAAATCACACTTGCATCTCCAAGAATCTCTGTAAGAGCAAATGGATTTGCCACACTGCCAATTTTTACTCCATCAACATAAAGAATAATAGATGTTTCACTATAGATAACATCAATATGAGTCCATATATCAGCTGCAATATCACCTTCAACACTTGGCTGTCTTGGACCCGCATTATATCTCTGTGCAGTTACCTTATGCTTTGCATCTGTAATAACACCAAGATAATGCTCTTGCAGGTATTTCTGCTCGTCTGTATTCGGAGCTGTAAAGAACGGCCAGTCTGAAGCAGTACCTGATGTCTTCCAGTCAAAGGATACTTTTATATCCTTCACACCTGTTAACAGGCTGGAATCATCTTCTTTTACTACACTCAAAAATTCAGAATTAGCTTTTTCAAGCTGTAATACTTTTCTATCTCCATCAGTTGCAAGCATATCTGCAATTGTTCCATTTCCAACAACTGCTTTTGCACCAGCGCCAGAGAATCCTGTTGCTTCATCATCAAATGTAAAGTCTGCAATCTTATTTGCATATACAGGCAACGGGTCTGCCAAGTCAACAACAAATGAAATTGTATCACTTGCGAGCTCATCTGCACCATTCATAACAGCAGCTTTAATCTCTACTTTGCCCTCTCCAACAAATGAAACTGTTCCATCCACATTTACAGTGGCAATCTTTTCATCAGAAGAGGACCATGCAACCGTCGCACCTTCCGGTACACCTGCATACTCGTAAGCCAACTCTGCTGTATCTCCAACTGTTTTATTTGTAGCGTTGTCGCCTAAAACAGCAATTACCGGACTCTCTGTGTAAAGATATTTTGCTTCAATAGCAGATACTGCCTCATTGTAAATCTTTACATCATCGTATTTACAATTTGCATTACCATCCCATGGATTAATTCCAAGATACATCTTACTTGCCGCATCCGTATAAGCTATTTCACTTACAGTCTGAACACAATCCTGCACACCATTACGGTAAATGGTTGCCTGATTACCAGTTACAGAAATTGTATACTGCTGCCACTCATTCTTCGTTCTGGTATAACCAACCATATTGTTATTTGAGTTGTTAATTGCACTCCAAATACCATTACCGGCGAGAGATACCCAGTTGTCATTATTTCCTGTCGCACTCAAACCCCAGTTAATCACTGAATCTGCCCATCCCATATCTGCCTGCGGATTTGCCCAGAAAGAAATCGTATAATCAGAAGTTCTCCCCTCTGTAGGCAGGTTCAGATCCAAACCATATGCGCCATTTAAATATACACACTGTCCTGTTCCGTCTCTTCCAGTATCATATACAATATCACCTGTATAATCTGAAGCCAGGTGATTCTGTTTTGCTACAGCTGTTGCTGCTCCATTAGCTTCTTCCAGAGTGCCGTCAAAATTATACTCCCATGCGGGTGTTAATATTGACTCTGCCGCCTTAGAAACTAATGCTGTCGCCGGAATAGAAGTTACCACAAATGCTGCTGAAAGCAAAATGGATAATCCTTTCCGGAAAAAGTTTCTTTTCATCTTACATCCTCCTTTTTTATTATTGCTTTTTTGACATAATTTGACAAATATAACTGCCCTCCTTTATTTTGTACTTGTCAAATATATGTACACTATATCATTTTTAACAAAAAATCTCTACCATTTTTAAATATTTTATTAAAATTTACAATTTAGCCATATTCCATTGGTATTATGCTTGCATGAATGCATAAGTTCCTTTCCAACACTTGTCCAATAAAATTCTGTTGACTTTCTTTCCAGTGACAATTATAATCCTGTTTTTGACAGTTGAGAAGATTAAAACATCTCGCAAATCCAGTGTTTATACTGGATGCGAGGTGTTTTGCCCTCGTTTTGAAGTATGGTATTTTATTTTCTTCCTTTACTTTTTTTCTGAATTGTTTTCATCTGGCTTTTTGTAATAAATTGAAAGTCTGTTTCAAATCCGCATGCTTCATGTAAGGCATCTGTTAGTTTGTCCCGTGTGTAAAGTGGCATAAATCCTTGTTCCTGCACATCAGCAAAATTCATAGTTTTCAGTTTGTCCAGGATTGTTTCACAGGTATAGGCACTTCCTAAACTCTTTTCTAGATAACGATAGATTACTAATGCAAGAAAACAGATTAAGAAATGTGCTTTGATACGTACATCATCATGAAGAAATACAGGTCTTGCTTCAAAATCTGTTTTCATGATACGGAAGCATTCTTCGATTTCCCATCGTCCTTCGCTTACTTTCAAAATATCTTTTACATCATCGTCAAGCAAATCCGTAGTTACAGCATACATTCCATCATAGAGTGCCTCATTTTCAATCTTATCCGTATCCAGATAGCTTTCGATTTTGGCAACCTCACCATCTTCTGTAACGGCAGTTTTACTTATAAATCTTGCTGGATCATTTGGATTTCTACGTTCTTTTTTTATCTTTCCGGAGCTGAGCATCTTTTCAGCACGTTCCACCTGAGCATCACGTATTGCTTTCTGATATTTTGCATATTTAGGGGAGTACGTGACAATCAGACGTTGGTGGAGTGTATGCGGGGTATATGGTTCATCCTTATAGTATAATCCCGCATCATCTTCCGGAAGCTTAGAAAGATCTACCGGAGAATCATCGGAAACACGTTTGAAATCAGCTTTATCCAGTGCCCATTTCCTATCATCTTTATTTAACTTTTTGATAGACTGGGTAACAATAAAAGCCCTCTCACCTGCATGGTTTATTCTTTTGATGGCTTCTGAACCAAGTCCAGCGTCACTACAGTAAATAAATTTTGTGCAGCCAAAGTCCTGAAGGACTTTTTCTTCTAGTGGTTTTAGCGAGGTCTGCTCATTAGCATTTCCTGGGAAAAGTGAAAAAGCAAGAGGGATTCCGTCTCCATCCATAAACATCCCCATTTGGATGATTGGATTTGGACGATGTTCTTTTCCTTTTCCGTATTTTCTATTCTTATCTTCCTGCTCAATTTCAAAGAAATAATTTGTACAATCATAATAAAGTATCTTATCATTTCGCTTTCCAAGAAGATGACTGTTTTTATACACTTCTGATTGGATAAGGTCACATTCGTTTCCTAACACATCAAGAGCACGATATACATCATGCAGCTGGTAAGAAGGTTTTTCCAGAAATTCAGAGGCTGTCTTAAAAGAAGAACGTTTGCTGGCCGGTTCCAAGATCCTTGCATAGATCAGATCGGACAGGATGGCATTGATATCATACTTGAATTTATATTTATCCCGGAGCTTTCGGCAAGTCTTATCAAGCTGGAGACGATAGTAAAAGGCTTGTGGAAAAAGATATCCTCCGCGGTAGAAGACCTGCTGGTCATAATCCAGCTTGTGGTCAGAGTGAAAGGTTATCTGAACTGACTTAGCCTGCTGTTCTTTTTTGTATTTAAGTGTTTCTAGTTTTGCTTCTTCTCTTGCCCATTTCATGACATCGTCGCGGGTAGGCCCGTGTTCTGGAAGAAGTTCTTTCAGGGTTCCAAGTTTCCGAATAATAACAGAAGTGCTGACGCCTTTGTTATTGACGTAACCCTTCGTAATATAAAATGATTCCGAATTTTTTGATTTTGACGTGGTAACTCTCATATAAAATCCCTCCCAATCCTTATTTTATCATATATTGCTATAAAATACAATACTATAAAACAATAAATTTGACACAAAAAAAGCAGGTTTTATGCGACCTGCGAGTACTTTTTTTAATATTCAACTGTCAAACTCCCGCCCTCCTTTATTTTGTACTTGTCAAATATATGTACACTATATCATTTTTAACAAAAAATCTCTACCATTTTTAAATATTTTATTAAAATTTACAATTTAGCCATATTCCATTGGTATTATGCTTGCATGAATGCATAAGTTCCTTTCCAACACTTGTCCAATAAAATTCTGTTGACTTTCTTTCCAGTGACAATTATAATAACTTCACAGCTATCGTAAATATATACGTCAGCTTATATTTCGAAGGCATTCCTGCCTTTAAATATTCTTGCCTCACGGCATCTCATTTTCGGCGCCCGTTTCAAGAGCAGTCACTCAATGAGAAAATGTAACTAATAACCCAACACACATAAGGAGATTTTTGCCTATGACTAACAACTTACAAAAGCTTTTCCCAATGATTCGGAGCCGGGATGAAGTGCTTCAAGATATTTGGGAAAACAAAAAATCAACAAAAACCTTCAACCAATGGAATGAAGAGCAACAAGAAGAATTTCTGGATTGCTGCACCGGGGTGAAGGGGATGAAACTCCTCTATGATTCTTTTTTCAAGGAAATCATGAATCCAGAGAATGTACCCGAACGTCTGGAGGAAGTCTTATCCCTCCTTCTGAAGCAAAAAGTGAAAATTCTGAAAGTCCTTCCCAATGATTCCACTCGTATTGCTGACGAAAACTCTCTGCTCATTATGGATATCGTAGTGGAGTTCACCGACGGCAGCATAGCGAATGTCGAAATGCAGAAAATCAGCTATGCCTTCCCTGGTCAGCGTGGCGCCTGTTATTCTGCCGACCTGCTGCTCCGCCAGTATAAAAGACTAAAAAGTAAGAAAAAGAAGAAATTCAGTTACCGGGATATTAAAAAGGTCTACACCATCGTATTTTTCGAGACAAGCTCCAAAGAATTTCATCGCTTTCCAAATGACTACATTCACTATTTTTGTCCAACCTCAGACACCGGATTAAAGCTTAATCTTCTGCAGGAATTTTTCTTTATTCCGCTTGACATCTTCCGGAATATTCGTCAAAATAAAGGCATAAGTAACCGGTTGGAGGCATGGCTTACATTCCTGGGGGAAGACGATCCGGAAGAGATTATAAAACTGCTCGAAGTGTATCCGGATTTCAAGGAATTGTATCAGGATGTGTACAGAATGTGCCGGAATACAGAGAAGGTGATGGAGATGTTTTCAGAAGAATTAAAGATACTGGATCAGAATACGGTAGCATATATGGTTGATGAAATGCAAAATGAAATTGACGGCTTGAAAAAGCAGATGGCTGAATACCAAAAAGTAATGGCTGAATACCAAAAAGTGATGGCTGAAAAAGATGCCGAAATCGCTTCCCTGCAAAGGCTTCTCACTGAAGCTTCCGCAAAATAACAATCTTTGTTCGATATACATCAGCTTATATTTCGAAGGCATTCCTGCCTTCAAATATTCTTGCCTCATGGCATCTCATTTTCGGCGCTCGTTTCAAGAGCAGTCACTCAATGAGAAAATGTAACTAATAACCCAACACACATAAGGAGATTTTTGCCTATGACTAACAACTTACAAAAGCTTTTCCCAATGATTCGGAGCCGGGATGAAGTGCTTCAAGATATTTGGGAAAACAAAAAATCAACAAAAACCTTCAACCAATGGAATGAAGAGCAACAAGAAGAATTTCTGGATTGCTGCACCGGGGTGAAGGGGATGAAACTCCTCTATGATTCTTTTTTCAAGGAAATCATGAATCCAGAGAATGTACCCGAACGTCTGGAGGAAGTCTTATCCCTCCTTCTGAAGCAAAAAGTGAAAATTCTGAAAGTCCTTCCCAATGATTCCACTCGTATTGCTGACGAAAACTCTCTGCTCATTATGGATATCGTAGTGGAGTTCACCGACGGCAGCATAGCGAATGTCGAAATGCAGAAAATCAGCTATGCCTTCCCTGGTCAGCGTGGCGCCTGTTATTCTGCCGACCTGCTGCTCCGCCAGTATAAAAGACTAAAAAGTAAGAAAAAGAAGAAATTCAGTTACCGGGATATTAAAAAGGTCTACACCATCGTATTTTTCGAGACAAGCTCCAAAGAATTTCATCGCTTTCCAAATGACTACATTCACTATTTTTGTCCAACCTCAGACACCGGATTAAAGCTTAATCTTCTGCAGGAATTTTTCTTTATTCCGCTTGACATCTTCCGGAATATTCGTCAAAATAAAGGCATAAGTAACCGGTTGGAGGCATGGCTTACATTCCTGGGGGAAGACGATCCGGAAGAGATTATAAAACTGCTCGAAGTGTATCCGGATTTCAAGGAATTGTATCAGGATGTGTACAGAATGTGCCGGAATACAGAGAAGGTGATGGAGATGTTTTCAGAAGAATTAAAGATACTGGATCAGAATACGGTAGCATATATGGTTGATGAAATGCAGGAAGAGATTGACGGTCTGAAAAAGCAAGTAGCTGAATACCAAAAAGCAATGGATGAACACCAAAAAATAATGGATGAAAGTCAAAAAGCAATGGATGAATACAAAAAGGCAATGGATGAATACAAAAAAATAATGGATGAAAATCAAAAAGTGATGGCTGAAAAAGATGCCGAAATCGCTTCCCTGCAAAGGCTTCTCTCAGAAGCTTCTGCAAAATAACAGTCTTTCATCATAAGTCTATCCTATCATCAGAAAACCCTCTGTCTTCCGGACAACAGCCGGGATACAGAGGGTTTCTCATATTTTAATATATAAAATCCATGAAATAAGTTACATATTATTGCATTATTGCAGCTATTTCAGAAACTTATATTTTCCTATAATAGGAAGTTCTTTTTTCTCTCCTTTGCATGCTGTGACGATTCCTACAATCAGCAATATAAAACAGGCCAAATCTGCAATATCAAATATCCAGGAAAGCACACTTCCTCCGAAATTCATCCAGGAATGGAAACCTCCTATCCATTTTCCATCAAACAGGTCTACGATTGTAGAAATAATAAACAGCATCAGCCCCTGATTGGCATGATGTCTGACATACGGCGAATTCTTATCTCCTGCAAGAAGGGGAATCAATACCAGGATTCCGAGATAGGATACAACTCCCATCCCCTTGTTCTTCTTTACATCATATGCATCAAAATATTCTTCCTGCTGATATGCATGTCCTTCCGCATTTCCCTGCTGCTGATATGTATACTCTTCCGCATTTCCCTGCTGCTGATATTGCTGCTGATATCCCTGACTGCTTCCCTGCGGCGGGATTCTTTCCCCACAATGTGGGCAGAACGCAGATGTATCGTCAACACTTGCTCCACATTTCACACAATATGCCATCTTTTAATCCTCCAATCCAAGTATTTCTGCCAGAACTTCTATGATAATTTCATTCGTACAGGACTTTACATAGCCCATCATATGCAGACTGATTTCATCCTGCTTCTGTGCTTCCGTAAGCGTATTATCATGTTTTGTCTGTTCAATAAGCTGTATAAGCTGAGGTGTCAATTCCTCATATATTTCCATTGTAGTCTGGCTGACTAATTTTCGCAAGTCATCTTTTTTCACCGGTACCATAATTTTCTCCCTCTTTTCCTGTTTGCGCCCTGGATATTACCTGAAATTCTGGACCTTAAAATCTCTTTCTGCTTCTCTCTTCTGGTCTTTTTTTGCAATATCCTGACGCTTGTCATATAATTTCTTTCCTTTTGCAAGTCCAATCTCTACTTTCACAAGACTTCCTTTAAAATATACTTTCAGCGGAATGACCGCCATTCCTTTTTCTTTTGTTTTTCCCAGCATTTTATTGATTTCCGACTTATGAAGAAGAAGCTTCCTGACTCTCAGCGGGTCTTTATTAAAAATATTTCCTTTTTCATATGGACTGATGTGCATTCCATACACATACACCTCTCCATTCTCTATCCGGATAAATGATTCTTTGATGCTGCACTTTCCCATTCGAAGAGATTTCACTTCTGTTCCATGAAGTGCAATACCAGCTTCATAAGTTTCCAATATAAAATAGTCATGATATGCTTTTTTATTATTCGCTATCATCTTACTGCCTGTCTTCTTCGCCATCTTCCCTCTCTCCTGTCTCAATTTCAAAATCTATCGTCCTAAAAAGCGTTGACGCCCCTTTTACGCGAACCGCTATCTCCTGTCCAAGCTTGTACACCTTTCCGGTATGCTCCCCCCTCATTTCATATCTGTCCTCAATATAATCATAATGATCATCTGTCATATTCGTCACATGCACGAGTCCTTCTACTGTATTGGCAAGCTCCACATACATTCCCCATTTGGTCATACTGGAAATCACACCTTGATATATTTCCCCAATATGCTCCTGCATATATTGCGCCTTCTTGAGTCTGACGGTTTCTCTTTCCGCTTCTTCCGCCCGTCTCTCTGTCTCGCTGGACTGCTTTGCCACCTCCGGAAGTATTTTTTCATAATGTTCTATTTTTTCCGGTTTCATCCGGCCACGTAAATTATCTTTAATGATTCTGTGAATCTGCAGGTCCGGATAACGTCTGATGGGCGAAGTGAAATGTGTATAATAATTTGCTGCCAGCCCAAAATGCCCCGTATTTTCCGGCGTATATCTTGCCTGCTTCATGGAGCGCAGCGCCAGCCTGCTTATCAATGTTTCCTGTGGCGTTCCTTCTATTTTTGCCAGAAGCTTCTGCACTTCCTTAGGATGAACATCTCCTCTGACATGCATCGAGTATCCAAAATTATTAATAAATGTCGCAAGTGTCCGTATTTTTTCATCATCCGGCGCTTCATGTGTACGATATACAAACGGAAGCTCCTGCCAATAGTAATCTTCAGCAACCGTTTCATTTGCCAGAAGCATAAAATCCTCAATCATCCTTGTCGCCACATTACGCTCGTATGGTTTCAATTCCACCGGACATCCATTCTCATCCAATATCATCTTTGTCTCTGGAAAATCAAAATTCACGGAGCCTCTTTTTCTCCTCTGCTCTCTTAATATCCCGGATAATTCCCGCATAAGCTCGAACATTGGTACAAGCTCTTTATATTTTCGTGCTTCTTCTTCATCCTTTTCTTCTAGTATCTTTGCCACACTTGTATAGCTCATCCGGCAATCGACACGAATGACTGTCTCTGCAATTCTATGTGCAACAACATGTCCTTTGTCATCCACTGTCATAATACAGCTCAGCGCCAGCCTGTCCTCTCCTTCATTTAATGAACATATGCCATTTGAAAGCGTGTGGGGAAGCATCGGAATCACACGGTCTGCAAGATATACACTTGTTCCACGTTTTAATGCTTCTCTGTCAAGTGCACTGTTCTCCTGAACGTAATTCGTCACATCCGCAATGTGTACGCCCAGCGTATACTGCCCTTCTTCCTTTGTCACAGACACCGCGTCATCCAGATCCTTTGCATCTTCCCCGTCAATCGTCACCATCTGCCAGCCACGCAGGTCCTCTCTTCCTGCCATATCTGCTTCACTTACCGGCTTCGCCACCCGTTCTGCCTGATTTAGAACCTTCTCCGGAAATTCTGTCGGCAGGTCATGATCTTTTACAATGGACAAAATATCTATTCCCGGATCATTCACATGGCCAATAATCTCAATAATCTTTCCTTCCGGTTTCTTTCTGCCATCTCCGTATGAAGTAATCTCCACCACTACTTTATGTCCATTCACTGCTCCTTTTGCACACTCTGCCGGAACAAAAATATCTCTCAGCATCTTCTGATTATCCGGAAGCACGAAGCCATACCCTTTTCCACGATTCTTTTGATAAAGACCTACAACCTTTGTAAAGCCTCTGGATAAAACACGTACGACTTTACCTTCCCGGCTTTTCCGTTTTTTCTGTCTTGCTTCTTTTATGATAACAACTTCCACCTTGTCACCGTCAAAAGCTCCGCCCGTATGTTCTTCTCCTATATAAATATCGGCTTCTTCACCCTCTGCTGTCACAAAGCCAAACCCTTTTTGATTGCCACGGTAAATCCCCGTAATCTTCTCCATACTATCAAACTCTCCCCTATATCCATCATAAAAAGCATCTTATATGATAAAAGGACACTCCTATTACAGGAGCGTCCTTTTGTTTTCCTAAAATACTGTTCGTCTTAAGCAAATACTTTTAAATTCAACACTGCTGCCAGTACAATAAACAGAATCGCAAGGAACTTTGTAGACTTCACCAGTGCGCCCTCAAGAGAACGTCCCTTATTCTGTCCCCAATATGTGTCAGCCATACCACTGATGGTTCCAAGTCCTGCTGACTTACCTTCCTGCAGTAATACAATCGCTGACAATGCGATACAGTCTATTGCAAATATAATCAATAATATTGTCTTTAAAATCTCCACCTTCTTGCACCTCCTATGGATAAACCATGTTTATCTTACCACAAGAGATTCCGCTTTACAAGAGTTATTTTTACTTATTGGAAAGGATTTTTATATTCTGCACTATCACCGAGACGTTCCTCTATCCGCAGCAGCTGATTGTACTTTTCTACCCGCTCTGCCCTGCAGGGCGCTCCGGTTTTTATCTGTCCCGCGTTAAATGCAACCGCGATATCTGCAATCATCGTATCCGCTGTCTCTCCGGAACGATGGGAAATAATTGTATGATACCCGGCATTTTTTGCCATCTCAATTGCATCAAAAGCCTCTGTAAGTGTTCCAATCTGGTTTACTTTTACAAGAATTGCATTTGCAACCTCTTTCTCAATTCCTTTTTGCAGACGC
>CALFCS010000124.1 GCA_937950565.1 uncultured Lachnospiraceae bacterium
TACAGTGACTTGTCGCCAGTTTCCTAACTTGACATTCGCTCCACGGAAAACCTACCATATAATAAGTAGCAACCTCACGCTTCTCAGCTATCATGTCACAGCTTTTTTAGTATATCTGATGTTTCCGCATATTTCAAGCCTTTTCTTACAAATATTGTATTTTTTTTAGAACATTGCTGCCCTACATAGTTTTTCATCTTTCTATTGACATACCTTTTCTTAAGTGCTATAGTGTAACTGACTTAGATATGTGATACCAAAGGCGGTTTCCGAAAGACGGGAACTGCCTTTTTTTGCATTAAGGATACAGCCATTATAATAAGGAAGAGATTCTTTTTAATATGCATCATCCTTTTGCAGACGCGCATACTGAGTAAAACCATCCTTGTTGCCATTGCAGTATACTGTTCACGGTCATTTCCCCCAAAAAAGACCTGACATTAGTATACATCGATTACATAATGCAATACAACAGGGAAGACCTCTCAATGACATACCAAAAAGCGAAGAAAGCCGGCAACAACACCGGTTTTTTTCGTGTTCATATTTTCTTGTCTCCATTTACCCGCACATTTCCGAAACCGTTGACTTTTCAGGTATTTTAAGCGATAATATATCATTGAACTTATTTATTCCGAATCATTTATCTTTTATAAATATACCTCTGAAAGAGAAAGGATGCTTATTATGTGGATTGCTGATAACTGGAAAGATTACGAAGTGATAGACTGCAGTAACGGAGAGAAATTAGAACGCTGGGGAAAATATATTCTTGTCCGCCCAGACCCGCAGGTCATCTGGAACACTCCTAAAACAGTGCCTGGCTGGAAACATAGGAACGGACATTACCACCGCAGCAAAAAAGGCGGCGGTGAATGGGAATTTTTCGACCTTCCAAAGCAATGGCAGATTCATTATGGAGAATTAACTTTTAACCTAAAACCTTTTAGTTTTAAACACACTGGTCTTTTTCCGGAGCAGGCCGCCAACTGGGATTGGTTTTCTGAGAAAATCAGAACCGCAGGGCGTCCGGTCAAAGTTTTGAATCTTTTTGCCTATACGGGAGGCGCAACATTGGCTGCTGCTGCAGCCGGAGCAGCCGTTACCCATGTGGACGCCTCAAAGGGAATGGTTACCTGGGCAAAGGAAAATGCTGCTTCTTCAGGATTATCCGACAAACCGATCCGCTGGCTTGTTGATGACTGCGTGAAATTTGTAGAACGGGAAATACGCCGGGGCAATCATTATGATGCAATTATTATGGACCCTCCTTCTTACGGGAGAGGCCCCAAAGGCGAAATCTGGAAAATTGAAGATGCGATTCATCCTCTGATTAAATTATGTACAAAAATATTATCAGACGACCCATTATTCTTCCTCATAAATTCTTACACAACAGGATTGGCGCCTGCCGTATTAACTTATATGCTCGGAACAGAATTAAAAAAATATCATGGCCATGTAGATTCACAGGAAGTCGGACTTCCTGTCACACACTCCGGTCTTGTTCTCCCGTGCGGCGCTTCCGGAAGATGGACAATCGACTAAACAAATACTCTGCAATCAATATACGCTCCTGCTGGCATCTCAGAACAAATACCTGCAGGAGCGCTTTATTATCCATTTGAAATCAATTCAAAATACATTCGCGGCAATTCAGAATTCGACACCTCGTCCAAGGGCATCCTTTAAATAGGTAACTACATCTTCCAGCTTATGTACCGCTTCCATCTTCTCTTCCCATTCATCCCCGGACATATCCTTATTAATCAGACATTTCTGAATCCTTTTTACATCTTTAATCAACTGCTCTGTCATAACTAATCCTCCTCCCTTGTCTGGCACAATCTGTTTCTATATATAGTATAGCACACTTTCTATTATTTCGTAGTAAATCCTATTATTTTTTCTCACAAATCTCTGCATTCCCAATCCTTATGTCTCTGTATAGACCCGCTCAATAACCTCTCACTTCTGCTATACCGCAAATCCATCCCCATTTTTCACATTTTATCTTTACACCTTCTTCCTGAAATGTTATTATTTTTATAAGCATTTTATTTCTAAAATCTTGATGACATCAGTCATTCTACTATCTATTTGCATCACGCAAATCTTAGAAATTTTCAATGCTGAAACTCACAAAGAAAAGCAGAGAGGATTCTAAGAAAAAGATAGGCAAAGAGTCCTCTCACAATAAGGGGGACGAAAAATGAATGAAATGAAACAGGAAAACTTAACAGAAAACGAAGAAATCCAGAACTCGGAATCCCGAGATACGGCGCTTCAGATAACCGAGACGCCGCTGCGCACTTATAAGGACCGTCTATTTCGGATGCTGTTCAAAGACAAAGAAAAGTTCTTGGAACTGTACAATGCCATGAATGATACGTCATACGACAACCCGAAGGATTTAATTGTAACAACTCTTGAAAATGCCATTTATATGGGAATGAAAAATGATGTATCCTTTCTGCTGTATGACCAGCTGCTACTATACGAGCATCAGTCAACCAAGAATCCGAATATTCCGTTACGCAACCTTTTTTATGTAGCAAATGTCTATTCGGCTCTTTTGAAAGATGAAGACCTTTTTAGTACCGTGCGCATTCCAATTCCATATCCGAAGTTTGTCGTCTTTTATAATGGGAAAAGCCCGATGCCGGAGAAAGAGGTCTTACGGTTGTCCGACTCTTATGAGACGAAAAAAGATGAGATAGATTTGGAACTGAAGGTTCTTGTCCTGAATATTAATAAAGGCTACAA
>CALFCS010000125.1 GCA_937950565.1 uncultured Lachnospiraceae bacterium
CAGTATCCCTGTCTGTCATATAAACCCCCGCCTTTTCAAGCTGTGGTCTTCCATTTGGAAATCTGTCTTCAATAACCAGATATTGTGGTCCTTCCGCATTAACAAATGGCGCAATATAAGTCTTCTTAGACGTAATCACAGGCTTCATCTGTTCAACTCCTGCCTGCTCTAATGCTGCAGCCACTGAATCTGCCGGTCTTGGTGTTATTTTATCTATCATGGACCATGGAAATGATATTACATTTTCATCATTGACATAGTCCGCAAAATCCTGTCCTACATAGCCCTTTTTCTGCCACTCGCGGACCATTTCCGTTATTGAATTTCTCAGCTTTTCTCCATTATGTGAACAGTTATCCATAGAAACGACCGCAAGCGGTGCTTTACACGTATTAAATCTTTCAAATAAAAGTGCTGCCACAACTGCCATTGCCGATACTGCCTTATCCGGTCCGTTATCTATATCACTCTGGATAAATGGGAAAAATGCACCCTTTGCATCACGCAGGGCATATCCCTTCTCTGTAATTGTAAATGAGATCATCTCAAGCTGCGGATTTGCAAAAATCTCCTTTAATCTTGACCAGGCTTGCCTTGATGCCGACTGTGCCTTCACCGCTTCCGTAAGAGAACCGAGTACCCTCTTGTCTGTACTTCCGTCTTCTTTTAGTGTAACCGCCATAACAAGATTGTCAAACGGCTCATAAATCTTATCCACAACATCAAAATCAAAGGTCTCCACGCATGTAATCCCTTTATCTGACACCCCCTGCTCAATTAACGAATCAGCAATTCCGCCTATAAAAATTCTAAAGATATTGCCAATACCAAAATGAACCCATACCGGTGATGCCTTTGTATTCTCTGCTACCTTTCTGACATCATATGCCGGCAGTTTTATACCTGCCTCTTCCCATGCTGTTTTATCTTTAATTCCATCTATTGAAAGTTTCATATTCATCCTCATTTCTGAGCAGCCTGTTACGAAAATGCAATGAGATATCCGCAAAGATAATTTCTCATCTGCCATTATAGCCGGTTGTTTTTGCTCAGAAACAACCGGCTGTGTAATATCTGCGTTACAACGTACCGTATAAGCAAATTACTGTCCTGACTTGTCTACGGCTTCCCATAAGCCATTCAGATAAGCTGCTCCCAATGCCCTGTCATACAGGCCATATCCCGGCATTGCAACTTCATCCCATATCATTCTGCCATGATCCGGTCTTATTGCCCCATCAAATCCGGTATCATATAAAGTCTTAATAATCTTATACATATCCATTGAGCCATCTGATGATAAATGTGCAGCCTCTTCAAAATCCCTCGGTGAATTATATTTAAGATTCCTTACATGGGCAAACGGAATTCTGCCTCTGCATGCTTTAATAATCTCACAAATATCATTATTCTGGTTTGAACCAAATGAACCTGTACAAAGAGTAATTCCATTATACGGCTTATCAACTGCATCAAGAAGACGGGTAACTGAATCCTTTCCTGTCATAATTCTTGGGAGGCCAAAAATCGGCCATGCCGGATCATCCGGATGAATTCCCATTTTAATATCATACTTTTCACATACCGGTCCGATTGCTTCCAGAAAATATACAAGATTATCAAACAACTTTTCTGCATCAACATCCCGGTACATTTCAAAAAGCTCTTTTAATCTGTCTAATCTCTCCGGCTCCCATCCCGGCATTACAAAGCCATTGGACATTTTTTCAACGGATTCCCTCATATGTTCCGGATCAATCATATCTACGGTGTCCTGATTATATGCCAATACCGTCGAGCCGTCCGGCCGTACCCTTGCAAGCTCTGTCCGCGTCCAGTCAAATACAGGCATAAAATTATAACATACCATATGAATATCCGCTTCGCCCAGTGCCTGCAGCGTTTTAATATAATTATCAATATGCTCATCTCTTTTTGCAGTTCCAATCTTAATGTCATCTGACACATTCACAGATTCAATCCCTGCAATTCCAAGTCCTGCATGGTTGACAATCTTTTTAAGCTCTGCGATTTCCTTTGGCAGCCATAGTTCCCCTGCCTGCTTTCCAAAAAGCGTCGTAATGACATTCTTTACTCCCGGAATCTGTCTGATCTGCTTAAGGGTAACACTGTCATATCCCGGTCCGTACCACCTTAACGTCATCTCCATTATAAAATACCTCCTTAAATATAAAATACATGTCTTATTTCTTTGTTATCATCATACTAACATGTCAGTGCTAACATGTCAATGTATTTTTTTATACAAGAAGGTTATTTATTAAAATTGTTTTATCGCAGCTTCATTGTCCCTGCCCTGCTTATTGCTCCCACACTGTATAAAGAACCAAACGCACACACGCCGGTATTTTTCTTTTGACTCATCCTATATGCCAACTGAACTGCTTCCTCTATGGTATCCATTACAGATACTTCTCCTGTATAACCGCACTTTCTGACTGCATCTGCACACTCATCCGCACTCATGGCACGCGGGCTGTCCGGTGCAATCGTGATAAAAGAGGCTGCGTATGGAAGCATTGTCCTAAGCATCTGACTGTAATCCTTGTCGCGCAGGATTCCTGTTATAAAAATAAACTTTTCGCCTGCAAAGTAGTTTTCTAAATTTGAGCGCAGCGCATTGATTCCATCCGGGTTATGCGCACCATCGACAATAAACAGCGGTGCTTCTGACAAAATTTCAAACCGCCCCTGCCAGTAAACGTTTTTCATTCCGTCATAAACTGCATTTACCGGTATCTGATATCCCTTCCGGATCAGACAGTCCATTATTTCCAGTACAACCGCCGCATTTTCACACTGATAATCTCCCAATAAAGAAATTCTTATGCCTGCATACTGTTTATACCCAAAGGTCTGTCCATGTATGCTTCTGTCCGTAATTTTAATATTTTGTACATCCGTGCTTTTAAAACCGGCTTTCTTTTCCTGACATCTTTTTATCAGTACATTCATGACGGTTTCACTCTGTCCGGCTATTACGACCGTTCCGTTTTCTTTAATAATCCCTGCTTTTTTCTGCGCAATTTCTTCCAGTGTTGTCCCCAGAAATCCCATATGGTCATAATCAATATTGACAATTGCAGCAACCTCCGGAACTTCAATTACATTGGTTGCATCATCACAACCGCCCATGCCGACTTCCAGCACCACAAAATCACACCTGTTTTCATTAAAATATAAAAAAGCGAGTGCCACAGCCTTTTCAAATTCAGACGGAACATCTGGCATCTTCGCGCATGCATTTCTTACCATCTCTGCATATCTTACAAATTCTTCTTCGGAAATCATTTCTCCGTTTATCCTGAACTGTTCCCGATACACAGATATCACCGGCGATGTAAAAAGCCCTGTCTTATATCCTGCCGCTTTAAGAATTTCTGCTGTCATGGCACACACAGAACCTTTTCCATTGGTTCCCGCAACATGGATAAATTTAAGCTTTTTCTGCGGACAGCCCAGTCTTTCCAGTAATTCTTCTATTCTGCCAAGACCAAGCCTTATGACTCCGTTATGTGATTCCTTTATAAAATGCTCTGCTTCTGTATATATCATACTTTTCCTCTTGATTTTAAATTTATGATAATGAATCATCCAGTCTGCTTAACAGCTGTCCTACCGTGCAGCCTAAAACCGGATGTCTGTGATACGGCGCAATCTGTGCCATCGGAATTAATACAAAACCGCGGTTCTGCATATCTATATGCGGCACGGTCAGCGCCGGGCTATCTATGATACAGTCATCGTAAAACAAAATGTCCAGATCCAATGTCCGCGGTCCCCAGTGTATGGTTCGTTCACGCCCCGCTTCTGCCTCAATTCTGTTAAGAAGCGCCAGCAGTTCTTCCGGATACAGCAGTGTTTTAATCTCTAATGCCCCATTTAAAAAGACATCCTGTTCAACACCGCCGTAGGGCTCTGTCGTAATATAATCGGATACCTTTACGACCTTACAATACGGATGGTTTTTTAGTTTTTCTACAGCTTCGTCAAGATATGCTTTTTTATCGCCCATGTTCGACCCGGTTGCAATATATGCCCTGTGCCATCCTCTTGATATTTCAACACTGACACTGTCTACGGGAATCGCAACAGGTGCCCACGGTTTTTCTATTTTCACATCTACTTTTTCCGCCAAATCATACCGCAGCAGTAATTCCTGTGCAAGTTTCTCGGCAACGGTTTCAATCAGTTTAAATGTATTATTCTGAAAGAACTTTAAAATATCCCGGCTTACATCCCCATAATTTACGGAACACGCCAGATCATCCGTCAATCCCGCTTTCCGGGTATCGGTATACACCACGACAGAAACCAGAAATTTCTGTCCTAACATATTCTCGGCTTCAAAAACACCATGGTTTCCAAACACAACTAATTTATCAATTGAAATTTTATCCACGTTAATCCTCATTTCTAAACAGCTTGTTGTAAAGCGGCGATTTCTCATCTGCCATCTTTGTTATTATTTTGACAGGATTGCCTCTGTCATCTTAATAATTCTGTAATTTTCTTTTACATCGTGAACTCTTACAAAGGAACAGCCTTTCATGACACCGATAACCGTTGTCGCCAGTGTTCCCTCCACCCGCTCGTCCGCCGGTAAATCAAGTGTCAGTCCAATCACGGATTTTCTGGACGTTCCAAGTAATACCGGATAATTGAGCTGCTTCATGATTTCAAGATGATTGATAATCTCAAGATTCATTTCATACGTTTTGCCAAATCCCACGCCGGGGTCCAGCATAATCTTATCATCGGGTACATTGGCTTTCTTTGCAATTGCAATGCACTCCTGCATATCCCGGATAAAATCTTTTTGAAAATCATCATATACGGCTTCATTCCTGTTATGCATAAGGCAGCATGCCGCATTGTATTTTGCTGTATATGCTGCGACTTCCGGGTCATGCTTAAAGCCCCAGATATCATTTACAAGGTCCGCTCCCGCCTGCAATGCCGCAAGTGTGACCTTCCCCTTATAGGTATCAATTGAAACCGGAATATCAAAATGCTTTTTCACCGCCTCAATCACCGGTGTTACCCTTGCAATTTCTTCTTCTTCAGAAATCACTACATGTCCCGGCCTGGTGGATTCCCCTCCGATATCAATGACGTCCGCTCCATCCCGTATCATTTCCTCTGTATGCTTTAATGCTGCATCCAGCGTATTAAATTTACCGCCATCCGAAAAAGAATCCGGTGTTACATTCAAAATTCCCATTATATAACAGTGGCTGCTTAAATCAAACTCTTTATTACCTATTTTCATACAATCTCCATTCCTTATCTGCTGCTGCCTGCAGCTTATTAATAATCAATTTCCAGATTCATCTTCTGTCTGTCCCAGTTACATTCCGCCTGCGCCGCGCACGCAAAACAGTTTCTTGATTTCTTATCCGCCCAGTATAACATTTCGTATAAAGGCGTGTCCGCGCCGGTGTCTTTTATCCGGTGATGTAGAATAAAGTCCTTTATCAGGCTGATTTCTTCTTTTGCAAAACCGCAGTCCGGCAGGATTCTGTCACACAGGGCCGCTCCCGCCATTTCATGTGGAATCCCTTTTTCTATCTGATCTATTCTTCCGATATCATGCATAAATGCCGCTGCATATATGACCTCTTTTGATATGGACAGTTCCTGTTCCACCGAATAAATATACATCAGTCTTGCTACATCCAGAAAATGCTCCAGCGTATGATTACAAAATTTCCGGTGTTCCTCAGCCTTTTGCAGCGCATTATATTTTTTCTGATATAAAGGATGTCTATATATTAGATTTACACGTTTCATGTCTTCACCAATCCTTCTAATATCAGCCGGACACCCGCTTTTATTTTTTCACTCTCCATCTTTTCCTCTTTTTTTATGTAAACAAAAAAGCATTCATACCCGTTCTCAGGAAATGAATGCTTTATATTTTCTGACAGCGGATGCGAAGGCACATCGCAAATCCGCTTTACAGGGATTTTTCGTCCAATGGCAACTTCCCGTCCATTGACACTTTACGCATGACTTCTACTCTGTTCACATCTATTTGTTTTTGCATCTTTTACTATATCTGTTATACTGCCAATTGTCAATCCTGTTTTTAACAGGGCGTTATACATTGTAATTTGCAGTTTTATTAAAATCCGGCTGGTTTTTCAGCCGGCCACGATTTTCTGAGTGCCGCATAGGAAATTAGAAAGTTGGCAAACCAGCCGGCCGGTACAGCAAGCCATACATATGCAATGCCAAAACGCGGAGCACATATAAGGGCAACCAACAGACGGATTGCAAGATTTACCATATTAGCAATGAGGAATGGTCGCATGATTCCAAGTCCACGAAGAACCCCGTCTGTTGCCATCTTGATACCCATAAAAATGAAAAAATAGCCAAGCCATTTCATATAATCCCCGGACACCTGATATGCTAAATCGGTTCCATCCTTACCCAGGAATAACGAAGAAATCTGAGTATGTAATGTTTCAATCACTATAAAGGCAAGAACTGCAAAACATATATCTAATACAATTGCAGCATGGTATCCTTTTTTGATACGCTGGTTCTGTTTTGCACCCAGATTCTGGGAAACATATGGTGAAACGGCATTTCCAATGGATACAAAAATCAGGGAAAAAACATTTTCTACTCTCATTGTTGCCGAATAACCTGCAAGCGCCTGTGTACCGAATGGATTTACAACCGCCTGTACTATCATCATGCCAATCGATACTGTAGACTGCTGCAAAACAGATGGTACAGCAATTTGAAGCATTGAATATAACTCCTGCCTGTCAAACCGTTTAAAGCTGCTTTTATACCGGCGCATCCGGCAAAAGAAAATCAGAAGTGAAAAAACAGCAGAAATCCCCTGTGCAATCAGCGTTGCAAGCGCTGCACCAAACACGCCAAGCCTTAAGCCTGCTACCATCCAAAAATCCATAAAAATATTCAGAATAGAAGAAAATATCAGAAGTCCCAGCGGAATCTTTGACTCACCGATTGAGGTGAACATCGTTGAAAGGATATTATACATAAACAAAAACGGAAATCCTACAAAATAAACACGCAGGTATAATACTGCTTCATCCAGTATATCAGCAGGTGTCTGTAATGCATTCATCATTATATTAGAAAATCCAAAACCAAATACACCCAGAAGTATGCTTAGAATCAGAAAACTAATCAATGATGTTGATACGATTGTTTTCATTTTACTATAATCCCTGGCTCCAAAATAGCGGCTCACAAGCACGC
>CALFCS010000126.1 GCA_937950565.1 uncultured Lachnospiraceae bacterium
TCTCACTTTCATTCTTCTTAAACTCCGCATATGTCTGCCAGTGTACATTGCTTGCACTTCCGCTACCTCTGTTGATAACAGAATATGCATAAGAAGCGGCCAGATTCTGGAACTCGTTATTTTTATAAGAAGCAGAAGATTCCTTATTATCTCCCGGAATCTCAAGCACCATTGTCTGCCGGTAGGTTGTGCCGGAGCGAAGCGTACGATTGATTTTTCCCCGGGTTTCAAATTTCCAGACCGGCGTCCCGCTGCCTTGCAGAAGCGAAGCCATCTCACTTGCATTAGCATTTGCTGCAGAGCTGGCAAAATCACTATAATTATAAATGCAGCTTCCAAACACTTCCCTTACTTTATTCGAATCAACAGACGAAGAGCCCGAGCCGGAACTGCCGCTGCTATTGCCCGTCATATATCTGTCGAGACCGGATATATAATACGCCCAGCCTCCGGTAGACATTCCCATATACAAACCTTGGTTAATGCTCGATGAAAAAGGCTCATAATCATAAACCACACCACTGATATCATGGAAGGTCTGGTTGTCATAAGTAATCAGATATTCTATCTTGTCTCCCGCATTGACGGTAAGGAGCGCCTCCTTTAACTCCTCCTGGGTAGGATAAGAGCCAAAATACCCCATATAATCTCCCGATACCTGGTATCTTCCATCCGGTGTTTTCCATATTATCAGAGGACTTCCTACAATGTTCTCTGTCCTCCGGCAGATCACTTCTTTTTCAAAACGGGCCGTTCCTTCCTCCGGCACATGCACCGTCACGCCAGCTTCCTTATCGTTAACTCTTGCCACATTTTCAATATCCAGATTATCGGTAACTGTCTCAAGAACCTTACAGTTATAGGTAATTGTCACACCTTTTTCTCCCGGAATCTCCTTAACATAGACGGTAAGCTCCGTCTCGCCGGAATCTTTTTTCTGGAAAGACACGGTATAATCCTTATCCTTTACAAGCTCCTTGCCGGAGGACTCCTCCTTTACCGACAGGGAATCTTCAGACAATTCCATCTGCTCCGGAATCAGGTCTGTCATCGTGGCGTCATGCGCATATTCAAAGCTGTTGGAAAGAGTAACCTGGTATGTCACCATATAACCTGGCATAACGACCGGCTTGCCATCCTGCACGCGGATATCTGATGAGACAGCGTCTTTCCCATAAGTCAGTACACCTTTCCCATCCGTTACACTGAAAGCTTCTTTTGAAATGTCCACCATACCCTTTTCGGTAATCCGGATTTTTGCATCGTTCTTGTCTTCATAAATCATCTTGCTTCCAGAACCGCCTTCACTATCCACAGCATTTACCTGAAGCTTCGCACTGTTTAGAATCTGTGCATCCTCCAGCGTGATTCCATCGCTCACTGTCAGATTCCCCACAGAAAGCGCCGCTGTCACCGCAGATACCGGATTGAAAGCAGTATCTGTAATCTCCGGATTCGGGATTGTCAGACAATATGAAATCACATCCTGCCCTGCGTCATTTTTCTTATAAGCAAGGCTGTTCATCGTATAGGCATAATTTTTAACAGAAATCGCATACAGCTCCGTTCCGTCGTTCGTTTCCACCCTGCCCCGTGCCTTGTCCACACGGATATTCTCCGGCAGATGCAGCCCCTTCGGAAGGACAAGCTCATCCTCAATCCGTATCTCTTTTGTATATATAATTCCTGTCTTCCGGTTCAGATCATTCTGTGCGCCAAAAGAGTAATTCACCTTCTCCGGTGTAATTACACCCTCCTCACACCCAATCGTTGTAATGTCCACGCTTTTTTTGAAATTGCTCCATTTTGCTTCGCCTTCCCAGTATAGCGACACTCTGTCCGCCTCATTTTCCGGAAATGTAACCGTATCGAGCCCGTCCTCATCTACCTCACAGTAAACCTGTGCAGACGCCAGTTCATCATACCCGGTCGGACAGTAAAGCTCTATCTCCAGGGAAAGGGAAGCTCCGGCCGGAAGAGCCATTTCCAGATATGCGTTCTTGCTGTCAGGATCAGACCCGCTGTTTGTAACGGATGCATCGGAAGGGTCTTCTGCCTCTCCCGGGAGATGCCATACGGCTTCTACCGTTGTAGCTACTGGTTTCCCGCCGATTCCCTGCAGCTTCAGTTCCTGCTTGTGCGTATCCTTCGGCGCAATCTTCTGGCTTCCCTTCGTCTGCTTAACATAAATCCGGATCGTGGCCAGCGCTGTAGCATTCGGGTTGTCATTATACGCATACACCACTGCTTTTAACATCTCACCCGTCAGAGCGTTCATGACAGGCGTGCCATCTTCCTTTGTTCCTGCAGACAAATTAACAAAGACAGACTCATTAATAATCTCTCCGTCAGATGTGCTTTCACCATTCTCTGCGGCTTCCCCCTTCTCAAAGTCCCCGGCGCTTCCTTCGTCTGCGTTTCCACCGGCTTTGTCTTTTGTTCCTGCATCCGGACTTTCCTGTGTTTCCACACTCTCTCCTGCCTGTGCCGCATAAGCATAATCCGGCAGAAGTCCCGCCAGCAGGCAGATACAAAGTAGAAGTCCCTGCAGTCTTTTTCTCATTCTTTGTTTCATCTTAATCCCCATTTCTGCGTGCAATTTTTTATATGCAAAATACTGTGTCGGGCACGCACAGACACAGCTTTATTATTTTCGTCATTTTGTACACTATCATTATACCCCCCCCCCGTAATTTTTTGTCAATATTTACCACAAAAAAATAAGGCATCTTCTGCCCTATTTTTTCACCCCTTGATTTATTTTTTCATATAATAGAATCAGCCCATGAAGGGAAGTTGGGCTGATTCTACACAAATATAAGAAATTGTCAACTAGTTGAGCTTATCATTCTTTATAAGTCTCCATGAATCTCTGGATAATAATTGCACATTCCGCACGGGATGCATTACCAAGCGGGTCTACCCGTGTCTCATTATCTTTTCCTTTAATAATTCCGTTTCCGACTGCCCATTTCATGGCATCCTTTGCATATTCATTCACAAGCGCTGCATCCTCGAATTTACTGAAGTCTGCTTTCTTGCTTGTGTCATAATCCAGACTGTTTGCATAACGGTACATCATCACTGCCATCTGTTCACGAAGAATATTGTCTGCCGGACCAAAATATCCGTTTGACGTATATCCGGTCACAATCTTATTCTTTGCCGCCCACAGAATTGCATCCGTGTACCATACCTCATCTGCCACATCCGGGAATGTCGGCTCATATGCCACTTTCGGTGTGCCTTGCAGACGATGTACAATGATTGCAAACTGTGCCCTTGCAAGATTCTCATACGGTGCAAAATGTTCCTTATCTTTACCAGTCATGGTTCCTTCAACGAAGTTATAATATACCCCGTCATAGAACCAGTCATCTTCTGCAACATCCACATATGGAAGTTTCTCCACTGGCGGCTGAGGCTGTGGTTCCTCTTCTTTTTCTGCAAACTGCCAATAATCAACCTGCACGAGTTCTTTTCCTTCTTCACCCTTGAATACGAAGAATACATTATGCTCTCCTACAGCGCTGTCAAGTGTACATTCTAATTTCTGGTAGCTTCCGTCTCCTGCAGGGACTTCCATTGTTCCTACCTTTGTACCATCACAGCTGTCAAGACGAATTTCAATGGTTCCTCCTG
>CALFCS010000127.1 GCA_937950565.1 uncultured Lachnospiraceae bacterium
ACTTTATCAACCTGGGGGCCTCCCGCCTGGGCACCAGCCGCATCGTCAAGGCCGTGAAGGCCATGGAGGGCTAAGATATGGGTACACCGCATAATGAAGCTGCAGACATCGAAGCCGAGCTCTTTTTTGAACTTGTTTGTCAAATAAGAGCGGCTTCTTCCGATATGCTCAGCTACATCGCCAACCTGAATGGATTCGTTGATGTGGTGAGTAATAAACTGAATACACTCAAATATTTCCAGAGACATTCCCTGAGGAATTTTATTTTGCGAAACCCGTTCCGTAAAATCAATCAGCATAGAATAAGACAAGGTTTCAATGTGGGAAATATTCTGCAGCTTTTCACATTCACGGATATATACATCGGCAAGCTGGTAAGCCTGTTCCATATCCATTCCTCCGGCAATGGCACTTCTTGTAACAATTGCAACAGTTGTAATGAAAACATTCTTTTCCTGCCGGAGGGAGTTGTCAGCCATAAGACCACCCGATAATTCGGAGGGGGTGTTTAACAATGTTTTCATTTTTTCGACGTCTCCATTTTGAATATACTGCAGAAGTTTCTGTTCAAACTGGTAGGTATTATGAAAATGCTGTTCTTCCTTTGCATTCATCACCTGATTGGAATGTACATTGGAAAACTCGCTGATGCTGCTTGTGTTTTCCAGATTAAAATGCTGTCCAACAGAAATATATTCATCGTTGAAACACAGGTGAAGCCAGGCAAGTGTCTGGAGAAACTGGTTAAAGGAAATCTGAGGAATATTGACCAGAAATTGGAGGATATCCGGTTTGTGTTCCTGACTGATTGCCCATTCCTGCATGAAAGTGCGAAGTGTAAGGTCTGATATAGGTGTGCTGAATACAGGTCCAATGATGATTACGCAATCAGCATGCTCCGGCTTTATATAACCATAATAGCCGAAGGACTGCGAGATAAAATAGTCCGGGTTTTTTGTGATATGTAGGAAACCGGACAGGATGCCTTTGAAAACAGACGGGTCTTCCAAAATCGAAGGAAAGGAACAGTCATCGTCGTGTGAGGCGTGGTAATAGCCAATCGGTATGGAGGTTGATGCATAAAATAATTCGCAAAATGCCTTTAAATCAGTGATCATGGAAGACTCCTTTCCAGGTAAAAATGTACTTTTAAACTCTCTTTGAAATGGATGTAATACTAATTATAAGGTGTTCTATTTATAAAAACAAGGACAAAATTGAAATATTGTAATCAATATTGTAATACAAAAACTATATGGTTTGATATTTTATAGATAACTCAATGAAAGTATTTAAAGGGAGGACTCAACATGGGAATGGAAGATTTTTGGGAACAGCTTCCGACAGGAAAAGAAGATAAACCATTGCTTTTTGAAATGGGACCGCTGGAGTACGATTTTCATGATATTGACGGATTGTATTTTATGCTGGATCGTCGACTATCCGGCTGTCTGCTTATGATGTGGGCAAAGCCGATGAATCCGGATATTCAGGGAACCGTCACCTTAGATAGCAGGGTGGTATCCGGCTGTATCAACCAATATATGGAAGTTATGGGGAATATGTGGGTGCTTGGAATTCCGCTTCGGGGACTTGTGACAGAGTACGGTCGGGAATATCAACTTCACGTGGAAGGCTTTGTGGATATGGATGGGAATGAAATGAATCCGCAGGATTTTACGGTCAGAGGTGTGGAAAAAGTGAAACCGAAGCCGGAAGATGCAGCACATGAACAGATTGCACTGGAAGCCGCCAGGGAGGGAATCGTTCTTTTGAAAAATGAGGCGGAAGTTCTTCCGCTGAAGAAGGGAACGGTATTGAATCTGTTTGGCAGAGGTGTTCACGAATTTCGTATCGGAGCAGTGGGGGCAGGCAAAATCAATCCTCGCTACAGTGTTAATTTTGTGGAGGCTGTCAGGGAAGAAGAAGCTTATTCACTGAATGAAGAACTGGTTGAATTTTACGGCTGTGACAGGGATGAGATACCGGAGGACGAGATGTTGATGCGTGCAAAGAAATTGTCCGATACGGCAATCGTGTTCCTGACACGTGCAGCAGGAGAAAACCAGGATGCTTCCACGGCGAAAGGGGAATACTATCTGAGCGAGGCTGAAGAAGCACTTATTGCAAAAGTAACGGATACATTTGCAAAGACAATTGTGATTTTAAATGTCGGATATCCGATTGATGTGACATTTGCAGAAAAGTATGCAGTTGCAGGACTTATATATTCGGGATTTGGTGGAATGCTTGCAGGACCGGCACTTTTGGATATCCTGAGCGGGGCTGTAAATCCGTCAGGGAAGCTGCCGGATACATGGGCAAAGGATTATTTTGATATTCCGTCGTCGAAAAATTTCTATGACTGTGTAGATAAAACACGTCTGACAGCAGATGAAAATATATATGTGGATACTTGTTACGAGGAAGACATTTATGTGGGATATCGTTATTTTACAACATTCAGGAAAAAAGCGGCGTATCCGTTTGGCTACGGATTAAGTTATACGGAGTTTTGTATCAGGCAGGAGAATATTCGATTTGACGGGGAAATACTGGAACTGGATGTATATGTGAAGAATGTCGGGGAAAAAGCCGGAAAAGAAGTTGTTCAGGTTTATGTAGGCAAACCGGAATCAGAACTGGAGCAGCCGGAAAAAGAACTGGTATTCTTTGAAAAAACAAAGGAACTGCTTCCGGGAGAGGAACAGAAGATTCCTGTTCATGTTCCGGTGAAAGTATTGACTTCATATTCGGAAGAAAAAGCGGCGTATATTTTATCAAAAGGATATTACCGTATTTATGTGGGAAACAGTATTGAAGCAGCGGAATGCGGCGGATTCGACGAAGAAGAAACAAGAATAATCAAACAGGTAACCAATCTGCTTTGCTGCGATTACAAATTTACAAGATTATCCAAAACAAATCCGGATGATACATGGCCGACAGGAGCGCATTCCGGAGTGGTCAAAAATAAGTTGACATTTTTGCCTTATGAGAAGAGGAAACATTATCCCGCAAAGTTTGATATGGATAAACCGGAAGAGAAGGTAACATTTGATGCTGTAAGAAAAAATCCGTCACGTGCGGCTGAGTTTGTGGCACAGATGTCACCGGAGGAACTTGCCCGCATCAGCGTCTGTGCCTCGGCAGGATGGGGAATGGAAGGTATCGGTGAGGCAGGTCGTGTATTTCAGACAGAAGGATATGATTTGCCGGACTTTCCGGTGAGCGATGGAAACAGCGGAGTCAATCTGAACATCAAAAATATTGGAATGCCGTCAGGCGTTACAATCTGTGCTTCGTTCAATAAAGAATTATCGAAAGCAATCGGGTGTGTAATCGGGGAAGAAGCGAAGGCATTGGGCATGCCGCTGGTTCTTGCCCCGGCATTTAATATTCACAGAAATCCGTATTTGTCCGGTGTCATGGCCGGATTTTATGCAAAAGGATTGGAAGGAGCCGGGATCGGAAGCTGCTATAAACATTTTATCGGGAACAACTGTGAATCTTCCAGAAAGCGAAATCAGAGTCTGATTTCCGAACGTGCAATCCGGGAAATTTATTTTCGAACTTTTGAATATGCGATGGATGTTCATATGCCAGCCAGCTTTATGACGGCGTATAATGCGGTAAACGGCTGCCCGACAGCAGCGGATGAAGAACTTCTACAGGGGCTTCTCAGAGAAGAAAATGGGTTTGCCGGTTTTGTAATGACGGATTGGACAACCTATGACAGTGTAGATGTGGCAGCAATGGTACAGGCGGGAAACTGCTGGATTACGCCGGGCTCTAATGATGATACATATACCGGTCAGATAAAGAAAGGATTGGAGAACGGTACCATAGACACGGCAAGACTTCAGGAGAATGTTACCGCTCTGATTCGTACAATGGCAAAATTTTCGTAACTGTTCAGTACCCTCACAGTTACAAATTTTCATAGAATAGAAAGAATCAGAAAAACAAAAAGAGAGAGGAAATGCATATGATTCGTGATTTGACAATAGAATACAGAAAAAATCCGATAGGAATCGATGAGA
>CALFCS010000128.1 GCA_937950565.1 uncultured Lachnospiraceae bacterium
TAGCGGATTGCCGCCGCAAGTCCGGCAGCCCCTGCCGCATTGACCGTACCCGCTTCAAATTTGTGCGGCAGTTTAGCATACGTTGCGCCTTCTCTTGTCACGGTGGAAATCATTTCTCCGCCCGTTAAAAATGGCGGCATTTTCTCTAACAGTTCTTCTTTTCCGTATAATACACCGATTCCCATCGGTCCCATGAGTTTGTGACCCGAAAATGCGAGAAAATCGACATCGAGTGCCGTTACGTCCACCGGCATATGCGGTGCGCTCTGTGCGGCATCGACAACCACAACCGCGCCTTTTTCATGCGCCAGTTTTACGATTTTTTCAACCGGATTGACACAGCCTAAGACATTGGATACCTGTGCAACTGCCACAAGCTTTGTCTTTTCCGTAATCGCAGCTTCAAGCACCTCGTCAGGAAGCGTTCCTTCCTGTGTACATTCCAGAAATTTTAATACTGCGCCGGTCTGTCTTGCCACCATCTGCCACGGAAGCAGGTTGCTGTGGTGTTCCATAATACTAACCACAATTTCATCACCCTCACGCAGGTTTGAAAGGCCGTAGCTGTATGCCACCAGATTTAAGCTTTCTGTCGTATTTCTTGTAAAAATAATCTCTTTGGAAGATTTCGCATGAATAAATTTCTGCACGGTCTTTCTTGCTTCTTCGTACTGCTCGGTCGCCGCAAGGCTCAACGGATAAAATCCGCGCAGGGGATTGGCATTTGCCTTTTCGTAAAACCGCTTTTCTGCTTCCAGTACGCAGTCCGGCCGCTGTGCCGTTGCCGCATTATCAATATAAACCGTTTTATTTTCCCGTAACAGGGGAAAATCCTGTCTGTAATCATAAGCTGTCATCTGTCAATACCTCACTTAACTGCTCTTCCGCAAATTCCTTTGTTTCTTCATCGTCAATCTTATGGGTTAAAAGTTCAAGCTTTGCCCGTGTCATAATATCTTCGGCATGTTTTTTATCAATGCCCCTTGCCGCAAAATATAACAGTGTTTCTTCATCAAGTTCGCCGATTGCCGCACCGTGATTGCCTTCTACATCTTCTTCCGCACAAAGAATCAGCGGAATGGTCTGATTGATGACATCATCGCCCAGAAGCAGTACCTGTTCGCTTTCCGTTCCCTTTGCACCCGAAGCGCCGCGTTTAAAATCAATCGAACCGCGGAATACTTTGTGTGCGGCATCTTTTAACGTGCCGTCTGCCGTCACATTGCTGGTTGTCTTCTTGCCGATGTGATTTACAATATAATTTATATCCAAAAGCTGGGTATTCTGCACAAGATAGCCTGTCTGCACCTGAAAATCCGCACGCTCGCCCTTTAAATCTGTACGCACGCCGTTGTATACATGACCCTTGCCGATAAATAACTGCAACAGCTCGACCTGCGCATTTTCATCACAGACACAGCCTGTATCGGATAAAAGGGGCTGCTCCTCGCCGAGGGCTATGACCTGCACCAGACGGATTTTGCTGTTTTTTGCCGCAATCATGCGTGTACGGAATGCCAGATTAGTATCTTCCGGGGTCTTTTTCGTAAAGCGCTCCACAACCGTAATCCGGCTGTTTTCCTCTGCATAAATGTCTAACATACCGGCAGATGCCGTATCTGTGCCGCTGATTTCATATACCACAGGATTTTCCGGTTCTCTGCCTGCTGCCGCCGTTATTCTTTCCGGCGCCACTGCCTTAAACACGCAGTCTGCCTGACGTCCCGCTCCGGTTTCCACAGCTTCGAAAGCTTTAATGTCCGCCAATGCTTCTGCTGTTTCTTTACCGCCCGATAATGCTTCGTTTTCTGTGCTTTCTTTTTTTACAATTGTACAGCCCTGTGCTTCATCGGTCCATGCAAAATTCGTTTCATTTAATTTCAGCCAGTGCCATGTCTTAGACGGTAACTGATTTATTTTTATATTCACTGTTTCTTTCATATTAATCTCCATTCCGCATTTCTAGCCAATACTGCCCTTCATCTCCAACCGAATCAGATTGTTCATTTCAACCGCATATTCCAGTGGCAGCTCCTTTGATACATTGTCTGCAAATCCACTGACAATGCAGGCTCTCGCATCTTCCTCGCTCATGCCGCGGGACATCAGATAAAATACGGCTTCATCACTAATACTGCCAATCTGCGCTTCATGTCCGACATTGGCATCCTTTGTGCGGATATCCATCGCCGGAATCGTATCCGAGCGGGATATGGCATCTAACATCAGGGACTGGCAGGATACGGAAGACTTTGCGTTCTTCGCATTCTTTGCCACTACAACGCAAGATCGGAATGTCGAAATACCGCCGTCCTTTGAAATCGACTTTGTATTAATATAAGAGCTGGTATCCGGCGCACTGTGTACAACCTTGGCTCCGGTATCCAGATTTTGTCCTTTTCCTGCAAATGTAATGCCTGTAAATTCCATTTTTGCGCCCTTGCCCTTTAAAATGCTCATCGGATACAGGTAAGAAACGTGCGAACCAAATGAACCTGAAACCCATTCAATCGTGCCGCCTTCTTCAACGAGTGCGCGCTTTGTATTTAAGTTGTACATATTCTTTGACCAGTTTTCAATCGTAGAATATCGCAGTCTTGCATTTTTGCCGACAAACAGTTCCACACAGCCTGCATGCAGATTTGCCACGTTATATTTCGGTGCGGAACAGCCCTCGATAAAATGCAGGTCTGCGCCCTCATCCACAATAATCAGCGTATGCTCAAACTGTCCTGCTCCCGGCGCATTTAACCGGAAATACGACTGTAACGGAATTTCTACCGATACCCCCTTTGGCACATACACAAATGAACCGCCAGACCATACTGCACCGTGCAGTGCCGCAAATTTGTGGTCGTTCGGCTTTACCAGCTTCATAAAATGCTTCTGTACCATGTCGGCATATTCGCCTTTTAAGGCACTCTCCATATCCGTGTATACAACTCCCTGTGCCGCAACCTCCTCGCGCACATTGTGGTATACCAGTTCAGAGTCGTACTGCGCGCCGACACCGGCAAGGGATTTCCGCTCTGCCTGCGGGATACCGAGCCGCTCAAATGTATTTTTAATGTCTTCCGGTACGTCTGACCATTTTGCCTTCATATTCGTATTCGGGCGGACATAGGTCACGATATTTGCCATATCCAGTCCTTCAATCGACGGTCCCCAGTCCGGTACGGGCATTTCATTGTAAATCTGTAATGCCTGTAAACGGAAGTTCTGCATCCACACCGGGTCATTTTTTTCTTTTGATAATTTTTCTACAATCTCCGGTGTCAGACCCGCCTGCAATTTATACGCATCTTTTTCATCATCTTTGAAATCATAAACGCTTCTGTCGATGTCTTCCACATAGCTTTTTTCTTTCATCGCCTGTTACTCCCTTTCCGCTGTTTGCTGTATGCTTGATTCTCTGCTTTCCTACCTGTGTTCCTCTGCCTCGTAGCCTGCAAAACCGCTTTCATTAATCTCATCAACAAGCTCTGCGCCGCCTGTCTTAATGATTTTTCCTTCCACCATAACATGTGTATAATCTACCGGAAGGGATTCCAGAATTTTTGTGCTGTGTGTGATAACCAGCAGACTGCCTTCGCTGTTTTTCTGATATTCACGGATACCGGCTGATACAGTGCGCACGGCATCAACATCCAGGCCGGAGTCGGTTTCATCAAGAATTGCCAGCTTTGGCTTTAACATTAAGAGCTGTAAAATCTCAGCTTTCTTGTTTTCACCGCCGGAAAATCCGACATTCAAATCACGCTCTGCATACGACTTATCCATATCAAGCAGTTCCATTGCCGCTTCCAGCTGCTTTTTAAACTCCCACAGACGGATTCTTTTGCCGGTCTTTTGCTCTACCGCATTTCTGATAAAGGAGCTTAGTGTCACACCCGGCACTTCCAGCGGATTCTGGAAAGATAAAAAGATGCCTGCCTTTGCACGCTCATTGACCGGTTCTGCGGTGATATTTTTTCCGTCAAACCGGATTTCCCCCTGCTTTACCGTGTAGCGTGGATTGCCAAGCAATGTATAGCCCAGTGTAGATTTACCGGTTCCGTTCGGTCCCATAAGTACGTGGGTTTCTCCCGGACGAATCGTAAGGTTGACCCCGTGTAAAATTTCCTTTTCCTCTACATCTACAACTAAATCTTTTACATTCAGTAATTCTTTTTCTGACATGATTGTTCCTCCTGATTTTTATATCACCCTAATTGCAAGCTGTTTTATGTGTATTTTTGTTGTGACACAAACCTGCCTGTTTGTATCCGGCAGGGTAATATTGTATCAACTTTTTTCATTTGATCTCTGATTTTGTATCATCTGCTGTCTGGCATTCTCTGCGACTTCTTTCAGTGTCATGCTGTCAAAATATTTATCCACAAGCTCCGCCAGCCCTTTCCAGATTGGCAGTGTACAGCAGTCACCTGCCCTGTCGCAGGGCACTGCATCGTCCTTTAAGCAGGATACCGGTGCAAGTGTTCCTTCCGTCAGTCTCAATATTTCACTAATCCGGTAATCTTCCGGTTTTCTTGCCAGCCGGTAACCTCCGCCGTGTCCGCTGATGCCTTCTATTAAATGTTCTTTGGACAACATTCTTGCAATGCTCTCCAGATACTTCTGTGAAATCTGCTCTTTTTCCGATATTTCTTTTAGCGGTACATATTCATCTGAGTTATGCTCCGCAAGAAATACCATAACCCGCAGGGCATACCTGCCCTTTGAAGAAATCATCATACGCTTGTTCTCCAATCCTTTGTTTTATCAAGATAATATTCCTATCTACCTACTATGTCAATAGGTGAATGTATTAAAAAAATATAACGCAGGAAAAGAGGACACGTGCTGTGGCTCTTTTGCTGCGTTATATGAATTATTCTAAACTAAACTTCACAAAAATCATTCAGCTTATTTATAAAATAATTAAAACTTGGTGATTTATTTTCATGAATATTTAAATACATTCCAATATTTCCGGCGCATTCACATTTAAACAACCCTATCTCATAATAAGACTCCGCTTTCTTTTTTAAGGCATTCACACCGCCGCTATAAACTACATCCGCCAAATACTCCCATGTTCCTACAATACTATCCTGAACGTATTTTCTTAACAACGGCATTTTGGCCTGTGGATATGCTTCTTCTATTGCTTTCTCATCCCCTAGAAGCCACGCTTCCATTTCTTCTATTGCAATACAAAAATACACATCAACGGTTACTCCTGATTTTACATACATCTCAACCAAATCTTTTTTTAATTCGGCACAATCCGTATCATCACTATCAAGAATAACAAAAATAGCTTTTTTACCCGGCATACTCTCCAGCGTGCGTCCAATTCCTTTTAAATACATCGGTAAAGCATTGAATAATTTTTGTGTCTTAACCTGTGATAATTTATTCACTTTTTTCGGTATTTTACCAATTCCCTTAAAACTATGAATTTTGTACGTGATACCCGGAACTTCAGTTATATACTTATCCATTATATTTTTTACAAGAATTTCTCCCGACTGATCCTCTATCAAAATTTCAATGTATGCATATTCTTCCATATCCACCTCATATTATCCAAAATAATTGCTGTACCATAAATCTCCCAATTCAACCTCTGACTCACATAACTGTTTCACATACTCAAAATCAGAAGCCCGTGTAATTGTCGAGAAGCCGTCTTCCTGTTTCTGTAAAACCCATACTTCTTCCGGTGACAGTGCATTTACAAAAAATGGACTGTGTGTAGTAATAAATAACTGCTTGGAATATGTATTTTTAATACTATTCTTCATCTGAGCTGCCAAATCAGAAAGATACTTATGATACAATCCATTCTCCGGTTCTTCAATAAATACCAATGGTCTTGCATCTTTTTCATACAATAACAGGTAATATGCAAATAATTTCAACGTACCGTCTGACATCTTCTGCGAATAAAAAGGCCTGTTAAATCCTTTTTCTAAAAATTCCAGCACTAACTGGCCATTTTGTAATTTAACCGGTGTTATCTGCTGGATTCCCGGCAGCTTGGTCTGTATACTCTTTAATACCTTCATAAAATCTTTCGGGTCCTCTCTATACAGATATTGCGCAACATTATTTACATTATTTCCCAGACGGTTTAAATACTTTTGTGGTCCCGCATTTGGAATTTCCCTCGCTGCCGTCGGACTAAAATAACATAAATACCAATTTTTCAAAAAGTTTTTAAATCGTACAATTCTTGGATGTTCTCTTAACTCTCCTAATGTTACAATTCCCAGCTGCCTTGGATCTGCTAACTCAACATCCACTTTTTCCCCAATTTCCTTATTTTCTTCTTCTACAAATCCACTATTATCGCCTTTAAACGCATAACCTTTTCCATATTCCAGATACAAAAAAGACATTGGACGTCCATAACGTTCATTTGCACGTCTTTGACGAAGTCTTTCTTTTTCTACGATGGGTCTTTCATATTTATCCAGCCCAATGCACAGTTCATATGTAATAGGTGGTTCATTACTTGTTTCACGATAATAAATTTCAAATTCTATTGAGCCATTAACCCCCTGTGATATAATACTTTCATATCCGCCGCGATTATTCAAATCGCATGCAGTCTCAACACCTTTTTCCATACAGTCTGCTAAAAAGCCAAACGCATCGGCAAGCGTACTCTTACCCGTTCCGCTCTGCCCTATAATGGCATTCATGTTGGTTAATTCCCTGCCGCTATTATCGCCTAATAATTTCCCCAGTTTTATATTCTTTAACGAACCGTAATTCTTAATCTGTATTCCTGCTATTCGACCCATATACCAACCTCTCCGTTTGAAATTTTATGATAGTATACACAATACGCTTTTATGTATACTATCATAAAAAAATACATTGTGCAAGAAAAACTAATCTATAAATCTTCTAATCGTTATAATCGACATCATATGCATATTGGAAATTTTAACCACTTCGCCCTCCTGTGGTGAATGAATAACCTGTCCATTTCCTACATAAATTGCAACATGTCCACTATAGCACACCAGATCGCCCGGCATAATATCATCTTCATCTACAGCTTCTCCCTGTCTTCTCTGTGCTGATGATGTCCTGTCTAAATCTATTCCAAAATTACTGTATACGTACTGTGTAAATCCCGAACAGTCAAATCCGGTATCCGGTGATGTACCTCCCCACGTATAAGGTGTACCTAAAAATTTTTCTGCATATTTTACAATCTGCTCACCAAGTCCCAGCATTGCTCCGGTTTCATCATCATAATAGTAGTACCTTCCATCACGTTCAACTTCTCCGGTAACCATTGCTCCGGTTTCTGTATCAAAATAATATTCGTCCCCATCAATTGTCTGTTCTCCGTACTGCATAATTCCGGTTGCTGTGTCGTAATAGTAATATGCACCGTCACGGTAATATTTTCCATGCGCCATCTTTCCGGTAGCTGTATCAAAATAATACCGGTTACCGTCAATATACTGCTCCCCATACTGCATTCTTCCGGTGATAGAATCATAATATACCCATTTGCCACCGGCATCATCATTATCCGGAATATTAGTAATTCCATGCGCCATCTTTCCGGTAGCTGTATCAAAATAATACCAGTATCCATCAATATACTGCTCTCCATACTGCATTTT
>CALFCS010000129.1 GCA_937950565.1 uncultured Lachnospiraceae bacterium
AGCCATTCGCACAGGAAGCAATGAAGTGGGCAGTAAAAGAAGAAATCATCACAGGTAAGACAATTGATGGCGTGCTTCTTCTTGACCCGCAGGGAAGCGCAAACCGTGCAGAGTGCGCAACGATTATCCAGAGATTCCTGGAGAAATATGGGAAATAAAATCTGAAATGTAAGCTGTGGAAAGATAGCTGAATAAAGATTAAATTTTTAGAATTTCGGAAAAGAAAAAAATTTTTTATAATATAAAATGTCGATGTGTAAATTCACACGAATAAATCAGAAAGGAGAAACTTATGAAAAAAAGAAAAGGAGGTATAGGCTTGAAAAAGAAAATTTTATCCATGCTTTTAAGTGCGGCAATGGTAATGACCATGCTTTCCGGTTTTGCCGTAAGTGCAGCAGATGACAGCATAGAACCAGATCCAAGTCTGGGGACAAATATTGCATTAAAAGCAACGGCGGGTGCATCTTATTCGAATCCATATGGAGGTGTTACGCCGGCAGCTATGAATGATGGTAAGTATGCTACATCAGATACGAGTACAACCTGGAACAGCTGGGGAGAAGATGAGGCAAATTACCCGGTGAAGCCAAAGCTTACATGGGACAAGGAATACCAGATAACAGGTATGCGCGTGATTTGGTGGGCAGACAATGCAGAGAAGACTGCAGCTGCGAATGTAACTTTCCCAAAGAGCTGCCAGGTTAAGTATCTGGATGCTGAGGGAAATTACCAGGTAATTACAGGTATGACTAATGAAAAAGGCGCTGCTACGGATGAGGTTGGCGTAGAGATTGATTCCAGCTCCAATAATGGTATCGAAGGGAATAATAAATACTGGAACTATGTAAAATTCCCGGAACCGATTACGACAAAAGAGCTGCAGTTAGAGGTTGAACGAAGCGGCTCCGGCACAAACGGTGTAGGTATTGGTGAATGGGAAGTATATGGAATTGCTCCGGTTGGCTCGGGTGAGAATGTTGCTCCGAACGCAACAGCAAAGGCTTCTTATACAAATACGACGATTCCGTCAGATGCGGCAAAGAATGTTAATGACAAGAACCTTGCAGACGGAAATAATACATCCTGGAATACATGGTCAAAAGATGGAAATGTCAAATATCCGGTAACGATGGATCTGGACTGGGGTGAGGATGAGTATGAAGTTTCCAGTCTCCGTGTAATGTGGTGGAGATCTGAGGATAACGGAGTATTGTTCCCGAAGAACTGCGGACTTCAGTATTATAATTCCCGCTCGAAACAATGGGTAGACATTACTGATCTTGTAGATGAGACAGGAGCAGATGTGACATCTGTAGGTGTGAAATTTGGTACTGCAGATAAGGCAGATACAAATGCAGACAATTATAAATTGGGTGCAAACCGCTACTGGAATGGAGTTTCCCTGAAGACTCCGGTTAAGACGAAGAAGCTTCGCCTTGTCATTGACCGTAACGGTGAAGGCTCTACAGGTGTAGGTATTGGTGAAATTGAAGTATATGGTAATAAACAGGAAAAAGGAACGGGTGAAAATGTTGCAAAACAGGCAACTGCATCTGCAGATGCACAGAATACACCGGTTACAAATGTGAATAATGGTTCTCTTGCAACAGATGCAGGGACTTCCTGGAATACATGGAACAGCAGTACATATCCGACATATGTAGCACTGACATGGGATACCCCGTATGAGCTGAATGGTATGCGCGTGATGTACTGGGCAGATAACGGCACACTTACAGCAAGCGGAAATGTAACCTTCCCGAAGAGCTGTGAGGTGGAATATTATGATCATAATACAGGAGCATGGACTCCGATTACAGCCATGAAGGATGAGAGTGGCGCGGATGTGGCCTCTGTAGGTGTTAAGTACGGAAGCGCAGCAGCGGCAGATCTTTCTAACCCGGGCAATTATCTGAATGGAAATAACCGTTATTGGAATGCAGTAACATTTAATGATTCTGTAAAAACGACTGCTCTTCGTTTGAAAATTGACCGTAATGGTTCCGGAGCAAATGGTGTAGGTATCGGCGAATGGGAAGTATTCGGTGAAAAGATGACTGCAGAGTGGAATGAACTGGTTGCTGCTCAGATTGTTGGAAAAGACAGAATCCAGAAGGGTGAAGCGGGTACATATACCGCAGACAGCCTTCCGTCAGGACTTGAAGGTATGACCTATAAATGGGAAGTATCAGAAGAATCTAAGGATGTTATGGAGATTTCTGGAAGCAGTACTGAGGAACAGGTGAAAATCCAGACAAAGAATGCCGGACGTGGTATCCTGAAGCTGACAGTTTCTCATGTAGAAGATGGTAAAACTGTTGCAAGAAATACGCAGATGGAAATCAAGGTAGATGGTGTAGAAGGTATTGACACTTATGTCACTGCAACGGCGGCTGGTAAAGCGCCGATTCTTCCGAAGACAGTTGTTGCAAACGGAATTACATTTGACGACCCGACACCGGATTATTACAGCTGGACAAAGCCAGAGTTCAATTTTGCTGAAAGTTTTGATTCCAAGCTTGTTCCGGTTGAGTGGGAAGAGGTAAAACCGGAGTTATATGCGGAAGGTCAGGAAGGCAATACTTTTGAAGTAAAAGGTACTGTAAAGATTGGAAATGAGACTTTTGATGCAAAGGCAGAAGTTACAGTTAAGAAAGAAGTTGTTGCTCCGGAGGCAAACAGCACTGTAACATTTGAAAATGTACAGCTGACAGATAATTTCTGGAATCCGAAGCAGAAAGTAAATGCGATTAATTCTCTGAATAAGGCAATCTATCAGATTGAACAGGCATCCGGCGGAGAGCCGAACTTCGTGAACTCCATTAAGAAGTTAAACGGTGAGCCATATGATGAGTTCCAGGGATTTGTATTCCAGGATTCTGATATTTATAAGAGTATTGAAGCAATTTCCTATACACTGTCTGTTATCCATGATGACACAGACCCGGAGATTGTAGCACAGAGAGAAAAACTGGAAGAGAAACTTGCATATTGGATTTCCCTGATTGAACAGGTACAGTATGCGGATGGATATATTGATACGCACTTTACTTTGAGAAGCACAGCACATGCGGGCGGCGGCACACCAGGTATTCATCGTTGGAGAGATTTCTCAAATCATGAGATGTACAATGCAGGACATTTCCTTGAGGGCGTAGTAGCATATACCCGTTATAGAGAAGGAATCGGTGAGCCGGATTATAGTCTCTACATTGTAGGAAGAAGATTTGCAGATGAGATTGTTGGACTCTTCGGACCGGAAGGAACCCGTCATGAAGTACCAGGTCATGAAGAGATTGAGCTTGCACTTGTAAAATTTGCGAAGCTCGTGGAAGAGTATGAGGGTGAAGGCACCGGACAGAAATATATTGATACAGCGAAGATTTTCATTGACAGACGTGGAGAAGACCAGACATTAAGAGAAAGTGGTTACAAGGGAAATGATTATTCACAGGATTTTGAGCCGATTAAGACAGAAAAAGATGGTGTAGGACATGCAGTTCGTGCATGCTATTTCTACGCAGGTGTTACAGACGTTGCAACACTTCTTCCGGAAGGAAACGAAGACAGAGCGGCTTATCTTGCTACCATGGATAATATCTGGGATTCTGTAGCAAACAGAAAGACTTACATTACCGGCGGTATTGGTGTGGCAAGCCACGGTGAAGATTTTGGTGGAGATTATGAGCTGCCGAACAACGGTTCTTATTGTGAGGTATGTGCATCTATCGCGCTGGCAAACTGGAATCAGAGAATGAACCTGATCCATGAAGATGCAAAATATGCAGACGTAGTAGAAAGAACTCTTTACAATGCAATCCTTGTAGGTACGAACCTGGAAGGTAACAAATTCTATTACTCTTCATTATTGGAAGTAGCAAATGGAAATCCGCGTTCAGACTGGTTTGCATGTGCATGCTGTCCTCCGAACCTGATGAGAACAATTGCAAAATTAAGTGAATATATGTACACCGTACATGGAGATGATTTATTTGTAAATCAGTATATCGGAAGTAATGGTTCTGTTAATGTAGACGGAACAAAGGTAGGAGTTGTACAGGAAACGAATTATCCATGGGAAGGCACTGTGAAGATGACCGTAAACCCGGCTGCAGACAAGGCATTTACTATGAAAATCCGTATTCCGGGATGGGTAGCAGAGCAGGCCAATACAGATGTTGCAATTTCTGTAAATGGAAAAGCTGTTACCGCAGAAGCTGAAAATGGCTATGTGTCCATTAACCGTACATGGAAGAAGGGCGATGTTGTTATGATTGATATGCCGATGGAAATCAGAAAGACAGAGGCAAATCCGAACGTAACAACCAATGCAGGAAGAATCGCATTAGAGCGTGGACCTGTTGTGTATTGTATGGAAAAAGCGGGAAATGCACAGATTAACAATGATAACAACTTTAACCCATTAAATTATGTAATTCCGAGAGACGCTGAGCTGACAGCGGAATACAACGAGGAGCTTCTGAATGGTGTTGTAGAGATTACCGGAGATGTGCTTTATAACAATAACGGTACTTTACAGGATGCAAAATTGCAGGCAGTTCCGTATTATGCATGGAACAACCGTGGTGATAATGGCGTACAGGGACAGAACAGCTCCAGTAAGATGCTGATCTGGACAAAGGCAGACGGCGCTTCTGTAAGTGTTGGTGATACAAGAAAGGTTGCTTTGGATGCGACAGCAAATATCACTGCAAAAGTTGCAGGCGCAGCGGCTGACAGCTATGCATGGGAGATTAAAGATGGCGATTGTATAGAAATCGTAAGTGGTGCAGATGCGCAGACCGTAGTTGTAAAAGGTGTAAAAGAAGGAACCGCAACTCTGGAAGTTACTGTAACGGCAGGTGGAGAGACAATGACTGCCGAATGTGAAGTAACAGTAAAGAAAGAAGTTGTAATGAAAGGCATCAAAGTAACAGCTCCGACAAAGACGAAATATACACAGGGTGAAGCATTAGATCTTAGCGGCATGAAGGTAACGGCACAGTATGACGATGGCACAGAGGAAGAAATTAGTGCAGAAGATTGTCAGGTGTCCGGATACGACCCGTCTAAGACCGGTAAGCAGACAGTAACAGTATCTTACATGGGGCAGGAAGCTACGTTTACAGTAACGGTAGATAAAGCGGATGAGCCGGGACTTCCATATAAAGATGTGGAAAAAGGCACATGGTATTACGATGCAATTGCATACAACTATTATGCAAAGACCATGACCGGATTAAGACCGGATCATTTCGGACCTGCAGATACACTGGTAAGAGCACAGTTCGCGGCCGTACTTCATAAGATGAATGAGGAAGTAGAAGTAGAGTATACAGACAAATTCGCTGATGTAACGAAAGACGACTGGTTCAAGAATCCGGTTCTGTGGGCAGCAGAGAAAGAGATTGTAACCGGATATACAGGAACTGACATGTTTGGACCAAATGATGTAGTTACCCGTGAGCAGATGGCGACAATGATGTACCGTTACGCAAAGAACTTCAAGAAATATGAAGTAAGTGCAGACGGCGACTGCAGCAAGTTCCCAGATGCAGAGAGCATACAGCCATTCGCACAGGAAGCTATGAAGTGGGCAGTGAAAGAAGAGATTATCACAGGAAAGACGATTAATGGACAGCTTCTTCTTGACCCACAGGGAAGCGCCAACCGTGCAGAGTGCGCAACCATTATCCAGAGATTCCTGGAGAAATATGGGAAATAAAATCTGAAACGTAAGCTGTGGAAAAATAGCTGAATAAAGATTAAAAAAGGGTGTACCCGATCATCTGTTTTGATGGCCTGGCACATCCTTTTTGTATTAAATATTTCCACCTAGTTTAAATTTTTAGGGTTTCGGAAAAGCTTCAAATTTTTTATAATATAAAACATGGATGTGTAGATGAATATAATAAACAGAAGGGAGAACAAAGTGAAAAGACAGATTTTAAGGTTTACAACAGGTGTGGTTTTGAGTTTTTTGTGCATGGCATTACTACAGATTCCGGCATATGCGGCAGGAACGACGATAAAGGCAGCAGATGGGAATGGAACTATGCCCCATGATGAGACATATGATGGTCCTCAGATTGTAAAAATCCGTTTGCTGGAGGAAGGCGATTTCCTGGAGATTTACTGGGACCGTTATGTGGACGAAGAGGAGGCAGTCAATCCGGCAAATTTTGTGTTGAGGAATGGAAGCCAGGAGATTGCGCTCGACGGAAATACGGCAGATAGCTGGGGCTGGACGAATACGTTGTATTTTGATAAGAACAATAAGGCGGTTGCCGCTACAGATGCCAACAGTATGGAACGTCTGGACAAAGACCTGCATATGTCCAGTATTTATTTCCACCCAGATGATCTGGCGAAGATTACGAATCTGGATAAGTCTGGATTCGTGCTGGAGGTAAAGGGAACTGCAATCAAGGATGCGAACGGCAGATCGGCAAAGACGGCTGTGTACACAGGTATTCCTCAGGTGAGTTACTATAAGCAGAGCGTGACAAGCAAGACAGGAATTGTGATAAAATCAGATGAAAGCGTGGCATATTCTTCTCTGGAGCTTGCAGCACAGCAGGTAGATGCGCAGCTTGCTAAGACAGAAACCGGGGTTGCGAAGACGATGGCTGAATATGGCTGCTCTCTGGCCGTATATAGTCCGCACCAGAATGTGTATCTGATTCCGGAGCACCGCTACGGGTTCAATCCATTGATGTATGACGTAGAAGGATATGGTGGAAATGAGTGGAACAACTGCGTTTCCTCGATTGCGGAGCGCAACATTCTCCGTACGAGAAATAATACGGAGGACTGGTATCTGAACACATGGTATCCGAATGAAAATATTCTGATACATGAGTTTGGCCATTGTGTGAAATCAATTGGTCTGGAAAAGAATCCGGATTCTTCTTACATTGAGGAATTCCGCAGCGCTTATGAGAATGCAAAAGCAAAGGGGCTGTGGCCGAATACTTATGCGATTTCCAATGAGGATGAATTCTTTGCAACCGTGTGTGCAGTCTGGTTTAATGTGATGGATGAGGCGCCGGATTGGAGTGACGGAGTACGAAGTCCTATTAATACGAGGCTGGAGTTAAAGAATTATGATCCGACTACCTATGCATTTTTTGAAAAAATTCTTCCATCAGATAAAGTGCTTCCTGCACCATGGGATGAGGCAGCTCCGGATAAGTACCATTATGGTCCGGTGGTAGACCCGGACCCAGTAGATCCAGACCCGGTAGATCCAGACCCGGTAGACCCAGATCCGGTAGATCCGGACCCGGTAGACCCAGACCCGGTAGATCCGGACCCAGTAGATCCAGACCCGGTAGACCCGGACCCGGTAGACCCAGATCCGGTAGATCCGGACCCGGTAGACCCGGACCCGGTAGATCCAGACCCCGAGAAAATTGTGCAGTCGATATCTGTGACATCACCGGAGAAGACAAAATATCTGTTAGATGAAGAGCTTGTGACAGAGGGAATGGAGGTCGCAGTTTGTTATACAGATGGAACGAAGGAAACGGTTTCAGATGGATATGAGGTCAGTGGATACGATTCGCAAAAGATTGGGAAACAGACCATTACAGTTACTTATGAAGAAAAGAAAGCAGAGTTTACAGTAGAAATCTTAGGGCTGCCATTTGTGGATGTTACACCTGGAGAAGAGTGTGCATGGTATTACAAAGAAGTATATAAAAATTATCACGCGGGGATTATGACTGGTACAGATAAGGAACATTTTTCACCGTTTGATAATCTCGCAAGAGCACAGTTTGCAGTAATTCTTCATAGAATGAATGGAGAACCGGAGGTGGCATATACGGGGCGTTTCCCGGACGTGGCGGCAAAAGTATGGTATACGGATGCAATCCTCTGGGCAAGCAGCATCAAAGTAGTAAATGGATATAGCCATAATGGACTCTTTGGACCTTCTGATAACATTACCCGTGAACAGATGGCGGTTATGATGTACCGTTATGCAGAATATCTTGAGAAAGATACGAAGACAAGAGCGGACTATGGGAAGTTTACAGATTCGGCAAGTGTAGGTGTGTTTGCAGAAGATGCAATGAGCTGGGCGGTAGGTACAGGAATCATTACCGGAAAGGATAATGGAACCAGGCTTGACCCGCAGGGCAATGCATCACGTGCAGAATGTGCGATTATCATTCAGCGATTTTTGGAAAAATTATAATATGTCTTGACAGTTTGAGGCAGAATCAATATAATGAAATATACTTCTCCGGGCAGGAGTTGCCCGGAAAGTATATTCTGATGAAGAACATGTCTGCGAACCAGAGAGAAGGCTTTTGATTCAGGGCTTGTACTGGTTTCGACGGGGGTTCGGAAGTTGGAGAAGCCATCCGTAGCGGGACACTACGTAAAAAGTTCCAATTAAATATAAACGCAGACGAAAATTTAGCGTACGCTGCCTAATTAAGGCGGCAGTCGGCCTTAGGTCATCCGCTGCTTAAGTAACCGGCTTCAATGAGGCGGAGCACTTCGTTCCCAAAGCTTTGCGGGAATGGAAGAACTTATGAAGCTACTAAAACCGGTAACCTGTCATTAGGTGACCGGCGGAGGGAATGTTAATATAATGACTGTGATGGGAGATGCTCTGATGGATGGGCTTTCGGACGCGGGTTCGATTCCCGCCAGGTCCACTAAGACAAGGAGAGACAGCGTATGCTGTCTCTAATTTTTTGGGAAGATTTGCATAAATTTGATTTACTTTATGTTCAGAATTTGATAAGATAAAACTGTATTTTTTTATTTTAAACTAAGGAGAGATAAAGGAGGAAAAAACATGTTAGAAAAATTCTTCAAACTGAAGGAAAACGGTACAGATGTCAAGACAGAAGTTCTTGCAGGTATCACAACGTTCATGACCATGGCGTACATTCTTGCCGTTAACCCCAACATTCTTGCCGAAGCAGGTATGGATCAGGGTGCTGTATTTACAGCAACAGCGCTCGCGTCACTTGTGGGAACTCTGTTAATGGCGCTTTTTGCCAATTATCCATTTGCACTGGCTCCTGGTATGGGTCTGAATGCTTACTTTGCGTATACAGTAGTTCTTGGCATGGGTTACAGCTGGGAAGTAGCGCTTACCGCAGTATTTGTAGAAGGTATTATCTTTATTATACTTTCTCTTACCAATGTACGTGAGGCAATCTTTAATGCAATCCCGTTGAATTTAAAGGCGGCAGTGAGTGTTGGTATCGGTCTGTTTATCGCATTTATCGGTCTTCAGAATGCAAACATTGTAGTTGGCGGTTCTACGCTGGTAGAGTTATTCTCTATTAAGGGCTACAATGACGCAAAAGGTGTGGAAGCAGCATTTAGCAATGTTGGAATTACGGTGGTTCTTGCAGTTATCGGCGTCTTGATTACAGGTGTTCTTGTGATTAAGAAAGTAAAGGGAAATATCTTGTGGGGAATTTTGATTACATGGGTGCTCGGAATTGTCTGCCAGCTTGCAGGAATCTATGTTCCGAATCCGGAGATCGGATTCTACAGCCTGCTTCCGGATTTCAGTAATGGTTTATCTGTGCCGAGTATTATGCCGGTTCTTGGAAAGCTTCAGTTTGACGGAATCTTTTCCTTGAATTTTGTAGTGGTTATTTTCGCCTTCTTATTTGTAGATATGTTTGATACGATTGGAACACTGATTGGTGTTGCATCCAAAGCAGATATGCTTGACAAAGAAGGAAAGCTTCCGCGTATCAAAGGCGCGCTCCTTGCAGACGCAGTCGCTACAACAGCAGGCGCTGTTCTGGGAACAACAACAACGACAACATTCGTAGAGAGTGCTTCCGGTGTTACAGAAGGAGGAAGAACAGGTCTTACATCTGTGACGACAGCAATTCTTTTTGGACTTGCATTATTCCTGTCGCCGATTTTCCTTGCAATTCCTTCATTTGCCACGGCTCCGGCATTGATCGTAGTTGGATTCTATATGCTGACAAATGTAGTAAATATTGACTTTGGTGATATTTCTGAGGCTCTTCCGTGCTATATCTGTATTGCTGCAATGCCGTTCTTCTACAGCATTTCAGAAGGTATCTCCATGGGAGTAATCTCTTATGTGGCATTGAACCTTATTACAGGTAAGGCAAAGGAAAAGAAGATTAGCATACTGATGTATGTGTTAGCAGTATTATTCATATTGAAATACATATTCCTGTAAAAGAATCATTGGAATGATTAGAATATGGGCTTTTAGAAAGAAGCAGTCTGGTTTGTGTCCGGACTGCTTCTTTTCTTCCATAATTTTTTCTGTTATGATTTTATTAGGAAATCTGTAACATTTTCACGAGTGATACGTTATAAAGATAAAGGGGGGTGGCAGAGTGGAGAAGGATATTTTGGAGATTATATATCAGAAATATACAAAATCTGTTTACCTGTATCTTTATTCCCTTTGTCACAACCAGGGAATGGCAGAAGATTTGATGCAGGAAACCTTTTTAAGAGCGTTTTGCTCCATGGAGATTGCCGGGGAAGAGATTCAGCCATGGTTATTTACAGTTGCAAGAAATCTGTATCTGGATACGTGGAGAAAACAGAGGCATCAATATGGGACCCCGGATTTTCAGGAATATGCAAATGAGGAAATAGAGCTTCTGGAACAATTGATTCAAAAAGAGCGGAATCTAAGATTGTATCAGGCGGTGGGGAAGCTCACACAGATAGAAAAAGAGGTAGTTATCCTGTATTATTTTTCCGGGCTTTCCCAGGAAGAAATCAGCCGGATATTAGAGCTTACATATGGAAATACAAGGGTTCTCTTATATCGTGCAAAGCGCAAATTAAGGGAAATGCTGAGGGATATGGATGGAAGGCAGGTGTGAATATGAAGTATAAAGAGAAATTTGAAAAATATTTAAAAGGAGAGCTTGGTAGTTCTGAGAGAGAGGAAGTCGACCGGGACATTGAGAAAATGCAGGTACTTTTTGAATATCTGGACAGGGAGCTGGATGAGGAGCTCTTGGAGAAGGAAGATGTGGAAAGCGGGGCAAGGGAGGTGTCTTTGGGAAAAAATGGACACACAGATCTGAGCCGCGAAATTTCCAGGGCTGTTGGCAGGAAGCTGCGCAAATATACGGTTTTGGCAGGTGCGGTTATTCTTATTCTTGCTTTTGGGATTATGGCAGGGCTCTCTCCACTGCTCGATGCAGTTTGTTATAATCCGGCGAAGCAGGTGGAAATCTCAGAGGACGGGGGAGACAGCGCTGTTGTGTATCGGCCGTTTCAGCTGCCGCTGTCGGTATATATGGAACTTTTCTGTGGAGACAAAGGTTTTGCAGACGTGTCAGTGAGACCGGAAGGTTATGGAAGGTACACGATTGATGTGCAGACACAGATAAATGGTGAGATTACGCACCATCCCCTGGAGCTTGTAAGAAATCATTTATATGAGCAGGATATGCAGTGGAAGGAATCGGATATTCCAGCGAATGCTTTTACTTATTATGATAAGGAAAACAGTTGCAGTATTGCTCCGGAAGAAGCGAAAGAAAAGCTGGATGACCTTCCGGATTCCGTCGCCATAAGAGCGGCAGTTTCGTTTCGGGATGTGAAAAATATGGAGGAGTTGTTGGCATTTATGAAAAAGTATGAGGCGCAGTACCTTTATATCCCGATTGAAACGAATGAGAATGGCTTTCAAGGGTTTGTTGGATTTTGCCCGAAGCTGTCTGGATATGATTTAACAAAGGCATATGAGTTGTATACGGATGGGAAATATCCTTATCTGGATTTGTTCGAGTATGAAGGGGACGGCAGATATCCGGCTGAAGTTCTGGAACAGCATGTGAAATCTATGATTGCGTTTATGATGGATGAAAAAAATAAAAGGTTTCTGGAAATTTTTGATTCCTCCTATGCGGGACAGAGTGCGGAAGAATTATATCAGTATAAATACAGAAATATCAGAGATTATATTGATGCTCATGGGGTGAACGGATATGGTGCGGTAGTGTATGCTTCGAAGCAGCAGCTTCTTGAGATGTTTGCGGACGAGACGGTAAGTGGTGTGTATATGATTGATAGTACACTCCAATTGAATTAAAATGGAGAAAATTCCGGGGGTTTTCACAAAACGGACATATTTATCTGCTACCATTATTTCATAAAATGTGAGAAAATATGAGGCGGCAGCCTAAAGATGCAAAGTGGGATATGAGGAGGCATATATGGATAGGATTAAAATATTGGTTGTAGATGATGAAAGCAGGATGCGCAAGCTTGTCCGGGACTTTCTGGAAAGAGAAGGATACGTGGTCCTGGAGGCCGGAGACGGGGCGCAGGCAATGGATATTTTCTATGAGGAAAAGGACATTGCGCTTATCATCCTGGACGTTATGATGCCTGAGATGGACGGATGGCAGGTCTGCCGTGAAGTGCGGCAGTCTTCGAAGGTGCCGATTATTATGCTGACAGCGAGGGGAGAAGAAAGAGATGAACTGCAGGGATTTGAGCTGGGAGTAGACGAATATATTTCCAAGCCGTTCAGTCCGAAGATCCTTGTAGCCCGGGTGCAGGCGATTTTGAGACGTTCTAATGTACTGGAAGCGGAAACTGTTGTAGATGCAGGGGGAATCGTGATTAATAAGGATGCGCATCAGGTAACAATAGAAGGAAAGGAAGTAGAGCTAAGTTATAAAGAATTTGAGCTGCTGGCTTATTTTGTTGAGAATCAGGGGATTGCACTTTCAAGAGAGAAGATTCTGAATAATGTGTGGAATTATGATTATTTTGGTGATGCAAGGACGATTGATACGCATGTGAAAAAGCTTAGGAGCAAATTAGGAGAAAAGGGAAATTATATCAGAACCATTTGGGGAATGGGTTATAAATTCGAGGTGTAAAAGAATGAAATACTCAATTAAACGGCAGATGACGGCGCTGTTCATAGGACTTGTAGTGTGTCTTCTTCTGGCGCTTCTGATTATCAATGTAAGATTTCTTGAGCCTTATTATATCAGCAATAAGGAAACTGCCTTTGTTCATATGTATGAGGAATTGAAAGAGGCGATGGAAGAGGATACGATAGAGAGCCGGGAGGTATCGGATATACTTCGGCAGCTTGCAGAGAAAAATAACATTTCATTTCTTGTAATAGATGAAGATAACGGACGGGTAGTGACAAATGTTCACGATATGGATGCGCTTGAAAACCAGCTGCGGGGTTATCGGCTCGATCAGGCACAGAAGAGCAGCAAGATATTGGACAAGACGGAGGATTACAGCCTTGCACAGTCCAGGGATCCCTGGAATCAGAATGAATATATAGAAATGTGGGGGAGATTTGAGGAGGGAAGCCTGTTCCTGTTAAGGAGTCCTCTCGCAAGTATTCGGGAAAGTGCGGACATGTCCAATCGGTTTTTGATATATGTTGGCTGTGTTGCACTGGTAATTTGTATCGGTCTTGTATGGTATTTTTCAAAGAAGCTGACAGAACCGATTCTGGAGCTTGCTGCATTGTCAGATAAGATGGCGGATTTGGATTTTGACGCAAAATATACGAGCGGAGGCTCGAATGAAATCGGTGAGCTGGGAGCGAATTTTAATCGGATGTCGGAGAAACTCGAAAGTACGATATCCGAGCTGAAACGGGCGAACAATAACCTCCAGAAGGATATTGAGCGGAAAGAGAAGCTGGAGCAGATGCGAAGCGAGTTCATGGGAAATGTATCTCATGAACTGAAGACTCCGATTGCGTTGATTCAGGGTTATGCGGAAGGGCTGAAGGAAGGCGTCAATGAGGATGCCGAGAGCCGGGAATTCTACTGTGACGTGATTATAGATGAAGCGGCGAAGATGAACGAAATGGTAAAGAATCTGATGGCGCTCAATCAGTTGGAGTTCGGGGATGAAGAGGTGGAATTTGAGCGGTTTAATCTGACAGATGTTATAAAAGGAGTGCTTCAAAGTACAGAAATACTTGCCCAGCAGAAAGAAGCGAACGTAATATTCCGTCAGGAAACACCGGTTTATGTATGGGCGGATGAATTTAAGGTAGAACAGGTAGTCCGCAATTATATCAGCAATGCATACAATCATCTGGACGGGGAGCATGTGATAGAAATAAAGGTAATTGTGTCGGATGGAAAAGCAAGGGTAACTGTATTTAATACAGGAAAACCGATACCGGAAGATGCGCTTCCACATATCTGGGACAAATTCTATAAAGTAGACAAAGCGCATACAAGAGAATATGGAGGAAATGGAATCGGGCTTTCGATTGTAAAAGCGATTATGGAATCTTTCCGCCAGAAATATGGTGTGAATAATTACGATAATGGAGTCGAATTCTGGTTTGAACTTGATGTGTAGCGACGAAGTTTATTTGACAAAAAAAAGCAAAATGTTTATAATCAGAAACAGCCAAAGATATAGTAAAAATGCTGGTTTATGGGAGAATGGAACATATGATAGCAATAATCGATTATGATGCGGGCAATATAAAAAGCGTAGAGAAGGCTCTTAAGCTTCTGAAGCAGGAGGTTGTGATTACCAGGGACAGAGATACGATTCTGGAGGCGGATAAGGTGATTCTCCCGGGTGTCGGGGCATTCGGAGATGCCATGGGCAAACTTCGGGAGTATGGACTGGAGGAAGTGATCCGGGAAGTGACGAGGCGTGGGACACCATTCCTTGGTATCTGTCTGGGACTTCAACTTTTATTTGAAAGGAGTGAGGAGTCTCCGGGGGTAAAAGGACTTGGAATTTTAAAGGGTGAGATTGTCAGAATTCCGGACAGCCCGGGACTTAAGATTCCCCATATGGGATGGAATTCTCTTGATTTTCCGAAAAAGGGACGTCTGTTTGGGAATCTTCCAGAAGAGCCATATGTGTATTTTGTACATTCCTATTATCTTCGTGCAGAGGATGAAAGTATTGTGACAGCAACTACAGAGTATAGTACGCATATTCATGCATCGGTTGAGCAGGGAAATATATTTGCCTGCCAGTTCCATCCGGAGAAAAGCAGCGATGTAGGTCTTCAGATACTTCAGAATTTTGTGGCAATATAGACGGAGGAAAGAAAGATGCATACAAAAAGAATTATTCCATGTCTGGATGTAAATAATGGCCGGGTTGTGAAGGGTGTAAATTTTGTTGATTTAAAAGATGCAGGGGATCCGGTAGAAATTGGAAAAGCATATGACAAGGCCGGAGCGGATGAGCTGGTTTTT
>CALFCS010000130.1 GCA_937950565.1 uncultured Lachnospiraceae bacterium
CCCCTTGTATTTACTGGAGTTTTCTAACTTGTCCTTATTATAACTCGACCATGAGGCGTAATCTTCGGAAGCTGCACCCTGAAAATACTGTTGTATCGATTCATCACATATTTGTACTGGTATTTTCCATTTGCTCTTGTTGTGGTCAAGCTTTTTTATAAGAGAACCATATGCTAATGGTTCGGTTCTTTCCATAATTATCGTCCTTTCAGCTATATCAATCACATTCTACATTGTTTTCCAACAGCGTTCTTTCATGAACGTTGTAATAATAGAAATATCTTCACCTTCATAATATTTTACAAGCAACTTCTTAAATTCCGGCACTTCCTTTTCGGGAATTACCAAGAAACCACCTCCATGCGCAATCAGATAATGATTAGCAAAAATAACGGATGCTCTCTTATTTCCATCTAGAAATATCTGTGTTTTCATACAATACAGGCACAACTTGATAGCAATATTAATAGCTTCATCTGTCTCTTCGGTAATTTCACGGAGTTTCTCTTTCACATCCAGTTCATTAGACAATGGCGGAACATATGATGAGCCACCAATAATGACAGGAACACCACGTATACGACCACCTTCTGCAAAGAATCCTTCATTAACAAGCCTAGCAATATGACTAAGCATATAGTAGTCGGAACGGCTGGCAACCACATTACGGTCAAGAATAAATTCCCATGCGTGTTTTAGGTTTAAAATCTTTTGAACATCAGTAGCCGTCATGCCGAAAACCTTACCATTTTCTATGATTTCTTCTGTCTGTGGGAAAGATGTTGCAACACCCTCCAAAACAGCCTAATCATAAATATTCATTTTCATATTGGCTCGTGCAAATGCAATATTGTTTAATACATCTGCCGAGAGTTCATCTTCTGAATATCCTGCTGCAGCAAGTTGTTTCTCTATACTACGAAGTTCTTTTCTGATTTCTCTGGCTTCTCTTGCATTACGAAGGAGCAGATTGTAAAGTTCTTCTGTATATACACCTACATAAGTTGATGTCTGCTTGCCTGCTACACGTTTCCTGACATATAGATACTTCCCATCACCGCGCTCCTTTATTTCAGGCGTTCCATCATAAGGCATCAGACTCAGTCTTACATTAAGATCAGCTCTGCTTCTGAGTAATTCTTGTATTTCTTGATACTGTGCTGCCATAATATTTCCTCCTTTGGGGAACAAATTTTGCAATAAGACTACCATAATGTTCCCCAATAATCAATATGTTGGGGAGCATTTTTCAATATTTTTATCCGTTCTATTTGCATAGCGCTTAAAAGCCTCTGCAACAATCTTCTTCTATACATTACAATTTACAGCTTCCACAATCCTTCCGCTGCTTTCATATAGCTTGTGTAAAACCGAATCAGCCTCGGCATACTGATTTCTTCCAGGGAATATCTGCCTCTTTCCAGACACCAGGAAATCAGCTGACTCCGCTCCTCCGCAATAATATCCGTCACAAGTTCTTCACAGGATACATCGCTTCTCAATTCTCCATTCTTCTGCCCGTTCCCGACAATTTCGGTAATAATTCTCCGGAATGCACGGTCCTTTCCCCAGAATACAATCCCTGTACTTCCGCTCAACTGGCTGATGTACAGACTGGTCAAAAGCTCTGTCCCTATCTCTTTCTCCATGAACCGGAACATAAAACGGTTAATATCCAAAAGCTTTTCCATGGAATTCCTTTCTTCCGGAATCTTCTGGAAAAACTCTTCATATTTTTCATCAAACAACTCATACAAAGAATCCAAAAGCTCTGCCTTCGCATGAAAATAGTAATAAAATCGCCCTTTGGAACATTCCGCCTGCCTCAGAATTTCTTCCATTGTTGTATTCTGATATCCCTTCTCATAGAACAACTTCCATGCCACATTCAACAACTTCTGCCGCTGCTTTTTCTCATTCTCGTAATCCTTTGTTCTCATTGATAGTCTCCTTATGTTAAAATTTTTTCCACATGTAACCAGATGCACAAGTAAGCGTCCCGTGCGGCCGTTTCCGTCAGCTTATGTCAAGTATGGGACAAAAAATTTTTCAACTTTTTATCACTCCCAATTATGCTGCTCTCTTCGCTCAAATCTTGCTTCTTTTAACAGGGTACTTACAATATTTCCTCCTGCCAAACCGATTGTTGAAACAAGTATATTTTCTTCTCTTATATCAATTGCAAAATATATAATCCAAAAACAGGATACCGTCAAAATAATGGGGACAATAAGTGTTACAACTATTTTCCATACTTTTTCGCCTATTTTCAAATAATACTTTCTTACTATCCCTTCACGCATTGACATAAAAATATATCCCTCCCTGCTAAGAAAAAAAACCAAGAACTCAGATACACCATAGCAGATAGGCGCAATCGTTATCATCATTCTGTCATATGTATGTAATAAAAATATACCTGTTCCTAAAAATACAGCCATTGCAATCAAAATAAAAGCAATACTATTTAGACATCTCACACAAATCTTCTGTACTTCTATAATTTTTTTGTTTATACCCGAAACTTCATTATGGATATCATCTAATTTCTTATCATCCTGTATAAGAATATCGTTCATCAACTTTAATTTTTCTAACGTAACAAATCCCGTTGACAAAACATATAAATTACTAAGATGAGGTCTTTTAGATATTTCATCCCTGAAAAACATTTCAAACATATTAAGGATTTCTTTAACATCCGATTCAGTACAATAATGACTTTGATAAGCCTCCGTCTTTTTTATTAATTCACTCAAACTATCTGGCTCAACTTCCATTTCACAAAGTTCCTCTAATATCTTGTGTTTAGCACTTGATGATATACTCTCTCTTGTACGCTCTAAAGCAGTTTCTACTGCATCATCAAATTCTTCAATATTGGACTCTTTACTATCCTCAGTTATATTTACCGCAAGCCCCAATGCCGCACCAAAAGGTGCTAACCAACCGTATGCCCCTGATGCTGCGCTAAATACAGCAGATGAAACCATATAAATTTTCCTAAGTTTCTTTGGATGCTCAATCATAACTTCACCTCTTCTGTCTGATAATAATCACTACCTTTACTTATTACTACAAAACACATCAAAATTCTCAAACATTATCTTCAACTTATCTATCTTCTTCTCCGTATGATAATGCCCGCAGTACCACTTTCCATAATCCAGCCTATCCTCAATCCCATCCAGCCATTCCTCCGTAGACTTATCCACCTTACTCTGGTCAACCCCGGACAGGAACACCTCCACCGGTTCATATTTCAACGGCGTGGTATGGCTCAGAACCACATCCACCTTCCACCCCAGCTTATCCAACTGACTCTCCACGTACCGTTTGATCTCATCAGAAGGCTGTTCATCCGGCCACCAGCCGTATCCATATATCAGCCGTACCATCTTATCAATGCTGTAAGCTCCTCCCATCGCAATAGCCTGCTTCCCATCCAGATCAAACACTTCCCCATCCTTTGCAAACAGCAGGCTCGGATACTCTTCCTCATAATACACTGTTCCGCCATGCCACAGCTTCTCCTGATAACTTTCTATGGTCTGCGGCCTCTGCTCATGGTTCCCATGGATGCAGAAAAGCGTAATCGGCAGGGATTCCAGGAACCTCTTCTTCACGCAGTCCCGGTTCCATCCGCTAAAGTTAATCCCTGCGTCTCCCAAAATAATCAATATATCCTCACGGCTTGTCCCGAACCGCTCACAGAATGCTTCTATGCGCCCGAACTGCCCATGGGTGTCTCCCGTTATGTAAATCATACAATCATCCTTTCCGGATGCCCGCCGTCCGGCAGGCATCCTAATTATACCATATCTTCACTGAATTTCACCTAAAATCTTTTCATAAACATCCCCATATTTCCAGGTCACTTCCAGCCTGTCCTCACCCATCACTTTCGCGCTCTTAATCAGGGATGCCATCACAGCTTTATCAAAGGTTTCCAGATGCAGGTACTCCCGAATCTGGAAAGCCTCCCGGTACTCCCGCTTCCCTGCTTCCTCCACAATCTCCTGCGCTTCCAGTTCCGACACCGCCGCAGACAGCTCCTGCTTCCTGGCATCCAATGCTTTCTTTCTCTCCAGGAATGCCTCCCTCGTCATCTTCCCTTCCCTATAATTCTCATAGCCGGATATCTTCGCCCCGTCCAGCTTCCTTATCTCCGCCCTCATGCCCTCTGCATCTCTTCCCGGTTCCTTCCCGGCTTTCCGCCCTTTCAGCACTTTCTCCGCCTCCGTCAGAAGCTCCGCCTGCTTCCTTACAAGCTGTACCAGGGTTTCCTCTGCAAGCGCCTTCTTCATCCTTACCCTGCCGCATGGGCTGTCCCGGTGCATCCTCCCCGTGGGGCAGTACAGGATGCTCTCCTTCTGTGTCCCCGGACGGAGCGTCAGGCCGCAGTGCGGGCAGACAATAACGGAATAATTCCCTTTATTGGCAGTTTCCTTTTTCTTCCCCTGCACCACACTCCGCATGTTTGCGTTCGCCCGCTCAAATTCCTCCTGCGTCACGATTCCCTCATGGGTATTCCTTACCACGATCCACTCCGATTTATCCACGCCCACCTGATGCTTGGAATCAAAATGCTCATATACCTTCTTCCCGGCCACCATATGCCCGGCATACCGTTCATCCCGGATAATCTTTGCCACCATGGACGTGTTCCATCCGCCTTTCTTCCCCTCCGGGAACCAATCCCGTGTACAGCCTTTTTTCTGCTTATATACTGCCGGTGTCGGCACATTCTCTCCGTTCAGTATTTTCACAATCTCATTCCGGCGCATCCCCTCACCAACCATCACGAAGATGCGCCGCACAATCGCAGCCGCCTCTTCGTCAATGACCAGCTTATGGATGTCCTCCGGGTCTTTCCGGTATCCGAAAAAGCCGAACGGCCCGATATACTCCCCGCGCTTCATCCTGGTCTCCACCGCGCTCTTCACCTTATGGGACAGGTCACGGCTGTACAGGCTGTACACAAGGTTCTTGAACGCCACGTCAATGCCGCCCGTCTGCCCGTCCAGCGAAGCACTGTCGTACCCGTCATTCACGGAAATAACCCTTATGTCCAGGAAAGGGAACACCTGCTCCAGCAGGTTCCCCACCTCCACATAATTCCTCCCAAGCCGTGACAGATCCTTCACCACGATGCACCCGACCTTCCCCATCCGGCACTGCCTGACCAGTTCCTGGAAGCCCGGGCGGTCCAGGTTCCTGCCGGTGTACCCGTCGTCCAGGAACTCCTTCACCGCACAGCCCGCAAATTCCTCACGCCCGGAAATATATTTCTTCAACAGCGCCCTCTGGTTGGTGACGCTGTTGCTCTCTTCCTTCCCGTCGTGTACATCGTCATCCTCCAGGGAAATGCGGATATACACTGCCACTGTATTTTCCATGCCCATCTTATCCCTCCATCCTGCGCAGGATTTCCTCATGCCCAAGAAGGGATGCTTCCAGCTTCCTGCCCTCAAAAACCCGTACCTCTTCCACAAAACACTCCGCCATCTGCCTGTCCAGCATTTCCGCCGACAGCCATTTTTTAAGCTGCGCCTCTGCCGCCGGCCTCTGCGCCCTCTTCCTATTGTCTTCCCGTTCCCGGAGCAGCCGTTCCTTTTCCTGCACCAGCTTCTCCTTCCTGCCAAGGAACTCCTTCCGCATCAGAAGGTAATCGGCATTGTCCAGAATCCCGTCTGCGGCATCCTGATAGAGATCAGCCAGTTTTACATCAAGGCTTTTCAATTCACGCCCTGCTTTTCTGATTTCTGCCTCCTGTATATCCCCCTGTGCAGATACCGTCCCCTGTGCAGGAATCCCGTCTTCCAGCATCCGGCGGATGCAGGCTTTAATCTCCCCCAGCACGAACCGCTCCACTTCCGCCTTGTCCACCCTGCCCTTGTTCGTACAGATGGCATCCCGCAGCGTATGGTAGCCCCGGCAATAGTACACCCTCGTCACTTTCCCGTCCCTCATGGACTGGGACAGATTGAATGTCTTCCCGCAATGCCCGCACCGCATATACCCTTTCAGATAATTTTCCTCCTTATGCCTGCTGATTCCGCTCTTTTCTTTTTTCTCCGCCTGCTCCCTCTGCCTCTCCTCCAGAATCGCCTGCACCCTGAAATACAATTCCCTGTCCACTACCGGCTCATGGGTATTCTCCGCTACAATCCACTCCGACTTATCCGTATGGTATTTGGGAATGTTGTTGCACAGCTCCTGCCGTTCCTTCCCCTGCACCATGTCCCCGATATACGCCCGGTTCGTAAGGATAGTCCTTACAGCAGCCCTTCCCCACCGGGAATCCTTATAGCGCCCCGACTTCGTAACACCAATCAGATAACGGTATTTCCTTGGGCAGTGAATCCCGTCACCGTCCAGTATCCGCACAATCTTATCCATGCTCACCCCGTCCGCATACAGTTGGAAAATCCTGCGCACCACAGGGGCCGCCGTTTCATCCACCACGAACCGGTTCTTATTTTCCTTTGATTTCAGATATCCATAGGGAGCCACCATCCCGATAAACTCCCCATTCCTCTGCTTCGTCCGGAATGCTGAAATGATCTTCCTGGAAATGTCCCTGGAATACACATCATTTACCAGGTTCTTGATGGAAGCCGCCATATCCCCCATACCATCCCCGCTGTCAGTATCAAAACCGTCCGTCACTGCCACCAGCCGGATATTCAGGAATGAAAACACATTCTCAATCAGGTTCCCTGTTTCAATATAATTCCTCCCAAGCCGTGACAGGTCTTTCACCACGATACAGTCAATCTTTCCCCTCTTTGCATCCTCCATCATCCGGCTGAACCCGGGACGCTCAAAGTTGGTCCCGGTGAACCCAAAATCTGAATACGTTTCTGCCAGCACCATGTCCTTCTGCCCTTCCACAAAACTTTTCAGGAAATACACCTGCGTCTCCAACGTGTCCTCTCCGCTGTTCTCACTGGAAACCCTGGCATAGATTCCCGCCTTACAGATGCCTTTCACTGCCGGAACCTTTACTTCCGTATCCCCTGTAATCCTGCTCTTCCTTGCCATCTATAAAACCTCCCTTCCGCCTGCTGCCGGAAGGCTCCCTGCGCCCTCCGCAAGCTCCAGCGCTTCCTGATACCGGTCCTCATATCTGAACCGCACCTCGATACGCTTATCTTCATACACCCGTATCTCTTCGATCAGTTCCACCACCACGCTCCGTACAAGGGACTGGATGCCTTTGTTCCTTACAAACCCTTCAATCCATTCATGCCGTTTCCCTTCCCTCTGTGCAAGCCGTTCCGCCTCCTGCCTGAGCTGTGCCGCAGAAGCAAGCGCCGACTTCCTCCTGCCCTCAAACTCCTGCCGGATAGAGGCATATTCCTCCTTGGTGATCAGCCCGTCTTTCAGGTCCTCATAAGCCGACACTTTCAGCCGCCCATACTTCCCAGCTTCTTCCTCCATCTGCACCATGCGCAGTTCCAGACGCTTCACGTCCGCATCCTGCATGGGCAGCGTCCCGATATAGTCCAGGATGCCCTTCAATTCCGCCAGCCGGTCAATGTGGCATTTCAGGCACTCCGTCACCGCTTCCGTCAGTTCCTCTTCCTTAATCCTGTGGCCGGTGCAGGTGCCATCCCGCTTATTGGCAGAACACATATAATACACATATTTCTTCCCCGCTACCGTGGACACTTTCCGGGACATCTGCCGCCCGCAGTCACCGCAGACCGCAATGCCGGAGAACAGGTAGACATGCCCCCTGTCCGGCGCAACCCTGGTATCCTTCAGAAGAAGCCCCTGCACCGTGTCAAATTCCTCCCGTGGGATGATGGCTTCAAAGGCATCCTCGATACGCACCCAGTCCGCCTCATCCTTCATCACAGCCTTCTTCACCTTGTAGTTGGGAGTGGTGGACTTTCCCTGGATAAGCGTCCCTGTATAGCATTCATTGGACAGAATCCGGGATACTGCCACGGCGCTCCACCGCATCTCCTTCCCCGTCCGGAACTTCACCCTGTACCGGCTCCCGCAGCTCTTCTTGTACGCCGCCGGGCAAAGCACCCCTGTCCGGTTCAGCCGGTCAGCAATCCCCTGCTGGCTCATGCCCGCCCGTTTCCATGCGAAAATATCCCTGACCACCTTCGCCGCATACTCATCCACCACGATCCGGTTATGGTCCCTCTCATCCTTCCGGTATCCAAACACGGTAAAGGAGCCGATAAACTCCCCTTTCCTCCGCTTGATGTCCAGATGGCTCCGTATCTTGATGGAAATGTCCCGGCAGTAGGCATCATTTATTAAATTTTTGAACGGTATCACAATCTCATCCGTCTGGGACTTCCCCGCCAGGCTGTCGTAGACGTCATTGACGGCAATAAAACGCACGCCCAGCATGGGGAATATCTTCTCAATATACCTGCCGGATTCAATATAGTTCCTCCCGAACCGGGACAGATCCTTGACCACCACGCAGTCCACTTTCCCCTGCCGGATGTCTTCCAGCATCAACTGGAAAGCCGGGCGCTCAAAAGCTGACGTTAGATAACGATACTTTTGAAAACACTGGAAAATCAAGGTTT
>CALFCS010000131.1 GCA_937950565.1 uncultured Lachnospiraceae bacterium
TGCCTTTTCATCTGCAAGCACCTTCTTAGCGGCATTCAGAGCCTCTTCATATGCCTTCCAGGAATCTTCCGTATACTTCTCCGGATTCTTTGCGGCATTGTCTACCTCTTCCTGAAGCTCGCTCTTATCAATTGACATCCTTACCTTTCCAACACCTTCCAGTGTCGGTACTGCCTGCATATATCCGTCCTCGCCAAATGTAATCTCATCGATACAGGTCTCTCTGTGATAGCCAAGTCCTGATGTATAAATATTCAGCGGTGTATAGAATCTGTGGTATGCAATGAAATATCTTTCTTTTCCATATACATCTGTAATCTTCAAAACTGACTGATGTGCTGTACCTAACATTCCCTGGGATTCATCCTTCTGAAGCAGGGTCTTTACATAAGTAACATTGCCGTCCAGTGTGTCAGACACACCATAGTTTACATGATAATTCGGACTTCCCGTGTCATCGCAGGACCAGGTCCAGTGATACTTATCCCCGACTTTGATTACAACCGGAGATTCACGGAAATCACGCAGTCCGTTTAATTGACGGAATGTACCTTCTTTGATACTCATCATATCATCATTCAGCTCTGCCATCGCTGCCGCACCGTTACCGAACATTACATAAGATCTGCCATCATCATCTGTGAAAATGGACGGATCAATCGCCTGTCCCATATTTACCCCTGCATTTCTGCACATGGATGTTGTCACAAGCGGTTCTCCCTTATCAGTATATGGACCTGCCGGATTGTCCGCAACAGCTACACCGATTGCCTGTCCATCGTTGGCAGTACGTCCACAGTAATAGAAGTAATACTTTCCATCCTTTTCTTCAATCGTCGGCGCCCATGCATTGCCAGATGCCCATTTGGATGCAGCAATCTGCACGCCCTTTTCATTCTTTCCAGGATTGTCATTCGCCAGATCCAGGATCACGCCTTCGTCTGTCCAGTTCACCATATCCTCAGAAGAGAATGCATGGAAGATTGTTCCGCTCCATCCGGAATATCCGTCTGTTGTCGGGAAAATCCAGAACTTGCCGTCGAAATAGTCAATATCCGGGTCTGCATACTGTCCCGGAAGCACCGGGTTATTTGCCCGTACTGCCGCTTTTATTGTCCAGATTTCTTCTCTGCCTTCTGAATTCTTTGCAACAAGCTTCACATCTTTGGATAAATCCAGCTCACTGCCGTTTGTAAATGCTTTTCCTCCGGCTGTAAGCTCTGCTTCCACATTCAGATTCACTGTTACCGGCAATTTGGTAACATCTGCCGCTTTTCTTACATAAGGAGTCAGAATCTTCTTCTCCTCATCCACCTTTGTGATAATCGCTGTGTGGTCGTCTGTTCCACGGTAATTTTCAGCTTCCTCCTTCGTCGGTGCAGTACCGACTACCGCTGCATCTATCATCGGAAGCGTATTCGCGAATTCTGCTGAAACCTCTTTTACTTCCTCTGCTGTCAGTGCATAATTGCGGATTGTCATATTGTCAATCCAGCCCTTGAAATACTCTCCATTATCACCCCAGTTTGCCTTACCAATCTGAAGAATACTGGAATTTCCAAGGATATCCGGAATCTTATGAGAGCTTCCAACTTCCGATTTCAAAGCCCCATTAATATAAATAGAAGTCTTTGAAGCCGTCATGACTACATCTACTCTCGTCCATTTATTTCCAACAGATGCGGAAGGATTCGCCGGACGGCTTCCGTTCTGGTTATAACGTTCTACAGTCAGGCTTCCATCTTTCATCAAAAATCCGATATAATGCTCTGATTTTAGATAATCCTGTTTGTTATCGTTCGGAGCTGCATAGAACGGCCAGTTCGTACCTGTCCTGTCATTCTTCACTTCAAAAGAAATGGTAAGCTCTTTTGACCCGGTCAGAAGACTTCCGCCATTCTTATCTGTTACTGTTAAGAAGTTAGAGGAGTTTCCATCCAGATACAATGCCTTGCCATTTTCCGCATTCCAGCTGTCTGTCAGTGTATGGCTTCCTGCCGCTTTTGCATTTTCACTCGTAAATCCG
>CALFCS010000132.1 GCA_937950565.1 uncultured Lachnospiraceae bacterium
CGAACACCCGCAAAATCGAAATCTTTTATAGCTTTGTCGGCAGAGTTGATACAGGTGACAAGCCTACCGAAAGTATCTCCTATTTCAGACAGATAGGAGCCGACGTAAAGAGTTATGCTATCTAACATACATCAAAAAGAGGTAAGATAACACCCTCTGCAAAAAAGGTATCGTTATCTTACCTCAACAAAATCCACCCCGCTGTAGCCGTCGTCCACACGTTCCGAAACAACCCTGATATCTGTTTTGTCTTTCAGGAAATCTTTAATAAGCTCCCTCTGGTTGGAGATGCTGTTGCTCTCCGCCCTGGAAGCGTCAGAAATGTCGCCATCCTCTTTAGAAAGCCTCACATAGATGGCGGCATTGTAGATATGTTTTTCTTTCATACGCAAACCTCCTGCATTTTATTAAGGCGGATGCCCCAATAAAATCTCCGGCGGTCTGCACTTCTTAGCCCTGCAAACACTATAACACACATCCCTTCAAATATCCAGCGCTAAAATAAAAAGGGCCGGGACTATTTCAGCCCGGCAAGCATACGCTCAAACCTTTCCCCGAAACTGCCCCCGTTTTCAGAGAATGCCGTCTTCACCACCACATCCCCCACCCGGAAACAGTACGGGTTCTTCACCTTCCCGATAAAATCCTTTACCCGTTCCTCCACCGGAACCCCCTGCTCCACCGGAATTTCCCGGATATCCACAAGGGCGTCCCGGTCAACAGTCCTTACATCCACACTTTTCAGCGCATCCATCTCCTTTACCGTCATAACCTGCTACCTTTCCTTTCCTGGATTCATACCAACGGCATGGTATGTACCGCCGGGGAATCCCCGGCTGATGCGCTGTGGGACATATCCGTCCGCACAAAAAAAAGGCATCCCTGCCCCGTCTATGAAAACTCCCCTATAACCTTGTGGCAAAATCCAGCGAAATCCACCCGTTCCGCTCCCTCTGGTACGATTTCAGAAGCCCCCATTTCCCAGCTCCCCTGCCGTCTGCTTCCTCAACGATGGTGAACGTGCCGATGCCGGTAAACAGTCCGGTCTTTGCCTGATCCGTACCCGGTCCCCGGCGGATGTTCAGGTCAGGAATCCCTACCTTCACCAGATAGGATGACTGCTCCGGCAGCCTGTCAAGGAACAGCACATACTCTTTCCCTGTTGTGATATACAGCCCGGATTTCAGCCTGTACCACTGCCCATCCGCACTGATCCCCGTTACCGTGTAAACACCGTTATACACCACCTGGTCTACGTTATCGCCCATACAGGGGGAAGTCCGCACATTCAGGCCATCCTTACCCTTGTAAAATACCTTCACAAAGCCTGCCAACGGCCTGACAGCCTGCCCCTGGCTGCCGGAGCCTGTGCCGCCTGCATTTCCATCCGTCCCGGTGATGTTTTTCAGGATATTCAGAATCTTGGCCCCATACCCGGCTCCTGCCGCCCATCCTTTCCCCTGCGGGTTCTCCTGGATGCCAAGCCACTCCACATACGGGGCACAGCCCCTTGTGACGTACTTGAAGCGCGGGTCTATATTCCCATTCACCAGTTCCTCCGTGCAGGCATAGGCTTTTAAATGCTGTACCTGGCAGCGGATTCCAAGCTGTGCCGTATCAAAGGACAGCCCTTTCATCCCGTTCTGCGTGACACCCATCCCGGCAAAATTATTCTGATCCAGGGTAACTGCCGACTGGGAAAAAACAAAGTTCCCCGTTTCCAGACAGGACTGCGCAAAAGCAATATCGCCCCTTACCCCTTCTGCCTCCCCTTCGGAAAGGTACAGCGGGATCATATCCAGCACCGGCTGCGCCGCCTGCGGGTTCTTCCTTTTGATATACTCCTGCATCTGCTCCACGGTTGCCACAGCCTTCCCCATAATCGCCGTACAGCCGGAAGCGTCCCCGGCAGAACCGCTTCCTGCACCGCCGTCCATAGCTGCCTTGATATCCTTGCGGAACTGCGCCATGGCCAGCCCAAACTTATCCCATATATGCTCCACATCCCCGTGGTTACTGGCAATCCCCCTCCTGCACCCCTCGGAATGGGAAATGATCACCCCGTCCGCCAGAGGGTCCAGCTTATACATCCGGCAAAGATACGCAAACAGCTCCACCGCATATTTATAAGTGGCAAGCACATGGCTCTCCGTATTTCTTCCATCCCTGGTCTCCGTCCATCTTGCACCGCCCGTATACCGGATCGTGGCAGGCTCCGTCATCTCCACGCCTATATGCGTCCCGTTCCCACCGCCTCCGCAGTGCCATCCCCTGTGGTCCCACGGCAAGAGCTGGTACACATCCCCTCCCGGCTCAATGATGGCATGGACACAGGCCTGCGCATCCGCCCTGTCCCAGTTATTGATAAAAGCGGATGCCTTTGGCTGCGGACACCCCACGGAATGGATCATCAGCCCCTTTACCGTGATCTTTCTTCCTGTCTTAAAACATCCCGATTTCGTAAGGTAATTCTGGATCAGCTTCATATCACATCGCCCTCTCTTTCTTTTTCTGCATAAAAAAAGGCACCCGCTTTTATTGCCGATGCCACACATCAAATTTTCCCTGTTTCCCTTTTGTATTCCAAAATTTCCTACTGTTCCTTCTCTTCCCGTAACTGCTCCAACACCGCTTTCAGCTTCTCCGGCACCGGAAGCCCGATACGGGAAGCATTCTCCAGAATGGAAATCCCCTCATTGGACAGGTAAAAGAAGATCACCGCTGTCCGCAAAGCACTCCCGGCGTGGATGATATGCCGGTCAACAATATGGCCAACCGCCACCAGACAGAAAATGGCCACCTTTTTAAAAATCCCCTTGAACCCCGCCTCACTGGACAGCTTCTTCTCCACTGCCGCCGCCATCAGCCCGGTCAGGTAATCCACTGCCACAAATGCGATCAGCGCATACAAAAAGCCGTCAAACCCTCCCAGCGCCCAGCCCAGGTATCCGCCCATGGCCGCAAACCCGCACTCTATCACGTTTACAAACTCCTTCATGTCAAAAGCCCTCACTTTCTTTTTTCTATGGAAAAAGCGGCCTGCCCCGAAAAGCCGCCGCACTGCCCCCTTTACTCATCCTATTTTTCATTTTCTCATACCCCTGCGTTCTCCGCCTCCGTCAGCGTATAGGTGATCTTCATGGTCTTGTTGGCATCCTTCACCACCGCAGAGGAAAGATTGTTTATGGTGGCAAGGTACGGCATCAGCAGGTACATATGCCGGTACTCATTCCCGTAACTGCCTCCCCATCCCAAAAGGAACTGCTTATACTGGAACAGGGGCGTCGCCGCACTGCCCAGCCTTGCGCTCCCCTGTGTATGGATGACCGTATCATCCACCGTCACCTGGAAATCTCCGCCCACGATCAAGTCACCCACCAGCGTCAGGTACAGCTCACAGGTCCCTGATGGACACAAAGGCTTCATCCCGGACGTAAACCCGAACCCAACCAACGACACGTCCGCCGTGTTCGCTGTGTTGATCTTATAGATTCCCTTTTTGTCATAAGCAGGCACATACAGATACCCATTCCGCATACAGCACCGGCACTTCCGCTCCGGGTAGCTCCCGGTCATGTCCCGGCTCCCAACCGCCATCAGCTTTGCATTGGAAAGCGTCCACTCCCCCTCCGTGACGGAATAATCCCCTTTGGAAATCTTCACCCAAAGCATCTTCGCATTCCCGGAAGAATTGGCTTCATTGGAAAACCCGTACCAGTACCCGTCCTGCCCGTCCAGGAACTCCCCGTACTTCGTATAGCTCCCGTAAAATTTGAAGGTCTGCGTTGCGGCCGCATGGTCTTCCAGCACCGTGTATGTGCTGTCATCCAGCTTCTCATTCAGCCCGATGCTGAAAACCGGGATGCGCACCTTCCGCACCCTCACGCTGGAATCCTCAAAGGTGACGGAATACAAAAGGTCCTTCTCAAAATCCACTTCCACCGCCTCAAACAGCACCGCCTGTTTTGCGTTCCCCAGGTCCCCGATATCCAGCTTCTTAATCTGCAAAAAGGTACTGGCGTCCCCCACAAGGCTCCCGTACCCGTTCTGCCCGCCCTGCGCACTGGTCAGCGCCACTGCCGCAACCGTGCCGTTTCCCTGGCTCGGCGTAAACTCCCACACAAACTTATACCCGTTTTCCAAAGCCTTGCTCTCCGTCTGGTTCAGGCTCCCCCTGGCGGCGTTGGCCGTAGTATTTACATTGTTGGAAGCATAAGCCACCGGCAGGTTATCCGACATCTCATAGATATGCCCCGCATTCTCTTCCAGCGTCTTAGGGAACAGCAGGATGCCCCCTATCATGTTCGGGCAGACCGGCAGCATGGTCCCGTTCCAGGGCATCACGTCCGCCAGCTCTTCCTCCGAATAGAACACACCCATAGGGTTCATCCCCAGGATATTGTTCACCGCCTCCGTCACCATATTTTCCTCCGTGACCGTCTCCACTTCCCCAGTGGCTTCATCCGTCAGTTCCAAGACCATTGTCCCTTTCAGCTTCATACACGCCAGCTCCTTCCTATCCGATCTCAAAAGGCTTTCCAAACGCCCCAATCAATGCCCTGCCGATGCTGTCAGAATAACTCTTCTGCACCAGTTCCATAGTCTCAACCCCTATCCCTCCGGCAAAGGGCTTCATATGCAGGCCGCCGCCAAAGGCAATCCGGGAGATATCTTCCTCTATTGTGATCGTGCCGTCCCAGGCGGCCGCAGCAGCCATGGCCTGGCCACTGACGGAAGCAATGCACCCGCCGGTCTCGATCTCCCCCGTGCCGTTTCCCATCCGCAGATATACGTTGAACGTATTTGTGATGTTCGGCACAAGGTTGTCAATAGGATAATACAGGGAGAGGATGTGTTTCCCGCTCCCCCAGGTCTCCACTGGATGTTGGGCCAGGATTTCCGAATCGTTAAACTCATAGGTGACATACGCTACGGCTTTCCCGTCCTCCGTCCATGTGACCGGAAGCTCCACCTCCACAGTGATGCCTTCCGTACTGCCCCCGGTATCCCCGGTTCCGCCGCCATCTCCGGCACTGCCCCCGCTGTCCCCATTTCCGTTCGTTTCTCCACCGGTTCCCGGCCCGGTATTCTCCCCATCTTCCCCGCTTCCTGTATCCGCCCCCGCAGCCGGAAACGGGACCACGATGCTCCCCGATGCACTGGCAGACCGCCTCTCCTGCACCGCGCTCACGTCCACAACTGCCTGCCCGAAAAACTGCACATGGGTCTCTTCCTTCGCCGCAAACTCAATGCTGATGATCCGCACATTACTCTCTGCAACCGTATAGGCAGAGGCATTGGTAAACGTATGGATGCCAATCTTCCCGGACTCAATCTGGTTCAGAAGCCCGGAGATGTTCTTATCATTCTTAGACTTCGCCTGCGCCAGCCTGGGATTCTTCCCCACGCATTTCAGGCTCTGCTTCCCTCCGATCCTGCACTGGAAGGATGTGATGCAGGCCACCTGCTCCCCATCCGCCTGCCCTCCCGAAAAGGTCAGCACGTCCCCCAGGTCCAGTGCCGGGTTCCCTATGGTGCTGGAATCAAAGGGCACATACTTCACCACAGACAGGCCATGCAGGATATTTTCACAAAGCTGCCTCCTGGTCTCTTCCAGGCCAAACTGCAGAAGCGGGTTCACACCTAAATTCATAGTCAGCCCATCGTCTGGTTCCAGCGCATAATACTCCGCCGTCTGCGTCCGCAGGTTCGTGGAGCTGACCGCCGTGTACCTTGTGATGAAATCAGAGAAACTGCTGGAAAACCTGTGCCTGCCCTGCACCTCCATCACCGGCGACCTGCCGTACTTCCGCAGTTCCAGCCTGCCCGCCCGGTTGATGCAGAAAAAGCCGCCCAGCACCTGCCCCACAAAGTACAGCACGTCCCGATACGTCTCAATGTCATTCTCCGGGTAAATGGAAAGCAGCTCCCTCCCGTTGGGCATGGCCTCGATCTCCGCCTGCGTGTTCTCCATCTCCACGCCGCACGCCTTACAGCACAGTTCCAGGAAAGCCCATGCATTTCCCACAGACTCAAACCCATTGAAGCTCTTCTCAAACCGGAGCATACGGTCATAGGCTTTCAGTTCCAGGCAGTGCGCCGTGCGGTTCGCCTCGCTGACCTCAAAAATGCCCATGGGCACTTCCTCATAGCTCCCGCCCGCAACCTGCAGATGGTAGGACAGTTCCACCTGCGCACCTTCCAGCGTATACCGGTCAATCTGCGAAAACAGCGTGATGCCCATTTCCGCCGCATACACCGTCCCCAGCTCAATCTCCGTACTCCCGCAGCACTGGGCTGAAATATAGCCGCTCCCTTTCACGATATCCTCATACCCAAACGGATACACCGCGCCGCCCTTTGTGGTAATCCTCCCCGTCCAATAATACCTCCGGGTATTTTCCTGCACCGCCCGCAGGAACGCCTCGCTCACCGGATACATGAAAACACCCCTTTCCACACCTACAGGACCTGCCACCGGCAGCTCCCTCCGGATGCATGGCAGCAAAAAGCACCAGCCATTCCTGACTGATGCCTCTTACAAACATATTTATAACTAACTCTGCAAATTGAACATTACCAATATCTACATTATGCGTCTCCCTCAACATAAGAATGGCTCATAATAAAAAATTCTTCCTGTCCGGCCTGCCATCTCTTCTCCATTGGCTCTAATGTATCATCATATTTTTGTGCATCTTCTTCACTGACCGCCATGGCAGGACTGTCATAGTAAAACCATTTTCTCCCGTCAAGGGAATCCGGAACCAACTCCTTTACCATCATTGCAGCCGGAAATTTGCCGTTCTCCATACACACATTATATTTTTTACAGCATTTAAAACCACTGCTCACATAATTAGCGGGACTTCCGAATATAACAATGACATCATATCCCAGTTCCGCGGCTCTCCTGAAAGAATGTCCCATCAGCATTTTTCCATAGCCCCGCCTTTGATACCGGGGTAAAATACAGAGCGGGCCAAAAGTTAAAATATCCTTCTTCTCCCCTGCCCCATCCACTAACCTTGCCTTTGTATACATGATATTTCCTATCACTTCACCATCATATTCCAAAACGAAATCAAGCTCTGGGATAAAATCCTCATGTCCGCGCATTGTATGCACCAGATAATGCTCTACACACCCCGGGATGTACAGATTATAAAAAGACTCCCTTGTGATCTTTTCTACTTTTTCATAATCAGACATCCTTTCATTCCTGATAGTAATTTTGTTATCCATAAAAATCATCCTTTCTGCTCTGTATATATTTTCCGCTTAATGTTTTGCGGGCTGACCCCTGCGGACTGCAATAAGCCGGAAAATATCACTATACAGTCCCTCTTTATCTTCCAGATCGATCATCAGCCATTTCTGCCCGTTTCCGGCTTTCGTCTGTCTGTAAATTTCCCTTAATCCGGCAGTACATTCCGGTAGAATCGCTTCCACTGCTTCCTTTTCTTTTCCTCCTACCACAACCATTACTGTAAAAAAACCCTCTCTGGGATATATGGTACACAAATTTTTTCCGGCCTTTTTGAACTTCACATTCCAGCCTTTCTCCCAGCTGCAGGAACTAAATTCTATTTTTTCACTGCATTTATATTTATCCTTTATTTCTGAACAGAACTGTATAAATATAGGATTATGAATGTACCCTCCAATCTCTTCCAATGCAGGGCAATAATTTTTATCTTGCAGATCAATCATCATGCGTTCCTCTCTTTATCTTCAATCTGACCTCTATTATACGGAATATCCCGCCAAAAATCATCCCCTATTTCCTTAAAATTCTTTCAGCGTAAAACTCACCTTCCACAGCCCCTTATAGGATGTATCCTTCACCAGCGCCGCCTTATACCCCTCAATGAACATCTCCGTCCGCTTTATCCCCAGCGTCTCCGTATCAAAATACTCCACACAAATCTTCTCCTTCTGCTTAAACCCCGTCAGCAGTTTCAGCCACTTTGGGGAGACGGAAAAACTCACCGGTATAGTCACCACACCCAGCCGCACCACATCCCGCTGGGTAGTCCCTGCCTCCGTCTCCCCTCCGGAATCCGCCTCCACGTCATCCATCTGCACCTCATAGGAATCCGGCAGGGGGAGCGGGGTCCCGTCAAACACCAGATACTGTATAAACGCCATGCCTACCTCCCTCCTGACCTTAAGTTCTGCCTTGCCTGCGCATTCACCACCACTTCATCCAGCAGTGTGCCGCCCACATATACCGGGATGCAGATAGTCCCCATGTTCTCCTGGTTCTGCATCCCTGCGAACATCTCCTGCAGGCCGGAAAGCATCTGCCGGATGGAATCCATGGAAGCCCCCTGCGCCTGTACCGCCTGCATATCCGCCAGCTTCGGGCTGACTGTCATATCCGCCGCCACGCTGTCCACAGCCTTTTTCACCAGCCCACGGCCCTTCTCAATGCCCTTCGCCAGACCGCCCATGAAGTCCGGCATCCAGCTCTCGTAATCCGTCAGGGGGCCAACGTCCGGCACGGAGAAATGCAGATAGGACCGGATAGTATTTGCCACATCGGACACCACGCCCACCACGTTGCCAATGGCACTGCGGATGCCGTCCACAATCCCGTTAATAAAATCACGCCCCCACTGCAAAGCCCTCCCCGGCAGGGACGTGATAAAACTGATGGCAGACTGGAACCCGTTCTGCACTACACTCCCAAGGGAAGACAGGGCAGAGCCGATCCCGGACACCATTGCCCGGAAAGCCCCCACCGCAGACTGTTTCAGGTTCGATGCCGTGGACACCACCAGATTTTTGAGCCCATTCCAGGCGGATGATGCCGCGGAAGACAGGGCAGACCAGATGTTTGACATGAAATCCCTTAACCCGGTCAGCAGGATAGTGACATGGTTCACCAGCCCCTGCACCATGGGACCCACCGTCTGCCGGATGCCGAACCAGATAGCGGAAGCCGCCTGCTGGATGTTCGTCCAGATATTCTGTGCATCCTCTTTCAGCTTCGTAAAATTTCCCGTCACCAAGTCGATCAGCAGAAGCACCGGCCCCAGGATGACATTCTTGATAAGCTCCCATGCGCCGGATGCCGCCGTCTGGATGCCCTGCCAGATGCCCTGCAAAGCTGTTGAAAGATTCTCCCACAGGGAACGGATCATGTCAACGATCCCGGACAGCACCGGGTTCTCCATCATGCCCGTCCAGATGTTTACGAAAAAGTCACCCACCGACTGCCAGAGCCCGGACCACCATGCCGGAATCCCCTGGAAGAATGACACCAGGGACTCCCAAGCCGCCGGTATCGTCTCCGTAAAGAACGAACAGATGGCTTCCCATGCGGAAACAAAGAAATCCTTCACCTGCGTCCAGACGGCATTGACCGCATCACGGAACCACTCACACTTGTTATACAGCAGGACAATGACAGCGGCCACCGCAGCAATCGCAATGGGAACCCACCCGATAGCCGCCACCACTGCCGAAAGTGCCGGGATCACCGTCCCGGACACAAACCCGATCACACCGGAGACTGCCCCCGCTATCTTCGGGACCACTGTTAGGATCGTACCGACAGCGCCGACCACTTTTCCAATTACAATCAATACCGGTCCCAGGGCAGCAGCCACTAAAGCCACCGTAACAATGACTTTCTTCGTGCCTTCGTCCAGCCCGTTCAGCCAGTCCACAAGCCCCTGAATCCAACCAACGATCTGCCGGATGGACGGCATCAGTATCTCCCCGATGGAGATAGCCAGTTCCTCCAACTGGCTCTTTAAGATGGTAAGCTGCCCTGCAAGGTTATCCTGCATGGTGGCCGCCATTTTTTCCGCCGTGCCGTCACAGTTATTGATTGCGCTGTTCAGCTTCTCAATATCTGCCGGGGCCGCATTCATCACCGCCAGGAACCCGCTCATGGCATTCTTTCCCACCAGTGCCTCCGCATTGGCCGCCTTCTCCGATTCCGACATCTGCACGAACGCCGCCCGGCAGTCCGTCAGAATGTCCCCCAGGCTCCTCATGCTGCCGTCCGCATTGGTGGTCTGCACCGTCAGTTCCCCGAAGGCATCCCCCACAAAGGTCACTTCCCCGGT
>CALFCS010000133.1 GCA_937950565.1 uncultured Lachnospiraceae bacterium
TAAAGTGTCAGAAGCAGATCCTGGAATTGGCTTTGATGCACTTTCCGAGGAATATGTTGATATGGTACAGAGTGGAATCCTCGACCCGGCAAAGGTTACAAGAAGTGCGCTTCAGAATGCAACCAGTGTTGCATCTACACTTCTTACGACAGAATCTGTTGTTGCCAATATTAAAGAAGAGACTCCGGCAATGCCGGCAGGCGGCGCAGGTATGGGCATGATGTAATCCGGAATAAAAGATAAAAAAAAGAAAACTCTCACATGGGAGTTTTCTTTTTTTCGTAATCGTGATACAATAGAAACAATTATTTCAAATACATATGAAAAAGTTATTGACAAGCAGAAGGAAAATTTTGTATCATAGCATTTAACACACGGAAGGAGAGGATAAAATCATGGGAAAGATTATCGGAGAGGGAATTACATTTGATGACGTATTGTTAGTACCTGCGTATTCAGAGGTGATTCCGAATCAGGTGGATTTGTCCACAAATCTGACAAAGAAAATTAAGCTGAACATACCGATGATGAGCGCCGGTATGGATACCGTAACAGAGCATCGCATGGCTATTGCAATGGCTCGTCAGGGTGGAATTGGTATTATCCATAAGAATATGTCTATTGAGGCACAGGCTGAAGAAGTAGATAAGGTAAAACGTTCCGAGAATGGTGTTATTACAGATCCATTCTATTTGTCGCCGGAAAATACGCTGGCAGATGCCAATGAGCTGATGTCAAAATTCCGTATCTCAGGAGTTCCGATTACGGAAGGGAAAAAGCTTGTAGGTATTATTACAAACCGTGATCTGAAGTTTGAAGAGGATTTTTCAAAAAGGATTAAAGAATGTATGACATCTGAGGAGCTGATCACTGCGCCGGAGGGAATTACTCTGGAAGAGGCGAAGAAGATTCTCGCAAAGGCAAGAAAAGAGAAGCTTCCGATTGTTGATAAAGATTTTAACTTAAAAGGACTCATTACAATTAAGGATATTGAAAAACAGATTAAATATCCATTGTCCGCAAAAGATTCCCAGGGAAGACTTCTCTGTGGTGCGGCAATTGGTATCACTGCAAATTGCCTGGAAAGAGCGCAGGCGCTTGTTGATGCGAAGGTTGATGTTGTTGTTATGGATTCTGCACATGGACATTCTGCAAATGTAATCCGTACGGTAGATATGGTGAAGAGTAAATTCCCGGAACTGCAGGTGATTGCAGGAAATGTTGCTACAGGTGCGGCAACGGAGGCATTGATCAAAGCAGGTGTTGACGCTGTTAAAGTCGGCATCGGACCAGGGTCTATCTGTACCACCCGTGTTGTGGCGGGAATCGGTGTTCCGCAGATTACGGCTGTTATGGACTGCTATGAGACAGCAGATAAGTATGGCATCCCGATTATTGCCGACGGCGGTATTAAGTATTCCGGGGATATGACAAAAGCAATTGCGGCAGGTGCAAATGTATGTATGATGGGAAGTATCTTTGCCGGCTGTGATGAAAGTCCGGGATCCTTTGAATTATATCAGGGAAGAAAATACAAAGTATATCGTGGAATGGGTTCCATTGCTGCTATGGAAAATGGAAGCAAGGACCGCTATTTCCAGACGGATGCGAAGAAACTTGTTCCGGAAGGTGTGGAAGGACGTGTTGCATACAAAGGCTATGTAGAAGATACCGTATTCCAGCTTATGGGCGGTCTTCGTTCCGGAATGGGGTACTGCGGAGCTGCAACGATTGAAGACCTGAAAAGGACAGGCCAGTTTGTGAAAATATCGGCTGCTTCTCTCAAGGAGAGCCATCCGCATGATATTCATATTACGAAAGAAGCGCCAAACTACAGTGTGAATGAATAAAGAAAACGGCTACAGAAAATCTTCATAAATTTCTAAAAAACTATTCATGGTTTTATCCGGTAAACGTGTTACAATAAGTCTGGATAAAATGATGGAGAGTGCGTATGAAGAAGAGAAAAAGGAGAAGACCCCTTACAGATGCGCAAAAGAGAAGAAAGGTCCAGCGGAATATCCGTCTGGGCCTGATTTTATTAGCGGCGGCATTTGTATTTCTGGGGGTA
>CALFCS010000134.1 GCA_937950565.1 uncultured Lachnospiraceae bacterium
CCGGACTTTTTATGAAAAAACGGATGTAACCTTCTATCCTGTCACAAGGGAAGAGCTTCGCAGCTATATCACCTCCGGCGATCCTTTGGATAAGGCCGGGGCTTATGGAATCCAGGGAGATTTTGCCATCCATGTAAAGGGAATCCAGGGAGATTATAACAATGTAGTCGGCCTCCCCATCGGCCGTCTGTACCAGGAATTAAAAGCATCCGGGTGTCTGTAACAACAGCCGCCCGGATGCCCTTTTCAGCTATCCATGCTATCTATTCATATTTTTCCAAAAATCTCTGGATAACAGCTGCACACTCTGCACGGTTTGCACTTCCCTGCGGATCTAATACAAGCTGTCCATTCACAGTCTTTCCCTTAATCATCTCATTTTCTACTGCCCATCTCATAGCTTTCCCTGCAAAATCCTGTACGTTTCCTGCATCCGGGAACTGACTGTAATCACCATCCTCCGTTACGTCATAGCCTTTATAGCTTTTTGCATAACGGTACAACATAGTTGCAATCTGTTCGCGGGTAATATTATCTGCCGACCCAAAGTAACCCTTCCTTGAAGCATCTGTATATCCGGTGATGATTTTCTGGTTCTTACCAGCAGCCCACATAACAGCATCCGTATAGAACTGGTTATCCGTTACATCCTTGAATACAGCCTGGTACTTCGCACCCGGACTTCCGGCTATACGGTGCAGAATCACAGCAAACTGTGCTCTGCAGATGGACTGGTCTGGTCCGAAGTGACTCTTGTCAAGACCCGTCATAATCTTTTTTCCGTACACATAACGCACATAAGGCTCATACCAGCTCTCCGCTGAAACATCCACAAATGGAAGCTGCTCCTCCGGTTTCTCCTGGATATCTGGTTCCTGGATATCCGGTTCCTGGATATCTGGCTTTTGATTCTCTGTATTACTGTCATCCGGATGTTCTTGCGGCTCTTCCGGCTCACCCATATACATCAGACGCATCAGATTGTATGTATCTTCAACAATTTTCCCGGAAGATGCAGACGCCTCATCCTCTATTTGTTCCAGCACATATCCCTTGACCTTAATATTTGTAAAAGATACCATGCTCTCTCCGGTAGAGGCTAGAATCACCAGATAGGAACCGTCTGGATATCTTTTACATTTTTCCATATTCACTTCATAATACATCGGTGTGTAAGTCTTAATTTTATTTGTCTTCGGACTATACGCTCCATCATCCGTCTGATATGGAATTGTGACTTCTGCCGAATCCTTTTTATCATCCGCAACCTTCTTTGCTTCAATCTGCAATGTTCTTTCCTTCTCAGGCACTTCACTGACCGGAATGGCACGGAATGCAACCGCACTGCCTTTCGCAAGGTAGACCTCATTATTCGGGCCGCATTTCAACACATCCTCGAGCACCGGCACCGAATCCATAACCGCACCGGTCAGATTCTCAACCTGCGTCTTTCCCTGTCCATAAATCAACGTTCCCAGAGTTTCATCAAATCCAACCAGCGTAATCTTCGATTCTGCTGTCGTTATCACCGTTTTTTCCTCTGTCCCGTCTGTAGATTCTCCTGTCTGCGTACCATATTTGTCCAAAATCTCCTGCAGATTGTTAAAGGTCACAGAACCAAGTAAAAGTCCCCTAAGTTCAACAACATCTGCTCTATATTCGCTCTTCTTATACAAATCAGTAACCGCTTTATTTTCATCTGCTTTTCCTGAACCGGCCGGATTGTAGATACGAATACCATCAATATAGACACTGTCATTTGTATTTGTCTGGTCCGCACCACTCTTCGTTTTTAATGCCTTGATTGTTACATGATAAGTTCCATAAGAAAGGTTTTTCATGCTTATAATCGGAAGCTGATACAATTTTCCATTTGCATAATAAGTATCTACAATCTTACTCTTTACAACTTTTCCTGTCTCATCTGACTCCCTGACGATTACCATAACACCCGCTGTATCTGTGGTTGTCCTTCCGACCACATCAAGTCCTGTTCCCTTAAAGGTAAAGGTCATTATTCCACGTGCATCTCCACTGTCTGCGACAAGCCTTGTACTGCTTCCCGCACTATCAGGGGTGTATTCCTTCCGGCCCGCCCCATTGTCGCTGTAAAGACCCTTAATCTCTTCTTCTGTCAACGCCCTGTCATAAATACGCACATCACGGACATCTCCTGCAAAATAATCATCACCGTTTGCTCTGTACGGGGTCGTCCCGATATATCCGATTTCTGCCTGCAGATCCTGAACATTGATTCCTGTATTCAGATTTTCATCTACCTTCACTCCATTACTATAAAGCGTCATTTTGTTATTTTCCAACACGACTGTATACTGGCTCATCTCATCTGAGACAGAAGGCGCTGCTGTAGATCTTGCATTGCCAAAACTTCCAAGTGTAACAACTGATTCCATATTTCCATCCGACTTCTTCGGTTCTAATGCCCAGTAGCGGGTTGGGAATGGAGCATTATTACTTCCAATGTACATTGCATAAAAGCTTCTCTCTGTAGTGGTCTTATCTCTCATCCATACAGATACCGTCATTGCTGTCTTACCATTTGTAAGTCCTCCCGGAAGCTCTACGTAAGCCGCCTCACTATCAGATGCCCCGCCCGGTAATGTCAGTGTATCGCCGTTTACCATCGCACCTGTCTGTCTGATATACCCGGTTTTGTTATTTCCGGAAAGATCCGCTACAACCGCATCACTGTTGACTGTTCCGTCTGTTTCCTTCTCTACTGTTGAAAAATCATAATGCAACAAAAGGTTTCCATCCAGCTTTGTCTCATTATAAAGCTCAACAACTCTCTGCTCACTTAACGCACCGTCATAAATACGTACATCGCGGATATCACCCTGATAAAAATCTGCAGCATACCCTGAATTTGCTATATAAGCCACCGGATCTTCTCCAAGACCTGCAAGGGATATTGACGGATCTACTCTTTCTCCAACCTTTCTTCCGTCGTAATAAAGCGTCCATTTTCCAGGTTCCAGTGTCATCGTGTACAATGCCCAGACACCCATTGCCTTACAGTCACGAATTTCTAGTGGGAACTGCAGGCCCGGATCCGTCCCCATGTATACAAACGGCCGTAGCACATTCATGTCTGTCCGCGGATTCAACTGCCAATTCTGACTCTTGTTTCCATCTGCCTGCCCCAGATAAAATGCCGAATTAAACCAGTCGACTCGATCACTTCTCAGCCACATAGATACTGTCAGCGCTTCTTTCCCACTTACAAATCCTCCGGGGAGCTCTAGATAAGGAGCTGTATCTGCATTTTCTCCTGGCAGTGTCAGTACGTCACCACTTACCTTTATGCTGCCTCCACGAGCCACTGCATCATAACCATTTCCCGACATATCCCGGACAACCGAATCTGCAGCAATCTCTCCATTTTGCGCTTCCACCTTTGAGAAATCATAATGTATGAGAATATCATCCTCAACATATGCTGCATCGTATCCATATGCTTCATTCTGATTATTAGACTGAAGCCGCTCTCTTGTAACTCCTTCCGTTTCAGAAGTTCCGCTCACCGTTATGGCAGAAAAATCATCTTCATAATATACTACTTCCGCCGGAACTACCGTAATCGTACCTGACATACGCACCCCTTCAGCAGAAGTAGAAGTCTCTGCATCCAGATTCATATTCAAATCTGGCTTCACATCTACACGATAATCATATACATCTGTGCCTTCCATAAATGTGGACGGTGTGTAAACTACCTTTGTGCCGTTCCATTTTAATGTTGATTTTCCACTATTCTGCGCATCATCAGAATATTCATTTACCCATGTGGTTACATCCTCTTTATGAGAACGGATTCCCAGGAACTCTGCGGATACACCTGTATTTCCCGGTTCTGGTTTTACTCCCAGGATAGTATACTTGTCTGTACCAGATATCTGCATAACCCCGAGACAACTGTCTCCTTCCTGGTTCAAATCAACCGGAAGACCATAATCCAGAACATATGCCTTATTCTCCGGCTCATATACATGCACCGTTATGGCATTAATTTTTCCATCTGTATCCGAGTAATGAATCACAATATCCCCCGGCACTTTTCCGGTAAATGCAATTCCTCCCTCGCCTTTGGCCGCTATACAGTCACTGTTATCCAGCGCCTCCATATCACCACCATCAGCATCACAAAGTCCTTTTAGCTTTCGAAGAGGCAGCATTGTCTCATGTTCTTTCCACGCATAGAATTCTGTTGCATTCTTCTTCACATTCGTAACTACTACATACGTATTTTCGGTGATATTACGCAATGTAAATGTCACAATTCCTTCTTCTGACACTGTATAATCACTTTTATCAAGAGCTGTACCATTTACAGTAATAGAATCGATCTCATAACCTTCGTCTGCGGTTACTGTAAAATCACAATTTGCCCCTTTTGCTACAGACTTCACCTGTGGATCTGCTGTACCATTCGTCACCTCCGGCTGAACAATGTATACATCGGCTGCCTCCAGTGTCCAGATCTGTGTGCTGTCTCTTTCATTCTTTTCTGCTGCGGACAGAGAATATCCGGACAGCAGAGTATTTCCCAGGGTTAAATACGTATTGCCCGCTACATTTTTAATTCTGTACTGGTTTTCAGCATCTTCTACAGCCTCGAACACCCATGTCTGCCCGTCTCTTTCACCTGCCTGATACTGTTTGATTCCTCCATCCGCATATGTCATTACCAGCCCATTGTCTGCATTCACAATCTGGTATCCGCCTTCTACCGGCTTTAATGCCCAGTAATACGGTTCCCGTTCCTGGCCAGGCCAGGTAATTATGTTACTGCCTTCACTCTTACTGTCACCGTCAGGCACCAGTCCCTGTCCTGCCTGCCCGATATTTTTCACATGATAAGTACCAGTACACTGAATTTCCAGAGCTGCCTTTGCCTCTTTCAGATTCTGCACTGCAGCGTCAACCTCTGCCGGCGTTGCACCTTCCTTTGCAAGCACAGCCTTTGCCGCAGTTACTGCCTCTTTATATGGCTCCCAGCTTTCATCTGTATAGTAGCTCTGCTCTTCCTTTGCGCCTTCTACCGCTGTCCGAAGAGCCAGCATCCCTGCCTGCTCTGCAACCTCTTCCGGGGTCAGCGCCCGGCCGATGATTTTATAATTGTCAATAAATCCTTTATAATATTCTCCGTTCCCCCAATTTGCTTTTCCAATATAAAGGACACTTTCCTCTCCGAGAATATCCGCAAGTGCATATGTACCGGACTGCCTTGCTGCTTCTTTTCCATCCACATACAGGATGGTTTCTTCTTCCGTATAGACAACCGTCAGATTATACCAGCCGGAGTCATCTGCTTCTGCCGCAGTCACTGTATCTGCCGGTCTCTCGCCCTGATTCTTATACCGCTGAACAGTTGCTGTCCCATCTATATTTTGCAGGATACCCAGATACTTCTCATTTGCAAACTTCTGCTTCTTTTCGTCAGGGGACGCATAGAACAGCCAATTGGCGCCCTTCTCCGGCTTCGCCTGGAAAGAAACAGTCAATTCCTTTGCATCTGTCAAAAGACTGCTTCCATCCTTCACTGTTACCTCCAGAAAATTCGAGGTTCCATCCAGATATAATGCATTCCCTTCTCCATGAACCTGTAAGCTGTAGGAACCGGATGCAACACCGTACCCATTTGTAAAGCCACTTTCTTCATCATCAAAAGTAAAATCCGCCAGTATTTCCGGTCGTTTTAGTCCTGCCCTGGCCTCATCTAAGGCGTCAGCCGCCGCACTTAGCTCCTCCAGTGTCGCTGCACTATTAGCCAGTACTTCTTTCGCACTGTTAAGAGCCTTCTCATATACCAGCCACGTTTCTTCTGTGTATCTGACGGACTCTGAAGGATCAATCTCCTCTGTCTTAGACTGCAGCGCAGATTTCTGAATCGCTTCTGGTGTTAGGGCATATCCATAAATCGTATAATTGTCAATCAGCCCTTTGTAATATTCTTCTTTTCCCCAGTTTGCCTTTCCAATGTAAAGAATACTATTCTCACCGAGGATATCTGAAAGTGCATATTGGCCGGACTGCCTTGCCACTTCTTTTCCGTCAACATACAGGATTGTATCTGTCTCTGTATAAACAACCGTCACATCATACCATCCGGAAGAATCCGCCTTTGCCGATGCCACTGTGTCTGCAGGCCTTGCCCCTTGATTCTTGTAGCGTTGAGCGGTTGCTGTTCCATCTGTACTTTGCATAATCCCCAGATACTTTTCATACAGATATGCCTGTGTATTCTCATCCGGAGCCGCATAGAACACCCAGTTCACGCCTCCCTCCGGCTTTGCCTGAAAGGATACCGACATTTCTTTTACATGATTCAGAAGGCTTGTTCCGTATATCGTCTCTACCTCCAGGAAATTCGCAATCCCATCCAGATATAATGCATTTCCTTTCCCATGCTTTTTCAGAGTATATCCGCCACTTGCCACACCATATCCATTGGTAAAGCCAGTCTCCTTGTCATCAAAAGTAAATTGTGCCAGAATATCCGGTACCTCTACATACCGGGAAGCCTCTGCCTTAATTTCTTCTGGAGTCAGCGCCCGTCCGTAAATGGTATAGTTATCAATCAGTCCCTGATAATATTCTCCGTCTCCACAGTTTGCTTTTCCTATATACAGAATACTATTATCACCCAGGATATCTGCAAGTGGATATTCGCTGGACTGTCTTGTCTTTTCTTCTCCATTCACATAAAGAATCGTCTCATTTTCTGTATAAACGACAGTCATATAATACCAGCCGTCCGCATTTACATCTACTGCTGCAGATACGTCTGCCGGGTTTTCACCTTGATTTTTATACCGCTTTATGCTCACAGTTCCATCTGCATTTTGCAGAATACCCAGATACGTTTCATTTTGCCCTGTCTGCATCTCCTCATTTGGTGCAGCATAAAAGAGCCATTGATTGCCGCCCTCCGGCTTTGCCTGAAAGGATACTGTCAGTTCTTTTACGCCTGTCAGCAGACTTTCTCCATTTTCTGCTGATACCTTTAGGAAATCCGATGTTCCATTCAGATACAGCGCATTTCCCCCATCATGCTCCTGCAGGCTGTGTCCTCCTTCTGCCACGCCGTTTCCATCTGTAAATCCCGTGTCTTCATCATCAAAAGTAAAGCCTGCAAGCACTTCACTTTTTCGCTCTAATATCCAGCTCTGTCCCGTGTTGCCATTGATTTTCCACTGAATGATCGCCGCATTCTCTGCCGTAGTGTCACCGGCAATCCCTGCCACATAAGTCGTCATAGAAGAAACCAGACGGTATGTACCGTTACTATTTCTTGCAAACCCGAATTTCTGATTCAGCTCCCCTGTCTTCTCTCCGGTGCCAATCACGGCGCCCTGTGCATAGCTTTTATCATTGATCTGCATCACCTTGTTCGTGAGCATATTCGTAATAATATACTCGCCGTCCCCAAGGTTTTCCAGCTTCCACCACTCATCTTCTCTTGTTCCGGTATCCGCTGATAACAGATTGCCCTCTTCATTGACGACCAGAGATCTCCCGGTAAAGCCTGAACGGATTCTGTATATTCCATCCGCAAAAAATCCCTGGACAGGCACGTCTTCTATTCTTTCATCCAAGTTGGCATACATCAATGTCCCCCAGCCCAGCTCGTCTCCTTTCCGGGTATTTCCCTCCACAATATAACCATTATTCGGAAATAAAATATTTTTAAGATGCGGCGCTTCCAATCCCCTACGGTTCACATAATGATTATAAATCATAGCGTAGATTGGACGGCAGGAGCCACGGCCGGCTCCACTTAACAAACCCCAATTTTCAATATTTCCCTTTTGTCCGGAATACCTTATATATGATTCAAATGGAAGACCTTCCACTCCACTGTTATATGCCGCCACGTATTCCGCCGCCTTCAGGAAACGATTGTCAGACAGCCTGTATAAATCATCTCCCTGATTCCAAGCCATTTCACAGATTGCAGCACAAAGGCCGATTCCAAATGTACAATGTCCCTGATCCCTGCAGGATTCCTGCCATTGTGCCATACCATTATCAAAAGCAAACGGCATTGCATTATATAAAGAACCATTTCCCATTCCTGATTTATAATATTCAATCGCCTGGTTATAAATATCTTCCCGGTCAGTAAAGATTCCGATTGCCATTATGGATGCGATATTACACAAATCCCAGTTGGCCCAGTAATTTCCAAAATGTGCATCATTATGATTTCTCAGAAACCAGTTGTTCATCGGATAAAAAACATTTAACAAAAGGTTATCCATTGCCTCCTTGTCAAAAGAAGGATGATCTCTCATAATTTCTGCTACATTGGCAAGCTCATATCCATAAATACCTGCCGCAAGATAACGGTCTGCATTACCGGCTATCCCTGTCATCGTAGCAGACCATGAATTCAAAATAGAACATGCCTGGTCGCCATAATAACCGATATCCCCAACCTTCCATGCCAATGCCTTCTGATATGCACGGGTAATATCAATATAGAACTGCGCATAATTCTGACCGGTTCCTCCTCTGACTACAGTTTGTAATGGCCGTGCCCAGCCGGCATCCTTTGTATACCCGTCATTCAACAACACATTCCATGTATCCAGATTCGGCTGAACCTGATTCGTCACATTCTGCTTCGCTTTCTCAAAAGCTTCTGCTGTATGTAACATTCCCGGATGTACAAATGTCTGCTCTTGTGACTGTCTGGTCTGCGCTTCGAGAACCGGAACAACTGCGTCCTGCTCCTGTCCTGCCGGCTCTGTTTCTGCCGATACAGTCTGCGGTATGCATGTCCACAACATAGATATCGCCATAACAACCGCTGCTGCTTTCGAAAATATCTGTCCGAACTTTCTGTTCCTTTCTCCTCTGATTCTCATTTCCCTTCCTCCTGAATACTGTTAATTTTGATTTGGGCCTCGTATGCCGCCTGAGAAGGACTTTTTGTCCCCACTATCACCTGATTTAAAGCCTGTGATACCGCATCGGAAATCTCCGGCCAGTTCTCATGCGGCCCCCTTGCCTTTGCATAACCTAAAATTTCTGTAAACACTTGATAGGCCTCATTGTCTTTCTCCGTGAACTGTATCTTTGCAATTTCCTTCTGCGCTGCAATATACCCGAGAGATTTCATCAAATATTTGACGCTTTCTTCTTTTGTTGCATATTCCAGAAATGCAAGCGCTCCTTTTTCATCCCCGCCGGCAATCACAGCATAATTTTCTCCTCCGACTGCTGAAACCATATTCTGCTTTGCCGGAATCATTGTCACCTTCCAGTTTATATCTGCCACATCCTTCTCCATTGTCGGAATCTGCCAGGGTCCATTAATCATCATCGCAATATTACCGGACTCGAACTGGCTCATAACATCTGCCTGTGTCCAGTTGATGCATTCTTTTGGCATACTTCCGGATGCCACAAGCTCCTGAAACAAAGACAGCGCCTCTACCGCACCTTCGCTTCCCATCGTATCATAAGACGCACCTGCAGACCACAGAAACGGCATAAACCCGAATGTCCCTTCTTCATTCTGCACACAGCTCATCGCAAACCCTGTTACATCCCCTTCCGTCAGCGCCAATGCTGCTGATTTTAATTCCTCCCATGTATGCGGAACCGGCACACCAGCTTCTTTCAACATATCTTCATTATAATAAAGTCCCAGACAATTACACCCAAAGGGGACTCCATATAAAATATCATCCAGCGTGCAGGAAGCTACTGACGCCTCATAATATCCACTCACATCAAATTTATCTGTCAAGTCAGCAAAAATCCCTTTTTTTGCATAAAATGCATGATCCGGCGAATCAACAATCACCAAGTCCGGCAAATCATCAATAGAAGCCCGGATTGAGAGCTGTTTCTTAAAATCAGCAAATGGCACATATTCAGATTTTACTTTATATTTTGTCTGAGAAGCATTGTAATCATCAATAATCTTATTCAATCCCTCCTGATGCCCTTCTGTTTCCCAGTAATACCATATCTTTATTTCTTTCGCCTCTTTTTCCTGCACGTTTTCTGTCTGCCCGCCACATCCTGTCAATATTACCACAAATATTGCCGAGCACAGGAAAAAACTGATTCTCTTCTTTCTCATATATGCCTCCGTCTATTTATTTGTTCGCTTTCCGATATTCTGCCGGAGACAGGCCGACTACCTCTTTAAAAACCCGCCCAAAGTATTTTGAATCCGAATACCCTACCTTTTCCGCCACTTCGTATTGCTTCAGTGTTGTTGCAATCAACAATTCCTTTGCTTTAGAAATACGAAAATCTCTGATATACACACTGAAATTAACACCTGTCTCTTTTCGAAACTGCGTTCCGAGGTATTCGGAAGATACATTTAACTTACGCGCGATATCTTCCAAATTAATTCCGATGTGATAAAATTCCTGAATCATATTTTTCGCACGCATAATGGAAAGACTTAACTCCGGTTCCTTCTCTTCCTGCCGCATCATTTCCAACAGATTCATACTGACTTCCTCCAGCTCGTCTACACTCCAGGCGGCCATAATCTCTTCCAGCACCCTCTGCTGTTTAACCCCTTCCAGTACATCTCCCTTTATTTCTTTTACCACGCTCATCATACTCCACAAAAACCTTACAAAGCATTCTTTCACTTCTTTGGGATCATACAATTTTCCATTTTTAAAATATGCAAAAAACTGTCGCATCACTTTCTCTATTTTATACTGCTCCGACGAACAAACTGCCATTTTCATGCTTTTCTCCAGCCCCATTGGATAAACACAAAAAACAGTCTGAACATTCGTTATTTTCGGATAAGAAATCAACACACGCTCTCCCAGCACAATATTCCAGTCCATGTATTGTAATAACGTCTGATGCGCCCTTCCAATATCATTTACATACTCCGCAGCCATCATTCCATAGCTTAAAATACTGGAACTTTTTTCCCTTTCATCCAAAAGAATCTGGTTCTGAAACCACCTTTCAAATTCTCCCACAGTATTATACTGATATATAATGACCGCCAGACTTTTCGCTCTCTCCACCTCAATGATTTCACAGGAAATTTCCTCTCTTGATGAAAGCCAGAAATTCAGCTCCTTTTTCGCCTTACCGCATCTTTCATAATAAAATTTTCCAAGATAGCAGTTCAAGACAATCAATGGTTTTCCCTTCGTAATCCCAAATTGATTCGCGAGGTAACGCTCCGTCTGCACATCATACTCCATTGTTCCATATAAAAAGGCAGATAGTATATGAGAAAGATTCCCCATTTCTCCAGGAACTTCCTTTTGTTCCTTTTTGACTTCCTCCTCCACACGCTTCATAACCCTCATAAACTCTCCGATTACAATTGGTTTGACCAGATAGTCCACAACATTTAACCGCATAGCTTTCTGCGCATATTGAAATTCCGTATAAGCGCTCAATATCACTGCCTTTGCCGTAGAACCTTCCTCCCTCGCATATTCCAGCATATCAAGGCCATCCATAACCGGCATCCGAATATCTGTAAAAATCAAATCAGGCATATGTTCCCGGATACATTCCAGTCCTTCCTGCCCGTTTGATGCCATAGCCACAACTTCATAATCAGGATAAAATTTTTTAATCAGCTTTGCAAGTCCTTCCTTAATCCTCACTTCATCCTCTACAATTATAATCTTCATTCTGTTTCTCCTTCATCTGCTGGAAATAAGAGTGTCACAACCGTCCCTGCTCCTTCTTCACTTTCTATCTGTATTTTTGCTTTGTCTTCATAATACATCTTAATCCTTGTAATCGCATTTTCCATTCCAATATGATTTTTTTCCGATGTCTGCTGTACATTTCCTTCCTTTATCTGCCTGAGCATTTCCGGTTTCATCCCTTTCCCGTTATCTTCTATCCGGATATGCAGCCAGTCTGCTTCTCTCCAGACAGAAATCACCAGATGGCACTCCCTGTCAACATTCTCAAACCCATGCAGAATAGAATTCTCTACAAACGGCTGCAGCAACAGCTTATGAATCTTCATCTGTGCACATTCCGGCTCTATATCCACATCACACACGAACGTACTCTTCAGCCTGGTCTGTTGCAGAAAGATATACTGTTTCAGCCACTCTGCTTCTTCCTGAACCGTCACCATTGCAGTGCTGTTATTAATTCCATACCTCAATATATACGCCAGCGAACCGATTGCATTGCTGACATCATAAGCTTCTCTGTCAATCGCCATCCAGTTAATCGTATCTAGCATATTATATAAAAAATGCGGGTTAATCTGCGCTTCCAAAGCTTTAATCTCTGCATTTCGTCTCTTATTCTGCGCTTCTTTTTCTCTCCTGATAGACAATTGCAGTTTTTCCATCATCTGGTCAAATCCATCTGCAATCATCCGAATCTCCGTTGCCATTCCATTTTTCTTTTCCACTCTTACGTCAAGAGAGCCTTTCCCTGCCTCCTTCATAACTCCTACAATATTTAAAATCGAACTTGTCAGGTGGTTCGTCATAATAAAAATAATGAAAACAACCAGGAACAATGACAACAGACTGGCGACAAACAGCAAAGTCCGCTGTGATTTCAGCATCTCTATAGATTTCGCCTGATTTGTAGCATGTACAATCTCCCATCCCATTTCTTCATCATACTGCGAATAAATGGATATCGCATTTCCTGTCAAAACCCCTGTCTGTCTTACAAATTCTTCATAAACTGCTTCCCTCTCTTTCTCCGGAAGCTTCATGTCTACGATTTGCTTCGTCAATTCTTTATCTCTTACATAAGAGACAACTTTCCCTTCCCTGTCAACGATAAAGTTGAAACTATTAAATCCATCCTGATTTTCTTCCTGAAGTGCAAGACAAATTCCTCTGAGCAATTCCTCATCAATACTGATAATGACAACGCCCACTTGCTCCTCCGTATTCTTATAATCAATAATTCTGTGTCCTACATGAAAAAGATAATGTGTCTCCCCTGCAAATTGCGACGCCTTCTGCGTAGAAATCAGATGAATCTTATTATCTCCTGAAACCAGTTTATATAATTCCTCCTGCGTATATCCACAGCCGGACATCCAGGAATTTTCATCTGTTGATGCTGTCAGCTTATCATAAAACGCAACGGTTCCACTATTCGTTAGCAATGTCATAGACTGAATATAATCCTTCGTATAAAAAAGTCCTCTCAAATACTTCCGGATATGCTGTCTGTTTAATGCTACATTCTCTCCAGCATTAATTTCTTCTGCCATTCGTACAATCTCGTCATTCGTATAAATCTGAAACAATACGTCCTCATAAGAATCCAGCCATACTTCCATATTCACCTGCGTCTGTTTCAAATTGACCTGTGTCATCTCATCGACACTGTCTCCCACTACCTTTGTGCTGTTATAATAAGAAAATAAAATCATAAAAAGCATCGGAAGCAGCGATGTCAATAGAAAAACTGCAAGCAGTTTATTCCGGAAACTGCCCTTTCCATTCCAATCCCTCATTCCTGTTTCCCTCTGTCTTTCGTATAAGCTCTGAATATATAAGAAATCTCTATATACCTGCAGGACCTGCCACTGGCAGCTCCTTTCGGATGCATAATAATTAAAAACAGGATGCCTGGAAGCACCCTGCTCGTTGCACATATTAGTTATACTTACGCTTTCTGGCAGCTTCAGACTTTTTCTTACGTCTTACGCTTGGCTTTTCGTAATGTTCTCTCTTACGAATTTCCTGCTGAATGCCAGCTTTTGCACAGTTTCTTTTGAATCTGCGTAAAGCGCTATCCAACGTCTCGTTTTCTTTCACGATTACATTTGACATAGTCTCACACCTAACCTCCCCTCCAGCCCTATATTGTGCATCATACGACTGTTCGGGTATATTTATTGCACTACATAGAATTATAGCACATATTTCATTTACGTCAAGCATTTTTTCAGGATATCTGACCTTCCAGCACTTCTTTTACTTTCGCAATCGCCGCATCCATTCCTTCCGGATTCCTGCCGCCGGCCTGCGCCATATTTGGACGTCCGCCGCCACCGCCACCTACAAGGGAAGCGATTGCCTTAATCAGATTTCCTGCATGTGCTCCCTTGTCAACAGCCTCTTTCGTAGCCATTGCCATAAGACTTACTTTTCCATCTACGGCAGATGCCAATACAACAACACCTTCGCCAAGCTTGTCTTTCATCTGATCGCCAAGCTCCCTTAATCCATTCATATCAATACCGTCTATCTTCGCCGCAAGAAGCTTAACCCCATTTACCTCTACAACCTGGTCGGACACATCACCCATTGCATCCTGGGCAAGCTTGCTCTTCAGGCTCTCAATCTCACTGTTTAAAGCTTTATTTTCTGCAAGAAGATGTGTAAGCTTCTCAGACAGTTTATCCGGCGTAGATTTTACTAATTTTGCCGCTTCTGCAAACTTTTCCTCAAGTTCATCATAATATTTCAAAAGTCCTTTGGAAGTAAGCGCCTCAATACGTCTTACACCTGCCGCAACACCTGATTCAGATATAATCTTGACCGCAGTAATCACGCCCGTGTTTGCCACATGTGTACCTCCGCAAAATTCTTTTGAGAAGTCTCCCATGCTTACAACACGTACGACATCACCATACTTTTCTCCGAAAAGTGCGGCCGCACCTGTTTTTCTTGCTTCCTCAATCGGCATATTAACTGCTTCCACCGGAATACATTCTGCAATCTTTTCATTTACAATATTTTCCACTTTCTTTAACTCTTCTTTCGTCATTGCAGAAAAATGTGTAAAGTCAAACCGGAGTCTCTCCGCATTTACAGAAGAACCTGCCTGCTCAACATGTGAACCAAGCACCTGACGGAGAGCCGCCTGTAAAAGATGTGTTGCACTATGGTTTCTTGCTGACAGACTTCTTGTCTCTTCATCCACCTTAAGAGTTACCGTATCTCCATTCTTAATCATGCCATGTGCCATATATCCAATATGACCAACCTTGGTTCCTGCAAGATGAATACAATCTTCTACAACAAACTGCCCTTCTGCAGTCTCGATTATACCAGTGTCAGCTTCCTGACCGCCCATATTTGCATAGAATGGCGTCTGCTCCACAATAATCGTTCCTCTCTGGCCGTCAGAAAGTGCATCTGTTACCTCATCTTCCGTTGTAAGCGCTGTTACCTTTGACTGATATACAAGATTATCATAGCCTACAAATTCTGTCTCAAGAGACGGGTCCAGCTCGTCATAAACAGTTGCATCCTTACCTGACATAGAATGTGTTCCAAAAGTTCCCTCTGACCGGGCACGCTGCTCCTGCTGCGCTTTCTTGAAACCTTCTTCATCATAAGTAAGTCCTTTTTCCTCCAGAATCTCACTTGTAAGGTCAATCGGGAAGCCATACGTATCATAAAGCCGGAAAGCCTCTTCACCGGAAAGGACGGTATCGCCCCTCTTCTCCATTTCTGCTTCCATATCGGACAAAATTGCAAGACCCTGGTCAATTGTTTTATTAAACTGCTCTTCTTCTTTTTTGATTACATTAAAGATAAAATCCTTCTTTTCTTCTAATTCCGGATAACCATCTTTGGAGCCTTCAATCACAGTTCCTGCAAGTTCTACAAGGAATGCCCCTTCAATTCCAAGAAGTCTTCCATGACGGCATGCCCGGCGCAAGAGTCTTCGGAGTACATATCCTCTTCCACTGTTGGAAGGCATAATCCCATCCGATATCATAAAAGTAACGGAACGGATATGATCCGTCACAACACGAAGTGAAACATCTGTGTCATGCTGTTCTCCATACTGTTTATCTGCGAGCTTACATACATGATCGCGCAGCTCTTTCATGGTATCAATATCAAACATGGAATCTACATCCTGCACCGCGCAGGCAAGACGCTCCAGTCCCATACCGGTATCAATATTTTTCTGTACCAATTCTGTATAATTGCCTTTTCCATCATTATTAAACTGGGAAAATACATCATTCCAGATTTCCATATAACGGTCACATTCGCATCCAACCGTACAGCCTGGTTTCCCGCAGCCATATTTTTCTCCACGATCATAATACACTTCAGAACAAGGACCGCAGGGACCGGAACCATGCTCCCAGAAATTATCCTCTTTTCCAAAACGGAAAATACGCTCCGGCGGAATTCCGATTTCCTTATTCCAGATTTCCCACGCTTCATCATCCTCTTCATAGACAGACGGGTATAATCTGTCCGGGTCAAGTCCTACTACTTCTGTAAGGAATTCCCATGTCCAGTGAATCGCCTCTGTTTTAAAATAATCTCCAAAAGAGAAATTACCAAGCATCTCAAAAAAGGTGCCGTGTCTCGCTGTCTTTCCTACATTTTCAATATCTCCGGTACGGATACACTTCTGACAGGTCGTAACTCTTCTTCTCGGCGGAATCTCCTGTCCTGTAAAATATGGTTTTAACGGCGCCATACCGGAATTAATAAGAAGCAGGCTCTTATCATTATGAGGCACCAGTGAAAAACTCTTCATTGCCAGATGTTCCTTGCTTTCAAAAAACTCCAGAAACATTCTTCTCAGTTCATTTACTCCGTATTTCTGCATAATATCCTCCTACAAGTTTAACTAACTAATTATTATAATAACAAGCCCGCCGTTTGTCAACGGCGGGACTTTTCAATTTCATGTTTTAGCAGAAGTCTTATTTCAGCTCAATTTCCGCAAGCTCTTTCGGCGGAAGCGGATTCGTAGATGCTTTTACGAACTCTTTAATCTTCTTCTGTGCTTTCGCTACAGGAATATTCGTTCCGGCTCCTGCCACACATCCACCCGGACATCCCATACCTTCAATCAGACATCCGTTCATCTTTCCGGCTTTCGCAAGCGCAAGCACCTTCTTACACTCTGCAAGACCTTCCGCATGCTCGATATTTACTTCCGTACCCGGATAATACTCGTTAATACAATTTTCAATCGCCTGCGCAACTCCTCCGGCAACCGCATAGCCTCGTCCGGCTCCGGTTGCATTGTGGAAGGAAGACTCAGCTTCATATTTCGTAAGGTCTATGTCCTTCGCATCAAACATTGCCTGAAGCTCTTCAAAGGTCACAACGAAATCAACATCGCTCCGCACGGTTCTTCTCATAGCTTCCAGCTTCTTCGCGGCACATGGCCCGATAAAGACAACCTTCGCATTCGGATGCTCTTTCTTAATCGTACGCGCAGTTGCGACCATCGGCGTCAGCTCCTGAGATACCTCGTCAATCAAATCCGGGAAATAAATTTTCGCAAGCATCGCCCAGGATGGACAGCAGGACGTAAGCAGAAATGGAAGTTCTCCTGTTACCACCTTTTCCACATAATGATGCGTCTCCGCAATAGCACCGATATCTGCACCAAGAGCAACCTCATAGAATTCCGAAAATCCCAGCTCCTGCAGAGCCGCTTTTAAATTTCTTGGTGTAATATTGTCTCCAAACTGCCCTGCATATGCCGGTGCGATCTCAGCCACAATTTCATCGCCCTGTGCAAGCGCACGGGCAAGCTGGAAAATCTGCGACTTGTCAGAAATTGCTCCAAACGGACAATTTACCATACACATTCCGCAGGAAACACATTTATCATTATTGATCTTTGCACGCCCGACTGCATCAGTCTCAATCGCACCTACCCCGCATGCCTGCTGGCATGGACGCGCTTTTTGAGCAATTGCATCATATGGACAGGCAGATTTACATTTTCCACACTTAATACACTTCTCCTGGTCTATGTAAGACTTTCCATCAACCATGGAAATCGCGCCTTTCGGACACACCTCCATACAAGGATGCGCCAGACATCCTTTACACATATTGCTGACTTCATATCCTTTCTCTTCACATGCCATACATGCAGACGGAATCACCTGCATAAGCGGCGGCTCATAATATTTTTCAGCAATATTGCTTCCCTCTACGCCCGCTGTTAAATGTACCGGTTTATCTTCCGGTCTAAGCGACAGACCCATCGCAAGTCTCAGACGCTCTCTTACAATCGCACGGGCACGGTATATACTGTCTCTGTATTTTGTCTCGTCATTGACCATCTTGAATGGAATCGCTTCCATACCGTCAAGCAGAGTATCCGCATCTGCCTGAAAGCCCAGCCTTGCAACCTCTTCGAACACCTGTCTCCTGATCTTTCTGACTGTTGTATCCAATCCACGTATCATATGTAGGTTCCTCCTATATATATTGTTAAAATATTATTAATCTACCTATTATTGTACTTGAATTTTCCTTCGTTTACAACAGAAAAATATCATTCCGGCGACAGATTTCCCGCATTTCCTGTGGCCAGATACTTGCCTGCACTTCCCCTACATGCGCACGGTTCAAAAGAAGCATGCACAGTCTGGACTGGCCGATTCCTCCGCCAATCGTATACGGCAGTTCTCCATCCAAAAGCATTTTATGATACGGCAGCTCTTTCCTTTCCTCGCAGCCCGCCTTTTTCAACTGTTCTTCCAGAGATTTCTCATCTACCCGGATACCCATACTGGATATTTCCAATGAGCATCCTAACACGTCATGCCAGAACAAAATATCTCCATTCAGCTGCCAGTCATCATAGTCCGGCGCACGTCCGTCATGCGGAACTCCACTGTTTAATTTATCTCCAACTTTCATGAGGAATACACATCCATATTCCTTCGTGATCAGATTCTCCCTCTCCTTCGGTGTCTTATCCGGATAGCGATCCTCAAGCTCCTGAGTTGTAATAAATGTCACATTCTTAGGAAGATGCTTCACAGCATTCGGATAGCGGTACCAGACTTCATGCTGCATATGTTTAATCACCTTGAAAATCGTAAGGACTGTCTCTTTCAGGGTCTCTACTGTCCTCTCTTCCTTCTTAATCACCTTTTCCCAGTCCCACTGGTCCACATAACAGGAGTGCAGGTTATCCAGCTCTTCATCACGGCGGATTGCATTCATATTCGTATATAACCCTTCACCCGGCTTAAAGTTATATTCATAAAGCGCCATTCTCTTCCATTTTGCAAGGGAATGTACCACTTCCACCGTCTCTCCCGGAATCGCTGCAATATCAAACTGAACCGGCCGCTCCACACCGTTTAGATCATCATTCAGCCCACTGCTCTTTTCCACAAAAAGAGGGGCGGAGATTCTCTCCAGGTTCATCTCTTTTCCAAGCTCCTTCTGGAAGGTATCACGAATGTACTTGATTGCCTCCTGTGTCTCCCGCACGCTCAGATGCGGATCATAGCTTTTTGGTATTACTAATGCCATATCGTCTCACTCCTTTAATATATTTTGTGCATAATAAACAGACTGCATTGCGTCTTTCCCATAAAAATCTGCTCCTATCATATCTGCATATTCCTGGTTGAGCACTGCACCGCCCACCATAACCCTGCAGTCTGGCTTTCTCTTGTGCAAAAGCTTTATGGTATCCTCCATACTTCCAACAGTTGTAGTCATAAGCGCGCTTAATCCCACCAGCTTAACATCTTCTTTTATCGCTGTTTCCACTATAACCTCCGGCGAAACATCTTTCCCCAGGTCAATGACATGAAAGCTATAATTTTCAAGCAGCACTTTTACAATATTTTTTCCAATATCATGTATATCACCTTTTACCGTTGCAAGAACTATTTTTTCTTTTTTCTGCTCAGTTTTTCCACTTTTTCCAAGTTCATCCTTCAACACCGCAAATGCAATCTTTGCCGCATCAGCGCTCATAAGGAGCTGAGGCAGAAATACGGTCCCCTTTTCAAATCCTTTTCCAACCGCATCAAGTGCGGGTATCATCTGCTCATTTATAATGGAAAGCGGCTCCTGCGTCTTTACAAGCAGGGATGCTGCGTGATGCGCCTCTTCTTTCAGACCTTTTTCTATCGCTGTCCCAAGCGGAATCTCTCCTCCCTCCGCCGGGGCCTTAAGCACCGCTGTCTGCGCACTGTACCGTTCAATATACTTTTCACAGTTTTTATCATAATTCATCAATGCACAGAACGAATAATAGGAACGCATCATATCTTCTGACAATGGATTTATGATGCCTGCACTAAGGCCTGCCTGCATCGCCATAGTATAGAAATTCGAATTTACAGCCGGACGGAATGGCAGTCCAAAGGATATATTTGACACGCCAAGTACCGTGCATACACCGTACCGTTCTCTTACCATCCGGAGTGCTTCCAATGTCGTCTTTGCTCCTTCCGGATCGGAACTTATCGTCATAGCAAGAACATCGATTACGATATCTTTCTTGGAAATTCCATATTTTTTTGCTTCTTCAATAATCTTTCCGGCTATGTCCGCACGTCCTTTGGCCGTATCCGGAATCCCGCTCTCATCAAGCGTAAGGCCAACTACAACGCCTCCATACCGTTTGATCAGCGGGAACACAAGGTCCATAGATTCCTGCTTCCCATTTACGGAATTCACCATCGGTTTCCCGTTATAAATACGCATGGCGGCAGACAGTGCCTCTCCATCTACCGTATCAATCTGCAGCGGAAGACTGGTCACACTCTGAAGCTCCATTACAATTTCCCGCATGAGCGCCGGTTCATCAATATCCGGCAGTCCAACATTGACATCCAGTATATCAGCTCCCGCATCCTGCTGGCTGATACCTTCTCTCAGCACATAATCAATATCATGCTCCTTTAATGCCTGTCTGAATTTCTTCTTGCCGGTCGGGTTAATACGCTCACCGATAATGACCGGTTTTCCCCCGAGCTGCACTGCTTTTCCATAAGAAGATACAATTGTATGACACTTTGGCTCCCGCTTTGCACATTCACGAATATCCGCCGTTTTCTGAATCAGTTTCCGGATATGCCCCGGCGTTGTACCGCAGCATCCTCCTACAGCACTTGCACCCTTTTCTACAATTTTACGCATCACCTTTGCAAATTCATCCGGCGTCACATCATAATAAACGGCTCCATCCTTTTGTTTTGGAAGCCCTGCATTTGGTTTTACAATCACTGGTACAGAAGCATATTCTAATATCTCATCCAGAACTGGAAGCATCTGCTCCGGTCCCATGCCACAGTTGATGCCAAGTGCATCGACACGTAATCCCTCCAGAAGCGCTACCACTGCCGGAACATCTCCACCTGTCAGAAGTTTCCCTTTCTCGTCAAAAATCATAGTTGCAAATACCGGGAGCTTTGTATTCTCTTTGGCAGCCAGCACCGCCGCCTTTACTTCATAGGTATCACTCATCGTTTCAATATGAATCAGATCCGCTCCGGCACGCTCACCGTACAATGCCACTTCCTTAAATGCCTCATAGGCATCTTCAAAGCTCAAGTCCCCCATCGGCTTTAGAAGCTTTCCCGTAGGGCCAATATCTAATGCCGTATAAACCTCCCTGTTATCATGCACCCCCAGGCTGGCGCCTTTCTTTACATTTGCAACCGCTGCTGTCACAATGTCCTCCAGACGATATTCAGAAGAATGAAATTTCAGTGCATTTGCTCCAAATGTGTTCGTAAGTACAATATCACTTCCAGCCTCATAATATTTCCTGTGAATATCAATCATCTCTTCTGCATGAGTCAGATTCCATATTTCCGGCAATTCCCCCGGCTTCATGCCCTTTTCCTGTAAAAGCGTTCCTGTACCGCCATCAAAATAGATTAATTCTTTTCCTAGTCTTTCTAATATCATACGCTGCTCCTTCGATATATACAGTCACTCTTTTCACATGCTTCACATCCGGCTCTGTGACAGGCTGTCTCCTCCGTACTCATCCCAATCACAGCCGTAACAGATTTGGACGGGGTAAGCATATTTCCATCTGTTATGGAGAGTCCAATCCTTCTCGCTGTGTCTGCCATTCTTAATATATCTTTCTGATAATCAATACTAAAATCCCCATAACCAGGACTGAACCTGGGTCTGAGATAATATCCTTTTTTTCTCATTTTCCCTGACAGTTCCTTCTGCCACTCATCAAGATATTCTTCCAGCATGGCGGCTGCACATGCTTGCAGCACAACTGCTCTTGACATCTCTATCAGCGAATATCTCTTCATCAGGAAATCCACCTCTATACCAAGAGTTGCGCCAAGTATAACCGCCTGGCCGCATCCTCTCAGATTCTTTGCCAGATTCCTGCTTCTAATCTCCAGTTCCCCTATTTTCACATTATCTGAGTCCGGCACCTCTAACTCAAAGATGCGATAGATGATACGATACTGTACAATCTTATCCAGCTCTGCAAATGAACTTTCAATAAGTGTCATAATCGTGTCATCTACCGCATGTCTTCCATATCCCAGATAACGAACGGCTTCTCTCACTCTCGTATCCATTCTTACCTCGTTACACCCTCACAATATCTGAAAGATTCTTCATAATCGCTCCGGCAACCTCCGGTTTATTCATGGAATATACATGTATATGATTCACACCATTTGCGATCAAATCAATAATCTGATCGGTCGCATATGCAATTCCTGCCTGCTGCATCGCAGCCGGGTCATCCCCAAACCTGTCTAAAATCGCCACAAAACGCTGGGGAAGTGCTGTTCCGGACAATTCCAGTGTCCGTTTCATCTGCTTTGCATTCGTAATCGGCATAATCCCGGGAAGTACCGGAACTGTAATTCCTTTTTCACGAATCCGGTATAAAAAGTTGTATAAGATATTATTGTCAAAAAACATCTGCGTTGTCAGAAAATCCACACCGCAATCCACCTTATGTTTCAGATTCATAATATCATCTTTCTTATGCTCGGCTTCCACATGGCCTTCCGGATAGCATGCCGCCCCGATACAAAAATCTCCCTGCGTCTTAATATCTTCAATCAACTCACATGCATACCGATACTGGTTCGGAAGAGGAAATGCACCATCCTTCGGGATATCTCCCCGGAGCGCCAGCACATTTTCTATTCCATGCTCCTTCAGCTCCCCGACCACCTGATGTACTTCTTCCTTTGTAGAAGACACACAAGTAAGATGCGCAAGGCTTGTAACTCCTTTTTCTTTTATATAGGAAGCTATTTTAACAGTATTCTTGCTTGTACCGCCGCCTGCTCCATAAGTAACACTGATAAAGGAAGGTTTTAATGCAGCAATCTGCTCCGCCGCAGACAGAACGCTTTCAAACCCTGCATCTGTCTTCGGCGGAAATATCTCAAACGATATATGAGGCGCCGTATCCTTCAAAGTATCTTTAATTTTATAACTCATCGTATAATGCCTCATATTGTTTTGCAGAATTCTTCCATGAAAAATCTTTCTTCATAGCACGTTCTACAATCTTATTCCAATCTCTCTTCTTGTCGTAATAAATTTTTTCTGCATAGCGGACGGTTGCCATCATCTCATGGGCATTATAATTCGTAAAACTGAATCCGGTTCCGGTCTTCTCATACTCATTATAAGCCTCTACCGTATCTCTCAGTCCGCCTGTCTCCCTGACAATCGGAACCGTTCCATATCTCAGGCTCATAAGCTGGCTTAAGCCGCACGGCTCGAACAGTGACGGCATAAGGAATGCATCACAGGACGCATAAATCTTATGTGAGAGCTCTTCAGAATAGAAAATATTCGCAGATACCTTTCCCTGGTATTTCCATGCAAAATGACGGAACATATTCTCATACTGCTCTTCTCCGGTTCCAAGTACAACAATCTGAATCGCATCCTGACATAATTCATCCATAACACATGCAACAAGGTCAAAACCTTTCTGGTCGGTCAGTCTTGATACAACACCAATCATCATAGTCTTCGGATCCGGCTCAAGTCCAAGCTCATTCTGAAGTGCTATCTTATTCTTTATTTTCTCTTTGCGGAAATTATCCGCATTGTAATTCCTTACGATACATTTGTCTGTCTGAGGATCAAATACTTCATAATCAATTCCGTTTACAATACCTGACAGGCAATTTGACCTCGCATTCATAAGTCCATCCAGTTTTTCACCATAAAATGGCGTCTTAATCTCCTCTGCGTAAGAATTACTTACTGTTGTAATCTTATCTGCATACACGACTCCGCCTTTCAGGTAATTCGCATCCTTATAAGCCTCCAGCTTATCCGGCGCAAAATAATACTGAGGAAGTCCTGTAATATCTCTGATTCTCTTCGGGTCCCAGGTCCCCTGGAACTTCAGATTATGTATAGTCATAACCGTTTTAATCCCACGGTAATATTCATTTGAATAACGGAAATTATCCAGAAAAACAGGGACAAGCCCAGTCTGCCAGTCATGGCAGTGGATAATATCCGGTCTGAAATTGATCACCGGCAGTGCACTAAGTACAGCTTTGGAGAAAAAGGCAAACTTCTCAACGTCTGCATACATATCCCCATAAGGTGCAAGGCCGTTAAAGTAATACTCATTATCAATAAAATAAAATGTTACTCCATTGTACTCGGTTTCTAATACGCCTACGTACTGTGTCCTCCAACCCAGATCCATATAAAAATGGCTGTTATAAGTTAATTTTTCTTTCCACTGTTCTTTCATACACAGATACTTAGGAAGCATAACCCGCACATCATATTTCTCTTTATCAAAATATTTCGGTAAAGATCCCGCAACATCGGCAAGTCCTCCTGTTTTTATAAACGGCACCGCCTCTGAAGTCGCAAAAAGTATTTTTTTCATTGTTTCTTCCTCCCGATTCTACGATATTTTTTATTATACCGCATTTTTTCTCAGAAGAAAAGCATTATCTGTTTTTATATTCTAATCGAATCGTATCTGCAATAAGCGCAACAAATTCTGAATTTGTTGGTTTTCCTTTTCCTCCTGCCACGGTATAACCAAACAGCATATCCAGTGTATCAAGCTTCCCCCTGCTCCATGCCACCTCAATCGCATGACGGATTGCACGTTCCACACGGCTTGCGGTTGTATGATGCTTCTTCGCCACCGTCGGATATAAGACCTTTGTAATCGCATTTAACACATCCATATCCTCAATTGCCATAATAATTGCATCCCGCAGGTAATGATAGCCTTTAATATGTGCCGGGATTCCAATCTCATGAATCATATCCGTTACCCGGGCTTCCAGATTCACCTCCGGCTTTGCCTTCTGTATATCTTCGGCCGCCACCGGACGCAGGTCAGCATGTCCTGCAGCTCCTGCATTTTTAATACGGCTTAAAACCATCTCATTATGAAATGGCTTTAATATGTAATAATTTGCACCTTTACGAAATGCATCCTCCGTAATCCTCTCCTGTCCGACTGCTGTTACCACAATAAAATTGGGACGCTTTGTAATCTCTCTGTCGCTGTTTACAAGCTCCATCACACTCAGTCCATCCATCTTCGGCATAATTAGGTCAAGAAGCATGACATCCGGCTTTTTCTCCTTAATCAATGCATATGCATCCTCCCCATTATTCGCCTTGCCTACCAGAGTCAGTTCTTTGTCAGAGTCAATAATTTCGCCAAGCAGATCCAGAATTCTCTCATTATCGTCGGCGATTGCCACAGCTATTTCTCCCATTTTCCATAAATCCTCCTTTCTATACTCTTGCGGACATCGTCCGCCCGCCTGCAGGAACATCTGCCATCCTATATCCCGCAGGAACACCTTCTATGTGTCATCATGATTGCTGACACCAAAAAATATTATATATTTCGCCAAATCCTGGAGCAAGAAAATGATGTCGGAAAAGTATGTCAACTACCGACAGCATTTTCTTCTTTTTGCATCCTTTTAACATTTTCCGAAAAAATATTGTATTTATTTGTCAATTTAACTCTACATTTCAAATTTTTTGCAATCTAAAAAGCAGTGTTTGAAACATCGATTCAAACACTGCTATATCTCTTTCATTAATAAAAAATTTTCATTTAACGTATTCTCTCCGGGAAACCAACCTTCTTCTGTACTTTTCTCAACGTCTTATTTGCAAAATATCCGGCTTTTTCCGCATTATTTTTAATCACGCCATCAATATAAGCCTTATCCTTTTCCAGGCGTACAACCTCCTCCTGCAGAGGCTTAAGTACAGACACGACTGCTTCTCCCACTGCCATCTTGAAATCTCCATATCCTCTGCCGTCAAATTCTTTTACAACATCTTCCGGTGACACTCCGGTACATGCACTGTAAATATCAATCAGGTTCTTCACTCCCGGCTGTTCGTCACGGTAACGGATCTGAGCTTCCGAGTCAGTCACCGCACGTTTGCATTTCCGTATAATCGTATCCGGGTCGTCCATCAGGTAAATGCTCGCATTCGGGTTCTCATCAGACTTGGACATCTTTCTGGACGGATCCTGCAGACTCATAATCTTCGCACCCACTTTTCCAACATAAGCCTCTGGTATCGTGAACACATCTCCATAGATATGATTAAAACGCTCTGCAATATCTCTTGTGATTTCCAGATGCTGCATCTGGTCAATTCCAACAGGAACCACATCCGCCTGATAAAGGAGAATATCTGCCGCCATCAGAACCGGATACGTAAAAAGTCCGGCATTGATATTATCTGCGTGCTTGGCAGATTTGTCTTTAAACTGTGTCATACGGTTTAATTCACCCATGTAAGTAAAACAGTTCAAAATCCATGCAAGCTCCGCATGTCCGGATACGTGCGACTGATAATAAATACAGTTCTTTTCCGGGTCAAGTCCGGCCGCAATATATAAGGTAAGGAGCGCTCTTGCCCTTTTCCTCAGCACTGCCGGGTCCTGCCTCACTGTAATCGAATGCATATCTACCACACTATAAAAACACTCATATTCATCACTAAGTGTTACCCAGTTCTTCAAAGCTCCCAGATAATTTCCGAGTGTAAGATTCCCCGTTGCCTGCATTCCGCTAAATAATACTTTTTTGTCATTAATCATTTCAATTTTTCCTCCGTCTCTTTCTTTCCAGTCATTACCATGGTTTTACTTCATCTTTATAATATACTTTATTTTCTGAAATTATCACCGGCGCCCCTTCTGTCACTTCCACTTCCGTAACCGCGCAATTTTTATGAACTCCCACTCCCCAGTATTCCGATAATGGCTTCTCTTTTATATTGTTAAGAATCCCTGCAAGCGCGGCGCCATGCGTAACGATAAGAATATTCTTATCCCGGTACGCTTCCCGTCCATAAATATCCTTCAAAAATTCTCCCGTACGCTTCTTCATATCGACAAAGGATTCTCCTCCCGAAGCCGGAACATATTTATCCGGTGCATCAAAAAAATCCTGAAATCTTTCCGGAAGCTCCCACCGTTCTTTCGCACAGCACTTTCCTTCCCACTCGGCAAAATCCATCTCCATAATCCGTGTATCCGTCTCAACAGGCACATCCTTTTCCCCTAATATAAGCCTGGCCGTCTCAACCGCCCGCGTAAGAGGACTGCTGATACATGCTGCAAATGAAATATCCGCCAGTCCCTTTCCTGTTTCCCGGGCAAGATGCCGTCCAAACTCATTCAAATTAATATCTGCACGCCCCTGAATCCTGCGTTCTTTATTCCAGTCTGTCTGACCATGTCTTACAAGGTACAATCTCATATTCTATGCCTCCTCATTCCTGTGACAATCAGCCAAAGCCATTGTACCACATTTTTTGCAAAACAGGCAAATAAATGTTATACTATTCAAAAATCATTTTAAAAAGGAGTTGTACAAATGGAAAAAATTACAAGCTTTACCATAGACCATATCCGCCTGAAACCCGGCATTTATGTTTCTCGTGTGGACGATGTGGAGAACCATCCGGTTACTACCTTTGACTTGCGCATCACAAGTCCAAACGAGGAACCGGTTATGAACACAGCAGAGGTACACACAATCGAGCACCTCGGAGCCACTTTTTTACGTAATCACCCTGATTACAAATCCAAAACACTTTACTTCGGACCAATGGGATGCCGTACCGGATTTTATCTGCTGCTTGCCGGGGAATATACCTCTATGGATATTGTCCCGCTCATGAAAGAGATGTTTACCTTTATCGCAGAATTTGAAGGCGCCGTCCCCGGTGCATCCGCGAAAGACTGTGGGAATTATCTGGATATGAATCTTCCTATGGCAAAATATATTGCAAAAAAATATCTCTCAGAAGTTTTGGAAGATATTACAGAAGAAAGACTCATTTATCCTCAATAGCATTTTTTGCAAAATCCTCTAGCCTATTTCCCGTGAATATGCGATAATAAAAATAGTTTGGGGAAAAAATAAATTTTGAAAGGGGTTTTCTTATTATGCCAGCAGCATATACACATTATCGTTTTGGAAAGGATGTGCTCGAATGCCTTCCTTTTGTATACAAAAAACCAATCAAAAAATACCGGGAGCTTTTTGATATCGGCCTGCACGGGCCCGATATTCTCTTCTATTATAAACCATTGTCATCCAACCCGGTGAGCCAGAGTGGATTCGCCATGCATGACAAGCCGGGAACAGAATTTTTTGAAAAAGCATGTGAGATTTACAAAAGTTTAAATAATCCAGACACTTTAAAAGCTTATTTATATGGATTCATATGTCATTTCGCATTAGACAGTACCTGTCATCCTTATATTGAAAAAATGACATCGGAAAGCGGCATTGACCACAACGAAATTGAGACAGAGCTGGACCGCTATTTTATGAGAAAGGACAGGATCCAGCCTTCCAAATATATTCCGGTTCAGCATATTCATCCTAGAATAGAGGCAGGAATTATCATCTCACCCTGTTTTGATTCTGTTACACCGGAAAATATCGCTGATGCCCTAAAGGACATGATCCGGGTTCATAAATTACTTCATGTCTCAGGAAACGGCAAACGAAAATGTCTTTATCTTGCTCTAAAGCTTCTCGGAAAATATGATTCTGTACAGGGACTTATCATGAAACCGGAGACAAAAGACATCTGCCAAAAATACTGCATACTCCTGAACAAGCTTTATACAGAAGCCGTAACAGTTGCCGCTTCGCTGATTCAGCAGTATGCCGGCGTACTGGATCATGAAGGAACGCTTCCTTCACGCTTTGCCCAGACATTCGGCGCAGGCGAAAAATGGGAAGAATTATTTATTTAAATAAATCTATGAGAGGATACTGTTATGAAATTCAAATTGACGTCTTTAGAAAAACAATGGATACTCTATGACGTGGGCAATTCTGCTTTCACACTTCTGACAGCCACCATTCTGCCAATCTATTTTAATTACCTGGCAGATACGGCAAAGATTGCCTCTTCCGACTATCTGGCTTACTGGGGTTATGCCATATCCATATCAACGCTTCTGGTTGCTGCACTTGGTCCGACACTTGGAAGCGTTGCGGACACAAAGGATTTCAAAAAGAAATTATTTTGTACAGCCTTGTTTTTAGGAGTGCTCTCCTGTGTACTTCTCGGAATCACTTCCTCCTGGCTTATTTTTCTTATTATTTTTGTCATAGCAAAGACCGCTTACTCTACCAGCCTTGTTTTCTATGATTCCATGCTCACGGATATCACGACGCCGGACCGGATGGACACGGTATCCTCCAGCGGATATGCATGGGGATATATCGGAAGCTGCATTCCATTTATCCTTTCACTGGTAATTGTGCTGAACGCAGAAAAGCTTTCTCTTTCTATGGCATCAGCCATGCTGATTGCATTTATCATCACTGCTGTATGGTGGTTCTTCACCTCTGTACCGCTCATTAAAAATTACCGTCAGCTCTATTACGCTGACACCCAAAAACATGTGATTCGGAATAGTTTTTCACGCCTGGGGAAAACGCTAAAAGAAATTACACATAAAAAGAAGATTTTCTTCTTTCTTCTGGCATTTTTCTTTTATATTGATGGCGTCTATACAATTATTGACATGGCAACTGCATATGGCCAGTCTCTCGGTCTCGACAGCACCGGACTTCTACTGGCGCTCCTTGTAACCCAGATCGTAGCATTTCCATGTGCATTGATTTTCGGCCGGCTTTCCAAAAAACAGCCTGCGGCAAGACTGATCAAAATCTGTATTTTTGCTTATTTTTGTATTGCCTTATATGCCATAAAACTTGATTCACAATTTGATTTCTGGGTACTCGCCGTACTGGTCGGCATGTTCCAGGGCGCTATTCAGGCCCTGTCACGTTCCTACTTTGGCAAAATCATTCCGGCAGATAAATCAGGGGAATACTTTGGACTCCTTGACATCTGCGGAAAAGGCGCTGCATTTTTCGGCACTTTTCTTGTATCCTTTATCAGTCAGCTTACAGGCAGTCCAAGCGCCGGTGTCGGTTCACTTTCCGCCATGTTTCTGATTGGATTTCTTTTGTTTGCCAAAGCCGAAAAAGCATAATGATTTTTTAATATCTATAATACAGCCCGCCACACGGCGGGCTGTCCACATTTTTACATCATATTTCCCGGGAATTTAGGGATTCCATCGAAACCTTTCTGAAGATCTTCATCTGTCGGAATATAATCTTTCATCTCTTTATTGTGGAATTTCTCATATGCTACCATATCAAAGTATCCTGTACCGGTTAATCCGAATACAATCGTCTTCTCTTCTCCGGTTTCTTTACACTTCAACGCCTCATCAATAGCTACCTTAATTGCATGGCTGCTTTCCGGAGCCGGAAGAATACCTTCTACTCTTGCGAAGCGCTCTGCTGCTTCAAAGACAGCTGTTTGTTCTACAGAACGTGCCTCCATATATCCGTCTGCATAAAGCTGCGACAAAACAGAACTCATTCCATGATATCTGAGTCCTCCTGCATGATTTGCTGATGGAATAAAGCCACTTCCTAACGTGTACATCTTCGCCAGCGGGCACACCATTCCAGTATCGCAGAAATCATATGCAAATACGCCTCTTGTAAGACTTGGGCAGGATGCCGGTTCTACCGCTATAAAATGATAATCCTTTTCCCCTCTTAATTTCTCACCCATAAACGGAGAAATCAAGCCGCCGAGGTTAGAACCGCCTCCGGCACATCCAATAATAATATCTGGTGTGATTCCATATTTATCTAATGCAATCTTTGTCTCCATTCCGATGATGGACTGGTGCAGCAATACCTGGTTCAATACACTGCCGAGTACATATCTGTATCCTTCACTTCCTACAGCCACTTCTACGGCTTCTGAAATCGCACATCCAAGACTTCCTGTTGTTCCTGGATGCTCCGCAAGAATTTTCTTTCCAACTTCTGTCTCCATAGAAGGTGATGGAGTAACACTTGCACCATACGTACGCATCACTTCACGCCGGAATGGCTTCTGTTCATAAGAGCATTTCACCATGAATACCTTGCAGTCCAAATCAAGATAAGAACATGCCATGGAAAGCGCTGTTCCCCACTGTCCTGCACCAGTTTCCGTCGTTACACCCTTAAGTCCTTGTTTCTTTGCGTAGTAAGCCTGCGCAATAGCAGAATTTAATTTATGGCTTCCACTAGTATTATTTCCTTCAAATTTGTAATATATCTTTGCCGGAGTCTGAAGCTTTTCCTCCAGGCAGTATGCTCTTACAAGCGGCGCCGGACGATACATCTTATAAAAATCCTGTATCTCCTGCGGAATGTCAATGTAACGGTTATCATTATCCAATTCCTGCTTTACCAGTTCTTCACAGAACACGCCTGACAATTCTTCTGCAGTCATCGGTTTTAAAGTCTCTGGATTCAAAAGCGGTGCCGGTTTATTTTTCATATCTGCCCGTACATTATACCAGGACTTTGGCATCTCACTTTCTTCCAGATAAATTTTGTAAGGGATTTTTTGATCTTTCATTTTGTTTTTCTCCTTTCATTTTCCGGGACAAAAGTTTTACAACAAAAAAACTCTTATCCCACACAATTTCTATTGCAGGGACAAGAGCTATTATACTCCTGCGGTGCCACCCGGCTTGATATATCTGAATATATCCACTCATGCATACTATCATATGCGTCTTTGTTAACGAAGTTCTCTCTCCGTCTTACCTACTATCATTTCGGTTCGCCCTCAGAAGCCCATTCCTTAAAGCTCTGACCTGCTGCAATTCCACCATCTGCAGCTCTCTGTAAGGCAGCATACCATAAGTACTCACTCTTCCTCATCGGTTTAAAAAAACTTTATCACTCCAAATTACGATTGTCAAGAGCTTTTTTTCACATCATATAAAAATATCATCCTAATATTCCGAACAAACATTAACATTCCGAGTATTTTTATTGCACTTAATTTTCTTCTTATGTTATTCTTATAATGGTATTTTAAAAGCAAAAGGAGTGGTTATTATGAAAAAGCCTATGCATTTATTTTCCGCCCACCATGTTGATAAGAATTTTTTAAGCAGGAACTGTGACCACTATTATTGCGAAGTACTATCCATTGCCTTTTTTCACGATTCACCAGAATGTACTTCCGGGCCATACCGACACAAACACGATGCTTATGAATTTCTGATTCCTTATGGTCCGATTCCTCTTCTCCTGCGTGAGGATACAGTTTATTTTGGAGAGGCAGGTTACATTCACCCTGTACACAGCGGAAAAGAACATGGTTTTAAATCTCTTGTCACAAATATCAGCTATGATAATATTGTAGTTGACAAAGCTTTTCTGGAAGAAATCATGCAGCAAAAACAATATAGCGGCAAGAAATTCCGTTCTTCCTTTAAGCTTACACCTGAACAAAAAGCTTATATCCACTTATTTAAATCTGAATTTGACAGTGGTAATGCCTGTGACAGAGAAAAGCTTCACCATTTAGCTGCACTGATCACGACTTCGTTCCTGGAATCAGCATTTTCCGAAGAACGAAGCGATAATGTAAATTTCCCCCAGTACCAGCAGGGAATCCTTCAGGTTGCAGCTTACATAAACCAACACTACACAGAATCTTTAGACTTGGAGACTCTCGCTGGTATGTGCCATTTATCAAAAACATATTTTATTTCTGCCTTCAAAAAGGTAGTAGGTGAAACACCTTACAGCTATCTTCTGCGGCTTCGGATTGCGAAGGCAAAAGTTTTACTCGAAACGACTGATTACACAATCAAGGAGATTGCAAACATGTGTGGATTCAAAAGGACAAATACTTTTACTTCCCATTTCCGTACCGTTACACGCATGACACCTTCCGAATACCGTAAGAATATACGAAATTAAAGGACCGGCTGCTTTTGCAGCACGGTCCTTATTTTTTCATAGGAACTACGTTCCCTATAAAAAAAATTAAGCAAGCTTGCTCTTTGCAAGTTCTGCAAGTGTTGCAAATCCTTCTGCATCATTTACAGCCATCTCTGCAAGCATTTTTCTGTTCATATCTACATTCGCCACTTTTAATCCATGCATAAATTTACTGTAGGATAATCCATTCATTCTTGCCGCTGCATTGATACGTGCGATCCACAGCTGACGCATCTGGCGTTTACGCTGTTTTCTTCCTGCATAAGCAGATGTAAGCGCTCTCATAACAGACTGTTTTGCTACTCTGTACTGTTTTGAACGTGCTCCTCTATATCCCTTTGCTAATTTTAATGTTCTATTATGTCTTTTCTTTGCGTTAAGTCCACCTTTAATTCTTGCCATGTCTTATTCCTCCTTCAATCCTTCATCTTACAGATACGGTAATACTTTCTTCATATTTTTCACATTTGTTGCGTCTGTAATCGTCGCCTGTCTGAGATTTCTTTTTCTCTTTGTAGACTTCTTTGTTAAGATATGGCTCTTATAAGCTTTATTTCTTTTTAATTTTCCTGTACCTGTTTTTTTGAAGCGCTTTGCAGCAGCTCTATTTGTTTTGATTTTTGGCATAATATGCTCCTCCTTCGATTCTTAATATTGTATTTTTAACGTTTTTCAGTTAAAACCATGCTCATATTTCTGCCTTCCAGTTTTGCAGGCTTCTCAATTGCAGCAACATCCCCCAGCAATGCGGCAAAATCATCCAAAATATGCTTGCTCTGCTGTACATGTGCCATCTCACGTCCTCTGAAACGCAGTGTAACCTTAACCTTATTGCCCTTCATAATAAATTTCTTGGCATTATTTACTTTCGTATTCAGGTCGTTTGTGTCAATATTCGGTGAAAGACGCACTTCCTTCACTTCAACTGTTTTCTGTTTCTTTCTCGCTTCTTTTTCTTTTCTTGCAAGTTCATATCTGTACTTGCCATAATCAATAATCTTGCATACCGGTGGCTGGGCCTTCGGAGCAATCTTAACCAAATCTAATTCTGCCTCCTGAGCCAGTTTCATTGCCTCTTTCGCAGACATAATTCCCAGCTGGTCTCCATTCTCTCCGATTACTCTTACTTCCTTGTCTCTAATCTGCCCGTTAATCATTAATTCGCTAATTGTCTTGCACCTCCATAAATAAAAAAAATGAATAGTTCCAGACTATCCACCTTACTATGCGCATAAAAATTCCAAATAAAACTTCTATACTCAATATCAAACCAATAGTCACCCGCTTGTGCTATGGTGAGAGTGGATACTCTACTTTGTTTTCTGCCTTACGCAGATATTACTCTACCACAAAGATGGGCTCCCTGTCAATCATTTTTTTCATTCTGCCCAACCTTTATAAAATTTTATATATTTATCTTTCACATTTCTTGATATTTTGCTTGAAACAGCAATCTTTTCATGCGATAATATCTATATTATGTTCTATTTAGGATAACATACTATCAATAGTATCACAACTCTATTCTATTTGGAATGTCATTTTACATGAGGAGGATTTTTATTATGTCAAAAAGAAGCAATTTTTCAAGCAAGATCGGCTTTGTACTTGCAGCTTCCGGCTCTGCTGTCGGTTTGGGTAATATATGGAGATTTCCCTATCTTGCTGCCAAGTACGGCGGGGGAACATTCCTGCTGATTTACCTGATTCTTGCAGTCACTTTTGGTTTCACTCTTATGACCGCGGAGATTGCCCTGGGAAGGAAAACCGGACTGAGCGCCATCGGCGCTTTCAAATCTTTGGATAAGCGTTTTGGATTTGTCGGAGTCCTTGCCGCCATTGTACCGATTATTATTTTCCCATACTATTCTGTTATTGGCGGCTGGGTTGTGAAGTATTTCTCTGTATTCATTACCGGCGGCGTAGATGCCACGGCTGCTGATGATTATTTCACAAATTTTATCGGCGGTACTTTTGAACCGCTCGGATGGTTTCTGCTCTTTATGGCAGTCACTGCTGTGATTGTTCTTTGCGGAGTAGAAAAGGGAATCGAAAAAGTAAGTAAGATCATGATGCCGATTCTCGTTATTCTTACCATTATTATTGCCGTATATGGCCTGACTCTTGACGGAGCTATGGAAGGTCTCGTATATTACGTAAAACCGCATATGGCCGACGTATCGGTCAAGACAATCCTTGCCGCTATGGGACAGCTCTTCTATTCCATGTCTCTGGCTATGGGTATTATGATTACATATGGATCTTATATGAAGAAAGAAAACAATTTGGAAAGCTCTGTAAGACAAATTGAATTATTCGACACCGGAATCGCATTCCTCGCAGGTCTTATGATTATCCCTGCAGTATTCGCATTCTCCGGCGGAGATCGTTCCGCTCTTAACGCAGGTCCTGGATTGATGTTTATGACTCTTCCGAAGGTTTTTGCGAGCATGAAATTCGGCGGAGTAATCGGAACCATTTTCTTCCTGCTTGTATTTTTTGCAGCCCTTACTTCTGCAATCTCTCTTATGGAAACTATCGTATCCATCTTTAGAGATAAATTTCATTGGGGACGTAAAAATGCCTGCATTTTTGTAGCTGTTCTTTCATTGATTCTCGGAATCCCATCTTCTCTGGGATTTGGGCCTCTGGGATTCATCAGCTGGATGAAGATGTCTATTCTTGATATTATGGACTTTGTAAGCAACAGTGTCCTGATGCCAATCGTTGCATTCTTTACCTGCATCTTTGTTGGATTTATTATTAAGCCAAAAACACTTGCAGATGAAGTAAAAGAAACGGATGGTAAATTTAAAGCCGAAAAAATGTTTAACGTTATAATCAAATGGGTTGCTCCGATTTTCCTTATATTGATTCTTGGAAGCTCCGTAGCAAACGCACTCGGCATTTTCAGCATCTAACAAACCGGGAAAAATAGCAAAAAAAGAAAGGGCAGGATTGTGAATGTATCAAACACTTTCCTGCCCTTTTTTTATATCTCTTTCCTACCGCTTATCTCCCATACAGAACACAGCTACAACTCCCGGGCCCGTATGACTTCCAATCACTGTACCAATATTATGAATCAGAATATTATGAATCCCCATCTTCTCGCGTACCAGTTTTGCCACATACTGCGCATCCTCAACACAGTCTCCGTGCGTGATCATAACAATATCGTTTTCCCAGCCTTCCGCCTGTTCTACGGCTCTATCCACAATCTTGCCAAGAGATTTCTTTCTTCCTCTTTCTTTCCCGATAACCTGAAGTTTTCCTTCGTTATCCATATGAATCATCGGTTTCACCTGCACCATTGTTCCAAAGACGGCAGCTGTTTTGGATACACGTCCGCCCCGATACAGATGATTCAGGTCATCGATTGTAACATTATGGCAGACATGAAGTTTATTCTCCTCTGCCCACTGTGCTGCCTCTTCAATTGTCTTTCCCTCTTTCTTACGCTTCAAAACATAATACAAAAGCAGCGCTTCACCCATGCATGCACACAATGTATCAACCACGATAATCTTTCGCTCCGGATACTCCTCCTGAAGTTCCTCCGCCGCCAGTCTCATGCTGTTATATGTTCCGCTGAGTCCTGAAGAAAAGGCCAGATGCAAAATATCTTTTCCCTCCTTTAAGAACGGCTCTAACGCTTCTTTTGCCTCACTTGCGTTAATCTGTGATGTCACAGACATTTTTCCCTCCCGGAGCTTCTGAAAGAATTCTTTTGAAGAAAGTCCCAGCATATCCGTATAAGTTTCTCCATCAATCGTATATTTCAAAGGAATAAACGGCACCTTTCTCTCTTCCAGCCATTCCTTCGGCACATCTACCGTACTATTCACTGTAACCACATAATCATTCATGACACGCTTCCTCCTGTATCAATTATTTTCCATTATCATACCACTTTTATCCATCCCTTGCAAAATCTTTCTGAATGTAATGGCAAAGAGAATACTGGTAACAGACACTGATATAATATCCGCAACCGGCTCCGCCCTGTAGATTCCCATAACTCCCATAAACCTTGGGAAAATAATCGCCAGCGGTATCAGTAAAATTATCTTCCTTAAAAGCGCGATAAATACAGATACTTTTGCCTGTCCGAGCGCCACAAATGTAGATTGGCAGGAAGACTGGATTCCAAAAATCGTCATTCCCAGAAAATAAACCGGCATCACCTGGCAGGTAAGCTCCGAAAGCGCCTGATTATCTGTAAAAATCCCCGCATAAATCTCCGGCTTTATCACAGCGATGCCACCAAGAATAAACATTGCCGTAAAAGTAACCGCCAGCATCCTGTAAAACACCCCTTTTACACGCTCCTTATTTCCTGCACCATAATTATAACTGATAATCGGCTGTACTCCTTGTGTAATCCCCTGTATAGGCACTACAATAAACTGCATGACACTTGTCATAATGGCCATTGTCCCCACATACATATCGCCGCCATACTTCTGAAGACCGGAATTCAGCGTAATACTTACCAGGCTTTCTGTACTCTGCATAATAAACGGTGAAATCCCAAGCGCCGCCGTATACTTCAAGATTTCTGCCTCCGGCCTCATATCAGACAGCTTAAGGCGGATTACACTTTTTTCTGACATAAGAAAACGCACCACCCACACTGCACTGACTGCCTGAGAAATGACTGTGGCAATAGCGGCTCCTCTGACTCCAAGTCCAAACCCAAAAATAAATACCGGATCCAGGCAAATATTAATTACAGCGCCAATCAGCACCGACAGCATCGCCGTTTTCGCCTCTCCCTGCCCGCTGATAAAAGTATTTAGTCCAAGCGCACACTGTACAAATATCGTACCTATCAAATAAATTCCTATGTAACTTTCCGCGTAAACAATCGTTGCATCACTTGCTCCAAACAGATACAAAACCGGCGTCTTGCATGCCGAGAAGAAAACCGTTAACACAATCGAAAACAGAACGATCAGACTGGCTGAATTCCCCATAATCTTTTCTGCCTTTTTATAATTTTTTCTTCCAAGCTCAATCGATGCAAGCGGCGCACCTCCCATACCCGCAAATGCACTGAATGCAGATATGAGCATAATAATCGGAAATGTAACACCCACACCAGTAAGCGCTACATCTCCATAATCCGCAATATGACCAATATAAATACGGTCAACAATATTGTATAATACATTAATAAGCTGGGCTGCCACAGCCGGAAGCGCCATAGACAACATAAGCCTTCCGATTGGAGCATTGCCCAGTCTTTCATCCTGTTTCAAATTCTTTTGCATAAAATCATTCCTTTATTAATTCAATTTCACATTCAGGTAATTTCTCCCTGACAATGTTTTATTAAAGCACAGGCTGCACAGAATGATAATACATCCGATAATAAATCCCCACCAGTTAAACAAAGCTGTCAATATCAAAAGCTGCAGGCGCATAAATTTCAGCGCATATCCCAATTCGAAATTAGGCTGTGTATAGTTCGCTACTGCAACAAATGCCATATAAAGCATAACCTCTGCGTTAAACCAGCCGGATTTTACCGAAAACTCACCCATTACAAGACCTGCGATGACACTGAGCGGCGTACTGAGCATATTCGGTGTATTCATTGCTGCAAGCCTGAGTCCGTCAATAGCAATCTCCAGCATCAACAGCTGAAAAATCAACGGAACATTTACAGTATCCTTAATTGAGACAAATGCAAATGCTTCCGGCAGCCAGTTCAGATTCTGCATGAGCAGAAGAAACACCGGAGTTAAAAACACCGTCATAATCGTTATCAACACTCTGGCAACCTTCAGATATATATTTGTAATCGTCGGAAAATAATAATCATTTGCCTCTTCTATCATATCATAAATTGAAGTCGGAAGTATCATTGCCGATGGCGAATTATCTACCAATAGAACAACTTTACCTTCCAGAAGACATGCTGTGGCTGTGTCCGGCCGTTCTGTAAACTTAAATTTCGGAAACGGATTATACCACTTTCTTTTAAACATCTCCTCCGCAAGACTCTGCTGGTTCATCCGCAAAGCATCCGTTTTGATACTGTCAATCCGCTTGGTAACCGTATCAAGCAGCGCCTGATCCACACGGTCTTCCATATAACAAATTGCAACGTCTGTACGGGAACTGTCTCCTACTTCTCTCATGGACATAACCAGGTGTGGATCTCTAATTCTTCTTCTCATAAGCGCCGTGTTAAATACAATTGTTTCCACAAATCCATCTCTGGAACCTCTGAGTGATTTATCCTTATCCGGCTCCTCCACACTTCTTGCAGGATACGTCCGGCAATCAATCGCAATGCAGGCTTCATATCCTTCTACAAAAAGACAGGTAACACCTGACAGCACATTTCTTATAATCTGATCAAAATCTCCAAGAATATCAACTTCTACATATGGAATACACAATCTTGCAAACTCCGTAGCATCCTTCGGCATATCCTCTGCCGTCACTTTAAAAAGGGAATCCATAATCTTCAACATCGTTTCATCCTTTGTAAACCCATCAATAAAATAAAAGGAAGATGCACGTTCTCCGATATAAATATCCCTTTGAATAATATCAAAACTATCCTGAACCGGAAGCACCTGATTCATATAGGTAACATTTTCTTCTCTTGAAGCAGTTACTTTCTTTGTGTCTGACATACACACTCCTCCACTCACTTAATCTCATGAATAGAGTACCCTTTTCTGACACAAAATATACCCGGCTGATTTAGGTTGTTGTGCTCCCAAATCCTCCATTACGGACAGCGGTAACATCATCATCCACCGTAATCCCATATTCCACAAAAATTCCCTGCATAAATCCCTTGCCGGCTTCCACTTCCACAACCTTTTCTTCCTTCGTGTCATTGGTAAGCTTTACAAAAATATGCCCTTCATTATCAGAATAAAAATAATCACTGTCAATAATTCCTACTGTGTTATTCAGCTGTAGCCGGTATTTAAACCCCAGACCACTCCTCGGATAACATTTTAACACCCAGTTTTCCTCCATTTCCACACGGATACCGGTCGGAATCTTTACTGTCTGCCCCGGCTCCAGCACAATTGGAAACGGGGTATAAAAATCATATCCGGCGGAACCTGCGGTGGCACGTTTCGGAAGTTTTATCTCTTCGTATATTTTCTGGATATCCTCATCATCTGTCATTCCAAAAGTATTCAGCACACCCTCCCGGAACTGCTCATAACTAACCTTATGAAACTGTGCAATCCTCTTAGCCATGTAATACCAACTCTCCTATCTTCAATGTATTCTTTACATCAATTACAAATTGATTCGCACTTCCTCTCCAGTGCAGCGTGTTATCTTTTTTCGCTTCCTCAAATTCCCCATCTACCATAACATCCAGATATTTCACAATCTCAAAGTCTTTGACTTCCTTCCATACATATCCTGTATAAAGCCAGATTGTTTTCTCCGGATATTTCTGGCGTATCTCCCTTGCCAGAGCGGTTACACCTTCTATATTCGCCTTATGAAGCGGATCGCCGCCGGAAAAAGTGATTCCGCTCACATAATCTTTCTCTAATTCCGTAAATATTTCCTCTTTCGCTTCTTCATCAAAGGGAAGTCCGCCTTCTGGATCCCATGTAACCGGATTGTGACATCCCGGACACGCATGAGAACAGCCTGCCACCCACAGAACCACACGCAGGCCGTCTCCGTTTAACATATCATCTTTCGTTATATTGTGATACCGCATGACTACATACTTTTCCTTTCTGCAATCTCAGCCATCTTTGCCGCATTCAGCCTGGTATCACCTTTTACCCTGGAATATGACAGATAGCCGTTCATTCTGTCGATTTTTGTAAGATTGGTGCTTCCGCATACCGGACATACATCCATAGATAATTCCTCATGTCCACAGTCATCACAATATGCCAGCGACAAATTGACTCCTTCATAGAATCCTTTTGCCATTGCACGCCTTACCAGAGATTTAATTGCTTCCCTGTTATAATTAATCGGATATTTTACATACTGTATCTTTCCGCCATTACTTAAATTCCAGAATCTTCCTTCCAGATCCTGCTTTTCAATCGGCGTAATATCCTCCGTTACATGACAATGAAAACTGTTGCTTACATATTCTCTGTCAGATACATTTTCGATAATTCCATATTTTTTACGAAACTGCTTAATCTGTACCCCGCATAAATTCTCCGCCGGGGTTCCATAAATCGCATAAAGTCTTCCATCCTCTTTTTTGTATTCATTAATTTTATCATTAATGTGCTGCAGTACATCGAGTGCAAACTGTCCGTCCTCTACCAACGATTTTTTATTATAAAGCTGCTGTAATTCATTCAGCGCCGTGATTCCAAACGAAGCTGTGGCCGTCTTAAGAAGTGGCTTAATCTTATCATATAATCCCAAGTGGCCGCCATAGAACCCTCCTTCGCAATATGCAAGCGGATTCGTCGATGCTTTCAATTCGCCAAGATAATCATACGTGCGCAGATGAAGCTGGCGAATCAATTCCAGGTAATAATCCAGCACCTCATAAAAATCTTTTGCTTCCTGTCTTGCCTTTGCCAGAATCATCGGAAGATGCAGGCTGATCGCTCCAATATTAAATCTTCCAACAAAAACAGGCGTATCATTCTCATCTGCCGGTTCTATTCCGCCCCTCTCATACCAGGGAGACAGAAATGCACGGCATCCCATCGGGCTGATAATCTTTCCATATTTCTTATACATACTGGCTACATAACCTTCTCCGGTCAGACTCAGCCAATCCGGATACATTGTCTTTGAAGAACAGTCAATTCCCGCTTCAAATACATCCTCCAGCGGGCCGCCCGGTCCGTGAAGCTTCTCATCATACAAGAATACAATTTTCGGGAACAGAACCGGTTTCTTATGTCCCTTTTTCCCCTGTCCGTTTTTGCGTACCTCCAGCATTTTAATTGTCACAAGCTTACCATACTTGCTTGTAACGGTTCCGGCGGTAACTGTAATAAATGGATAATCACCACGGCTTGATGACACAGAATTAAACTTATACTCCCATCCCTGGAACCCCTGCTCCATCTCTTTCTCCAAATCTGCCCAGGCAACTCTCTGCACAGTCTCCTCATCAAGCCCAAGCTCCCGGTACTTCTGAATCAGTCTTTTATGGGATTTTTCCGCATACGGCTCCAGAATCTCGTCCACACTCGGCACCGTGAAACCGCCATACTGCTGGCTTGCAGCACTTAAGACAATATCACCGATAACATCAAATGCTGTATCCAGCGTTTTCGGCTCATTATACCAGAGATTCCCCATCTCAAAACCGCCGCTCAGCACTGTCTTTACATCAAACAAACAGCAGTTCATCGTATCTCTTCTGGCTGACATATCATGGATATAGATATATCCGTCACGAATGGCCTGAATCTCCTCAACCGTTAAAAAGAATTTTTTATAAAGCTCTTTATTCAACTCATTAAAAATAAGGCTTCTTTTCGTAGAAACAAGCGCACTGTCCGTATTACTGTTCTCTTTATCCCCGATATACATAATAGACTGGCTTTTCTTATATACATCATCCAGCATCTGTACAAAATCCTGCTTATAATTCCGGTAGTCTTTGTAACTTTTTGCAACCGCCGCATTCACTCTTTCAAGCGCGCCTTCTACCACATTATGCATTTCCGCAATTGGAATCTCAGTAATTCCAAGCTCTTCCACCTTTTCTTCCACAAACTTACAGATAAATCCAATCTCTTCTTCCGTAAATTTAACTAATGCCCGGTATGCTGATTTATTTACAGCTACAACTACCTTCTGAACATTAAAATCTTCCTTTGTTCCATCTTTTTTTACTACCTTTACATCTCTCGTCAACATATATTTTTGATACCTTCCTCTATAATTCATGTTTCTTTTATTTTGTTCACTTTATTATGGGTTCAGTAATAATCTTATCATTATAGAATACCACCGTCAACGAATTTGATTCTAAAATATTGCACAAAAATAGAGCCCCGAAGGACTCTATAAATTGTATAATATTGTTTTCCAACATCAACATATTGTGGATTAACCTTTATTTTCCGCTCCCATATTTAGTCATCAACAACCGGCACAGGCGTGTCGTCCTTGGCATCCAGGTTATTGATATACTTCTTTGTCTCTTTCACGATAACACCGGATAAAAGAAGAACTGCTACCAGGTTCGGAACTGCCATCAGCGCATTCAGAATATCAGCAATATCCCATACAACATTCAGGCTTACAATCGGTGCAATAAATGCCACAACTATGTATAATAACCGGTAAGGAATCAACGCTTTTTTCCCCGCAAAATATTCTACCGCACGCTCTCCGTAATATGCCCATCCAAGAATGGTAGAATAAGCAAAGGTAACAATACCGAGTGTCAGTACAATCGGTCCGAATACCGGAATCTGTGCAAATGCCATCGTAGACAATGTACCGCCGTCTCCAATCTGTGCTGCATTAATATTCGGGTTCTTCATAATTGTAGATACAAGTACCAGTCCCGTCATCAGACATACAACAACGGTGTCCCAGAAAGTACCTGTAGAGGATACCAGCGCCTGACGGACCGGATTTCTTGTCTGTGCCGCCGCTGCTGCAATTGGCGCTGAACCCATACCAGACTCATTAGAAAATAATCCTCTTGCCACTCCATACTGGATTGCAAGACGGATACCGCCGCCTACAAGACCACCGGCTGCCGCTCCCTTTGTAAATGCAAGCTTACAAATCGTTACAATTGCCGGAATAATATAATCATAGTTCATACACAAAATAATAATACAGCCCAGCACATAAAAGACTGCCATAAACGGTACCAGTCTCTCACAGACTCTTGCAATAGACTTGATTCCTCCGAAAATAACGACTGCGGTTATAAGAGCGATCACTGCTCCTACCGCCCATTTCGGAATACCATAATTTCCATTTGCTACGTTTGCAATCGCATTTACCTGTGTTGCGCATCCAATACCAAAGGATGCAAAAGCTGCAAAGAATGCAAAAATCATTGCCAGCCATTTCATATTCAGGCCGCGCTCAAGTGCATACATCGCACCTCCCTGCATACGTCCGTCCTTCGTCTTAACACGATATTTTACTGCAATCAATGACTCGGAATACTTTGTCGCAATTCCGAACACACCAGTCAGCCAGCACCAAAGTACAGCTCCCGGTCCGCCCAGTGCGATTGCAGTTCCCACACCGACAATGTTACCAGTACCAATTGTTGCCGCAAGTGCTGTGGCAAGTGCACCAAACTGCGATACCTCACCCTCGCCGTCCGTATCCTTCGTTACAGATAGTTTAATACCCTTGGTAACGGTATATCTCTGAATAAACCCAGTACGGATTGTCATGAATAAATGTGTTCCGAACAGCAGAATAATCATCCACCATCCCCATACCCATGTGTCAATCTGCTTAATCACTTCAGCAATCTGTTCAAACATAACTCCTCACCTTACTCTCTTTAGATTTTTAAAAACATATGTCTATTATCCCTTGTCAGAACAAAAATAGCAACTGTTTTTTTGCATAAATATAAATTTTTTTATTCACCTAAAACTGCGGTGTCCCGTCCAGGTCATACGGAGTTACCTGATATACATAGTAATTGAGCCAGTTTGTATACAAATTATTCGCTGTTGCACGCCAGGTAAGAAGAGGTTTATTTTCCGGATTATCATCCTCATAATAATTCTTCGGAAGCTGAATCGGAAGTCCTTTGCTCAAATCCCGCTTATACTCTCCATCTAAAGTAATACGGTCATATTCCGGATGCCCCATAACAAAAATCTGGCGGCCATCCTGAGCCATCGCGAGAAAAAGGCCGGCCTCCTCAGATTCTGCAAGAACCGTCAGACGCTTTTCTGCATAAATTTTCTCCATAGGCACTTCTGTATGTCTGGAATGAGGTGCGAGGAATACATCATCAAACCCTCGTACAAGCGGTATTTTCCTGTTCATCACTTTATGTTTAAACACACCAAACACCTTATGGTCAAGCTGTACCTTATCGATACCATAGTGATAATAAATACCGGCCTGCGCTCCCCAGCACAAATGAAGCGTAGAAGTAACGTTTGTCTTACTCCACTCCATAATCTCTTTCAGCTCTTCCCAGTAGTCCACCTCTTCAAAAGGCATCTGTTCTACAGGAGCACCGGTAATAATAAATCCATCAAACTTCTGTGACTGAATTTCGCAAAATTTCTGATAAAACTTATTCAGATGACTGGTCGGTGTATTCTTTGATTCATGGCTTGACACGGTAACAAAAGTAACATCGACCTGCAATGGCGTATTTGATAAAGATCTTAATATCTGAAGCTCTGTATCTTCTTTTAACGGCATCAAATTCAACAGTCCGATTTTGATTGGACGGATATCCTGATGCATCGCACGATGCTCATCCATAACAAATATATTTTCTCTCTCCAGTATCTCCTTTACAGGAAGATCATTTTGTACTCGAATCGGCATAATTATTCCTCTTTTCTTTCTTCTTTTTCTTCACATTCTTCCTCTGTTTCCGGACGAATATATCTTCCTCTGGAATCCACGTAGCTCTTACTGTCATAATAACACGAATCTATTGGAAGCTTCTTCTTTTCCAGTCTGCTGTTCAGCATCATATCTACAATATAATAAATTACAGCAAAAGTCGGAACTCCCATCACCATCCCGACAAAACCAAACAGTCCTCCACCCAAAAGAATTGCCACAATTACCCAGAATGCAGACAATCCTGTAGAGTCACCAAGGATTTTCGGCCCGATAATATTACCGTCAAGCTGCTGCAGCAGCAAAATAAAAATGATAAACCATACTCCCTTTACCGGATCTGCAAGAAGTATCAAAACTGCACTTGGAATCGCACCGATATAAGGGCCGAAAAACGGAATTACATTTGTAACACCAACAATCACACTGACAAGCAGCGTATAAGGCATATTTAGTACAGTAAGACCGATAAAACAAAGCAGCCCGATAATTGCTGAATCGATAATCTTTCCTATAATAAATCCGCCAAATATTTCATTACTTTTTGTCATAATATGAAGAAACATATTTGCACGTTCTGCATTTGAAACCGCATATACTGCTTTTTTGCCCTGGCTGGAAAATGTTTCCTTTCCAAACAACAGATAAACGGACACCATAACCCCAATCAGTACATTAAAAATCCCACTCACAAAACTAATCACACCCACTGTCAGATTCGACATCAATTCATTTGTTTTCGGAAGCAAATCTGTCCTCATCCATTTCGTAAACATATCACTTCCTTCTTCGAGCGCCGTCTTAATCAGTGTATTCGTTGTAGATTCCTCCAGCTGAAGAGAATTCAGATGCTTCAGCGCCTCATTAATCTGCCTTGGAAGTGTAAATATCAGATTCCTTATACTACTGTACAATTCCGGAATCAGCAGATTAAACAATGTCCCAATCAATATAATCATAATAAGAAGCGATGCAATGATTCCAGTCGTTCTGGAGATTTTCTGTGCTTTTTCCGGATTTTTCATTTTCTTTTCCAGCAGCGGCAAAAGATATTTATCCACCTTTTTTACAATCGGATTTAAAAGATAAGCAATCACACATCCATACAAAATAGGCTTCATAACATCAAAAATTTTTCCTACAAACCCGGATATATTTGTAAACCGGAGCAATGCAAAATAAAAAACAATACATGCCGCCACAACAAGAAACATCGTAATGCCCCTGTTAAACTGCTGGCGTATCTTAGAAGGTCCCCGTTTGCCGATTTCCGGCATTTCTACATAGTATGCCTTCTCTTCCTTTTTCCCACTTAAATTATCTGTATATGTATCTTCATCCTTCATACTACTATCCCTCTTTCACACATATAAATCTATTATAGCGTTTCTCCAAATATGCGTCAACAAAAAAAGGAGAAGCCAAACGCTCAATGTCATTTAGTTAAGGCATTGGTGGGGCACTTCTTTTTGGACAGAGATATTG
>CALFCS010000135.1 GCA_937950565.1 uncultured Lachnospiraceae bacterium
CCGCTGTCTGAATACCGGACTGCCATGCGAACATCTCTCCTTCCAGTCTCTCATACGGCTCCACTGTCTTTAACTGGCTTACGCCTTTCATGTCCGCCATAATTCTGTTGATTGAACCGTCAGAATTCACATCAATCTCATTAATATGGGTAGAACGATACCCTTTCGTATTACCGATTGCTTTTCCTAATGTCTGTGCATGGTATGTAATATAATACTTTCCATTAAAATCAAAGATTGCATGATGATTATTGCCGCCTACTTCGAAGAATACCCATGGATTATCAAGGATTTCTCCCTTATAGGTAAATGGTCCCATCGGACTGTCGCTTTCCATATAACAGATAATTCCCTGCGCCGGATATCCGTCCGGGTGTCCGTCAAAGTTCGAGCAATAGCTGTAATAATACTTATCGCCGTATTTATGAATGCCGGAATCCTCAAAGATAGCCGGTGCATCAATCACCTGTGCATCTCCATCTAAATGAACCATATCATCCGTCAATTTTACTACACGTGATGTTTTCGGATTATCTGCCTGTCCTTCCGGCACACCGCCACCGTAATACAGATATCCTGTTCCGTCATCATCTACCAGGACTGCCGGGTCAAATAACCATACAACCCCCTGTGAATGCGGGGAACCTGGCGCAACCAAAGCTTTACCGATTGGGTCTGTAAATGGTCCGATCGGAGAATCCGCTGTCAGTACACCGATTCCACCGCCGCCATCTGCAAAGTAAAGGAAGAATTTCTCTTTTCCGTCAATCGTCTTGTGCGCTGCCGCCGGGGCCCATGAACATGCCGCCCACTTTGCAGCGCCCTCCGGATTGTTCTTTCCGGCTACCGGAATCGAACCATGATCCGTCCAGTTCACCATATCTGCAGAAGAAATTACATTAATTGTATTAATATTTGCATAAGTATTATCTGTTGCACCATTATTATTCTTCTCATATTCCTGGGAATCATTAGTCATATAAATATAGACTCTTCCATTATATTCCATCGCATATGGATCTGCTCCGAATTTATGGTCTATAAGCGGATTGGATGTACCCGGCTTCTTTGCCGCCGCTTTCATATCTACATATTTTAATGTAACTTCTGCTTTTGCACCGCTCACATCATATACTACTTTATCACCTGTTGTCTTCACATAATCTGCCGCAACAGTAACTGCTGTATCCTGTGTCACGTAATCCGTAACTTTTAATTTAACTGTTGCAAATAATTCATCTTCTCCCGATGTCTTATAACCTGCATCCTTACCATTTACAGTAAGGAGAAGCTGTCCATTTACATAAGAATATGTCGCTGTACCGGTCACATTCTTTTCATTAAATGTAACATCCGATACAGAAAGTCCTTCCGGAATTCCAATAGAAGCTTCAATACTCTCATAATTTCCTTCCGGGAGACTGCTCATTTTTACCGGAACATAAATCTCTGTATTTGCCACACCAAGACCTTCCGCATTTTCCATCATAACACTTCCGGCCATCTCTGTATCCTTTGTTCCTGTAAGCTCATCTTCTACACGGAAATAATCAAAGTCTACAGAGCCCCCAAGGCTTCTTGTTGCATAGTTAAACAGTCCGAACCGATATCCCATAAAATGTACGAGACTATATACCATATCAAGTTCATCACCGATTTTATTCCATTTCTTTCCATCCAGGCTGTAGTAGAAGTTTGCTTTATTCCCATTTTCAAAATCAAAGTCTATCTTTAAATATACTCTGTCCTGACTAAGTTCTACACTTGCAGCTTCATACGGAGCAAAGTTGTCCCCGCTTTCTTTCGTTCCAACCATAACCAGATATTTCTTTCCGCCGGCCATCTTGACTCCCACATATCCATATTTCGCTGTAAATGCAGCCAATCCTGCCACGTCGCCGTTTTTCATGTTCGCAGTTTCTATTGCCACTGCCCCGGAGCACTGCGGACCGTAAGTTCTCTGTGTCAAAGTATTCTTGGCATCTGTCAAAGATGTACTGATACTTCCCGTTGTCAGTCTCAGATATCCCGGACGTTCAGTCAGAGACCAGCACTTATTATTCGGATTATGATTCCACTGCCACTCAAGCTTAAGATTGGAGCCATTATAGTCACTCTCACCTGCTTTAGGCTGTTCCAGAATCCTTCTTGTAATAACTACATCATCTACATAATAATCCATCAGGTCATTGGCTGCATCCGGTTCTGCCGTCCACGGAGTTTCAAAGAACAGTTTCAAATCGGATGTATCCATGTCTTCCGGTATCACAAAGGAACCTTTAATATTAGTCCATTCACCCTTTTTCGCATCTCCACCAACAAGATTTGTGAATTTCCCTGCCGCTATTGCTGTCAGAATAAATCGTTTCGTATCCGGTCCGGTTGTATACTTAATATTATAAGAAATATCAAGCATATCACCTGCTTCCAGTTGTCCGGAAATGTCCTGCTGCGGACCAGAGCCGGTTGCTTTTCTGTTTGTAACTTTTACACTGCCCGTTCCACTCAATTTTTCCGTTGTGTCAGAAGCAATCTCACTATCTTTTGCAGTCCAGCCTTCGGTTCCATTCTCAAAACCACCATTTACGATCACTTCATCTCCCTCGTGAACATCCATTGTTTCAATCATTCCGTCCATGCTTGCTGCAGCTGCTTTTGCAGCATTTGCCTCATGTTCTTTTGTATACGACGGCCTCTTTTCACCATTATAGAATTCATCCGAAATAACTACACTTTTCTCTCCCTGTGATGGAAGCGGACTTGTCATCACATCATCCACTTTTCCATCTTTATTTCCCATCATCGGCCAGCCATCTTTCCACGTTACCGGAACAAGAACCGGACAACGTCCGACAGGACCTATATCGCGGAATACCAGTCCATACCAGTCACCATCTTCCGTATCAATGATTCCTCCCTGTGCAGCGCCCTTATCCTGAAGCACAATCTTGCGCTCCCAGTTTCCGTCTATAAAATCCTGAATAGAATCTGCACGGAAACACAATTCAGTACGCATTCCTGTTGTGCCTGCCGCTTCATTTGCTGATGGCCAACTGATCAGAAATGCATAATATTTGCCATTAATTTTCTGAAGGTGTGTGCCTTCACCAAGCACACCTTTTCCGGCAAGGTCTGTACCTTTCCATACATCGCTGATAAATACCTTCTCTGTTCCCGGCTTAACCTGAAGACCATTTTCCACAATCTCCATCTCGACAATCTTAATCGTACCGCCGCCGTAAGCCATATAAATCTTACCATCATCATCAAAAAAGAGACCCATATCATGATAGGTTCCATTTATCTCCACATGTTTCCACACGCCGTTCTCAATATCGTCTGTCGTATATACATAGGTCTTTCCTGTCGTATAAGACATAAATGCTATATAATATTTACCATCATGATACCTGAGACTGCTTGCCCACGAACCATTGGCATAAGCATTCTGTCCATTTCTAAGCGACATCGCATCATTGTCTGACAATGTATCATATACATAGTTAACAATTTCCCAGTTCACCAGATCCTTTGATTTCATAATCGGCACACCCGGGGACATGTGCATTGTCGTACTTGACATATAATAGGTATCCCCTACACGAATCACATCCATATCCGGTACATCTGAATAAATAACCGGATTACAAAATGTTCCGTCACCCCTGTCTGACGACGCAGATGCTTCTGCCGGTAAAGGAATCATACTGACTGTCAGAATCAATGCCACAATAGTCTGCACAATCCTTCTTTTTGTTTGTCTTTTTTCTTGCATAGTTTTCCTCCTTCATCCTCACTATAATAAAAACAAATTGATTTTAATATTATAAATGCTAACTTGTACAAATCTAAGTGGGTTTTTGTCCAATTTTGTTTGTATTTTTATCTTTTTCAATTTTAATTCTGGTGGAATGGAATACAGATTATAATATCAAAAGGAGAGGCCGCTCACTTGCGCAGCCTCTCCCACTATACACAATTCTTTTCTAATTTTTGATCATATTAACTTCAATTATTCATATTTTTCCATAAATCTCTGAATAATCAATGCGCACTCACCACGCAGCGCATTGCCTTGCGGATCAATCTTTGTGCCTTCATACTTACCTGTAATAATTCCGTTTCCGACTGCCCACTTCATGGCTTTCACTGCAAATTCCTGAACATCCTTTGCGTCTTTGAAAGTATCTAATTCTGCCGTCTTACTTACATCATAGTTCAGATAATTTGCGTAACGGTACATCATAACCGCCATCTGCTCACGGGTAATGTTATCAGCAGGTCCGAACAGACCATTTCCTGTATATCCGGTTACGACTCCTGCACTTTCTGCCCACAGAATCGCATCCGTGTACCAGATACCATCTCCCACATCCGGGAACTTACCGGTATATGCTACCTTCGGTTCATCCTGCATACGATGGATAATCACTGCAAACTGTGCTCTTGCCAAATTCTCAAGCGGTGCAAAATGTGTCTTATCTTTACCTGTCATGGTCTTTGCAAAATAATTGTAGTATACACCATCATAAAACCAGTCATCTTTTGCCACATCTACATACGGAAGGGTCGGCTCAGTTTCTTCTGCTACACGCACAGTCATTGTCACTGTTTTCAGCTCCTCAGCCAGTTCCTGCTCAGGTGTCATATTGAAAATCGGGAATCCATCCGCTCCAAAGTGAATGTTCGCTGCATATGCATGACGTCCCGGATCCAGCAGACCATACTTGCCATTTCCGTTTGTAAAATCATCCGCCCAGTCACGTGCATGATAAATGATAACCGGATTTCCATTCTGGTCAATCGTAAGAGAATTATGTCCCGGTCCAAAGGTTCCACTGTAAGAACCATTCTTTGCATTTGCAAAATCTGAATCTCTCACTGTTGTTGTCAAATCTGGTGTACTAAGTACCGGATATGGATATTTTTTCCAGCTCTCCGGATTCGTAATATCATCATCCAGGCCTGCATACAAAAGCCCTACTGCATAGTTCATGTCTACTGTAGAAGCAGCGTACGTAATATATACTTTTCCGTCATGAACCATAACCGCAGAACCTTCTTCAATATCCTGCTTTGTTGTAATATTATATTCCCACGCATACATTGGTTTACTGATTGCAACGAGCGGTCCGGTCGGCGTCAGCGGATCTGACGGATCAAATGTCGTAATGTGAATATTTCCTCCTGCAGGTGAAATATAATAGCACACTCCATTATATTCAAAGAATGTCGTATCAAATGAACCAAGCGCCATACCATTTGTTGCATTTTTCACAACACCGGTATACTCCCAGTCATCTGGGTTCATCATATCCCCGCCCTTGCAGGTAAATATCGTCATTCTTCCTGAACCGTTAACAGTGGCAAGGACAATCATTCTCCAATAGCCACCGATATAATGCAATTCCGGCGCCCAATAATATGGCGTGGCAATGCCCTTTGACGCATCCCAGATAGTCACTTCTTCTGCATTTGTCAGGTCGTTAAGCGTCTTAGCCCTTCGTACGATCAGCTTTGCATAAGGATTTTTAAGGTCTGCCTGCATATAAGAAGAAGTAAAATAATACATTCCATCCTGTTCATTATAGATTACATACGGGTCTGCACGGCATGATGCAAGCGGACTGTTGTATGTTTCCTGCCTTACTGTACCGGTAATTGTATAAGTGCCTTCCTCCGGATTCTCAAGATCCAGTCCGGACTCTTCTACATTCCAGTCCACACCCATTGTTTTTTTAGAACCGTCATTATATACAACATCTACGGTATCTCTAAGCGTAACCTTTTCTCCCGGTTCCACTTCTACATCTTCCGCTTCTACATCCACGCTGTAAATCTCGCCATATTTTTTCATAATACGGTCTTTTTCTGCTTCCGTCAGTTCAAATACGGAAGCCTCTTCCACATTCGCATAAATCGGGAATTCACCTTTCACAGTCTCTTTGCTGTACTGTACTTCTTCTGCTGTCTCAAAAGCAATTAAGTCCGTTGTACGGCTTACATAAGATTTACCGTTTCCGCCTTCCCAGTATACCGCATATTTACCTGATGCATTCTCATACTTAACTACAGGATTTTTCACCGGGGTCCCTTCACTGTTTAATGCTATCGTGCGCTGATTCTCAAAGAAAATCAAATCTTCAGAATCCCAGAGTATAATCTGCGGCTGTGTATTATTAACGGAAGCAACCGCTCCATAAGTACCATCTGCCTTTCGGAATAAAGAAGGGGAGCCCATCTGAAGTTTTCCTTTCGGGTATAAAACAGCTTTATTACTGTTCAATGCTTCATATTTTTTTCCATCCTCTGAAATTCCATAAAACATAACATCTGTACGGGCATTATCACTATAACGACTATAATCTTCTTTCCCAAGTAATGTAAATCCTTCATACTTGTGTGCAGGAAATTCCGCAAACTCCGGTCCCATGTTATATTCATAATCAGCTACATAGGAAGCCAGATAACCGGCAGTTTTTCCGGCAACCGTAACCTTATATTCTCTTTCTGCAGCTTTACCCTGCATTGTAAATTTAGCTTTTAATACAACTTCTGTATCCTTATCCGGCCGGGTTACCTTTCCATCTTTTGAAATCAGTTCATTCCCCGTCCATTCAATAGAAGCGCCCTCATGCTCCGTCACAAGAGTAATATCCTCTGTCACATAGGTAATACCAGGACTAAACTGGTCTGCTATATAATTTAATTTACCTTCCGTTCCACCTGTAACTACCTGAATCTGGAAAGTTTTTTCAACCTTCATTCCTGAAGCTGTATCTGCAAATGTTGCTGTAAGCGTTACCGGATTAGTTCCTGCAGTTTCTAATACAATCTTTCCACTGGATGAAAGAATCTTTTCATCAGAGGATTTCCACTGAATAGCAGAACCACTTTCTCCCTTTGCAGGAAGAGTCAAATCGTTCGTTGTATATTCCGGAAGAACAACTTTATCTGCATCTTTACGGAGAACTTCCAATGTCTCCGTCTCTGCATAGTTCTTCTTTACATCACTTTCACTTAATGTTCTGTTATAAATCTTAAAATCTGTCACCTCAGCATCACAATATGGGTCGTTCCAGTTCGATTTTGCCAGATAACCTAATACTCCTTTCTCATTTCCGGCAAAAATCGTATCCAGATTATGCTCATGTGAGAGTGTTCCAATCGCCTCTCCATTTACATAAAGCTTCAGAGTATTTCCCTCAGAGGTCACTGTCACCAGACTGTATTCATCTGTACTCAGTCTGACATTTCCAACACCGGGAATTCCATCCTCTCTTCCGGCAGCGGTTGTTTTAATCGCTACATTCATATTACCTGCTGCCAAACGCGGATTAAAGAACAGGTAATCGGTCTGATAACCCGTTCCAATCGTCCATAAGAACTGGAACTGCGCTGTATCAGGCTTCAATGTCATCTCAATTGTAAATGCATCTTTGTAATTCAACTTGTCCTTAATGGAAACCGGAAGTTCTGCATAAGACTGGTCGCTTCCCGGAAATTTTAAACTCACATCTCCATACTCATTACGGAAATCCTCGTCATCAATACGATACAGCTTCGCATCGTTCCCATTTCCGGAGACATCCTTCAGATAATCTCCCTCATGTGTCATGTCATAATGCACAGCCAGATCACTCTGTGCCCGCTCTTCTGCTGCCTTTGCCGGTATTGACACCCCGGAAACTACTAGCGCCGCAGCAAGCGCCAAAGAAATTATTTTTCTCATCTTCTTTCCTCCTATTATCTTTTATTTTTTTCATTTTTTATGAATCTACAAATACCTGTTCATCCAAAAACCTCCTCCCATTTACAGCCACTCCATATTTTTCCTGTACTTGCTGGGAGTGACCCCTGTCATCTTCTTGAATACCTTTGTAAAATAAAAATAATCGTGATATCCGACTTTTTCCGCGACCTGCTCAATAGAAAGCCTCTCATCTGCCAGAAGCTCCTTCGACTTCTGAATCCGCTTCAAAGTGATATATTCTGAAAAGGGCATACCCAGCTTTTCTTTCAGACCATTACTCAGATAACTGGCGCTGACATTATATTCTTCCGCCAAATCGTTGAGCGAGATATTCTCCATATACCGCGTCTGTATTTTTTTTACTACGCTTTTCCACATGGGCTGCTGTATATCAGGCTCCACCTTCTTCTGTTCCGGCTGTCCTGCCTTTTTACGTTCAATACACATAAGAACATCTCTCAATTCTTCCATTCCTACAGGCTTGACCAAAAAATCAACTGCTCCCATCTGCAATGCCTTTTTTGCATATTCAAATTCCGCATAACCGCTTATAAAGATAACTTCTATATCCAGATTTTCTCTACGGATTTTTTCTATTAATTCCAGCCCGTCAAGCCCCGGCATCCGAATGTCCGTAATAACAACATCCGGCTTTTTCTCCATAATTTCCTCAAATGCCGTTACCCCGTTATTCGATTCTCCTATCACCTGAAACGGAAGTCCGCTTTTTTCAATTCTTTTTTTCAGTCCAAATACAACCCACGCTTCATCGTCTGCAAGAAAGATACTATACATCTGCTTTACTTCTCCTCTCTTACCGAATCCGGAACTGTAATCGTGACGGCTGTTCCTCTTCCGGCTTCACTTTCCAGTATAAACGATACATCATCATTATAAAACAACTTTAACCGCTGATATATATTCGATAATCCAATCCCCATTTTATTTCCTTTTACGCCAAGTCTTCCAGTGACTTCCAGAAGCTGCTCCTCTTCCATCCCGCATCCATTATCCCTTACGGTGAAGCGCAGCTTGCTTCCTTCCTGGCTGGACACTTCAATGTCAACCTGTCCCCCTTCCACTTTCTTCTCCAAGCCGTGGAATACCGCATTTTCAACCAATGGCTGAAGCATCATTTTAAGAATTCTTTTATTTTTAACTGTTTCATCGACCAGAAAATGAAAGCGTATTTTTCCCATAAATCGATATTCAATGATTTTTGCATATTCTTTAATATATTGTATCTCCTCTTCAATCATCACAATATTTTCTGCTTTCACCGCAAAACGAAACAGCTTAGAAAGGGCCATTGTCATCTCTGCCACATCATCTGCTTCATGATACAAAGCCATCGAACCGATACAATCAAACGTATTATATAGAAAATGCGGATTAATCTGATTCTGATATGCCTGAATCTGGGTCTGCTTTTTTGAAAGCTCCATCTCATATACCCTTTTTCTGGAATTCTCTATTTTATGATCCAGCGCTTCCTTTTCATCGAGCATATCATTCAGATTTATCATGACTGTCCCAATCTCATCTTCTCTTTCTATGCGCAGGCGAGCATGCGGATTTTTCACAATATTTTTTATAAAGTTATCAACCGTATGCATCGGAAGCAACAGTTTCTTATAAGAAAAATACCAGAATAAGGCAATCGACACCATTGCCACCAGATAAGCAATAAGAATAATCCGGTAAATGATTCCGAACCCGCCTTTCATTTCCTCTCTTGGTATCCGGATGACCGCTTTCCAGCCTTTCATTTTCAAATCTGCCGTCTGTACATAATAAGAAGAGTCATTCCTAAGCATTTCCGTCCGTAATTCACCGTACTTACCACTTCCCTTTTCGGCCAGTATCTGATTGTCCGCATCCAGAAAAAACATCTGTGTATGCTCTGTAACTGTCATATCCTCCAGGATAGCCGCAAAATTTGCTGTCTTCATCAGCCATACACTCATACCAATCTGTTTGCCATACACCTGGTTCTCCAGTTCATATACCGGAAAATATATGATATAATATGGAACACTTCTAAATTTCCCTTGTAAGACATTGCCAAACTCCATTGGCTCCTTCTGAATAAGCAGCTCTGCCTGGTCAATTTCCATTTTTTCTCCCATATTGGCTATTTCCTGCATATCGGTATCATACAGACTCATTCCTGCTATATTTTTTTCCAGCAAAATCATATTCAAATACATTCCAGTTATATCATCACGGTTAATAATCCGGTTCACTCTCTCCATTTTAAAATAATTATAGGCAGTGGGAGAATATACAAGTGTCGCCGCAACATGATTCATGGAATCATAGAAAGCTTCCGTTTTCTCCTGCATCTGCACGAGTGTCTGCTCCCCGGCATGTATGATACTTTTATGGTTCAGCCCCTCCATGTACCAGATAGTAACAGCAACAATACACGTCAGGGCCAGCATAATAATTCCTGCAAACATTGATATTTGCAGAAACAGACTTTTCTTTAACCTTTTCATCTGATTTCATCCTTATATCTGTCAGTTAACCTTTTCTATCCTTGTCCCATACTCGTTACAGGCCTTCTGGTATTTTTCATTCTTCCTGGCATCCAGCCTGTCAATCTGCCGCTCCTTTAACCCTTCTATCAGTCTTTCATATTCCTGTTCAAATTCTTCCCCCGAATCTGCCAGAACGACACGGGTAACCTGCTCTTTCTTCCATTCTATAATTTCGGACTCCAGCTTCTGATACTCTGTATTATCGCCGCCTTGTGGTAACAAATCCCGGAGCAGAGATTCATCATAAACCACCACATGGGGATCCTTTGCATAGATGCAGTCCTGCCTGGCTGATATGGCCTCCTCACTTTCCTCCTGCGGATCTGCCTGCATATATCTGTTCCAGTCCGTATTTTCGAACATCCACCATGCACCTATCCCGCTTTCAGTATAATTACTTTTGTTTTTCTCTCCTTCCTCAGTTCTGACAACCATCCCCTCAGCATTTCTGACATAATCTACCCCTTCTTCCCCAAAATACCATCGGAGCATGCCTTCTTCGCTTGTCATATAGTCCAGAAATTTCGCCACTGCCTCCGGATGCTCACAGTCTTTTGAAATAAACGTATTAATCCATCCGGTCGTTGCTCTTACATTTTTTCCATAAACAGACAGTTTTCCCGTAGATGGTATCATAGTTCCTGCTGTCACCCAATCCCGTGCGTCAATCGAAGTATTCGCTTTATTTCCAATAAAACAAAGTACTCTCCCCGTCTTCAGCAGTTCTTTTATATTATCATTCAAAAGTGTAAACTGTTCCGGCTGTGCATACCCCTTCTGCATAACCTTATTCAGAAATTTCAGCGCATCCTTCATCTCAGGCTGAAGCATAGGATCTATATAATTACCATCTGCATCCACATACTCTGCCCCAAATATTCTTCTTAACAGTTCCACTGTATACTCTTGCCAGTTCTGGCCGTCCACCAGAAGAGGAATCATCTCTTCTCCCGCCACTGTAATCCCACAATGCTGCGCCTGCTCCAGTACATCCAGTACCTGTTCTTCTGTCCGGAGATCTTCTGTTGTCTTTCCAAGCTGTCCTAACAGTTCTTTATTCCACATAATCATCAGGCTCCCGCCATACTTTACAATCTCCTCATCATACGCAGAACCGGACTTCCAGATTGCCCGGTTATCGGCAGAAGTCATATGAGAAGGATACGCATACCATCCCCCGTCCCGTTTCTTTAATTCATATTTCACATCCCCGGGAAACTCCTTTAACAAATGTGAATCCGGCTCATATTTCTTCAAAAGCTCATCCAGTTTCCATACCTTACCTGAACTGACCAATTGGTTTTGCGTAATGGAATCTGTAACAGAAATAATATCCGGAAGCTGGTTATTTACAAGCATCAGACTAAGCTGCCGGTTCGTATCCTCTACCGCATCAACCACATCAACTACAACACCTGTCTCATCTGTAATATCCCTTGTAATACTGCCTTCTTCCAGGCTCCAGTCAGGTGGATTCCAAAATTCCACATCGGAAAATAAAGTAAGTTGCTTATATCCTTCTTCTGTTTTTTCTACCGATTCTTTCCCGCATCCCCACAACAGAAGCACACTGGCCAGACAGGCCGCTGCCATCATTGTCCTTTTCATACCAATCCCCATTCCGCCAATTCATTCTACCCCTTCATATATTACTAAAACTTACTCTTATCAATACCAGGCTCCCCGACATCACATAGAAATCTTGCGCCTCCGGCTTCATATACTTTTAATGGTATTCCATGAAATTCACCGTCCTCTGGCAGTATACTGCCCTCCATAATCTCCTCAGATGCTTTAATCAAATCATCAATCATGGATTTTGAGACAGGAATCGCCCCATGTGAAGGATAAATTTCAGAAAAATAATCCTTCATATCTTTCAGCCTTAACAAACTGTGACGATACGCGCGCAAGTCTCTCTGCACGCCAAACATAAAAATATCTCCGTTCTGAATCGGGTCGCCACTGAAAAGAGCATGATATTTTTCATCTAATACTGCGATGCCTCCCGGCGTATGTCCGGGAAGCGCAATGATTTTCAGAGTTCTTTCACCAAGCTCGATCTTATCGCCATCCCACACCGGTTTGATATCCCCCTGCTTTCCCTGGGTATTGTGATAATTAGATAACTCAGCCGGGTTCATATACGGCGCTGCAAATTCATGATTGCTTCCCACATGATCCATGTCCGCATGTGTATTCAACAGTTCCAGCGAAAGGCTTGTCAATGCTCCTGCAATCTCTTTCGCATTATGTACCATCATCCCACTGTCAATCAGCAGCGCCCTCTCTGTTCCCTTCAACACAAAAAACCTCACACCGGGCTCCTCAATTCTCCACGTATCTTCATTCATCTGTATTACTTTATACTGCACATCCATTTCCATTATACCTCTCCTAGCTGGCTCTCATTTCACTTTGTTTTGCTTTATGATTTCCTTCAGACAGTCTCTTCAATATGATATTTCTCGTAATATTCTTTTCTTTTTTCAGCATCCTTTGCCACAAGCGCGGCTTCCTCACTTTTTCCCTCATTTATCAAAATGGTCATCAATTGACCCATGCGGTTTTCTCCAAGTTCCAGACCCTGTTTCTTCCCAAGTTCCAGACCCTGCTCCAGGCCCTGTTTTCTTCCAAGCTCGCGCTCATGCTTTCTGTGCTTCTCTTCATCATACTCAAATATACTCACACTCCGCACCTCCGCTTTGTTTTTCTTCAGAAAATCTTTCAGAATTCCGTTCCTAATACATTCGCTGATTGCCCGGTCTACTGCCTCCGGAAAGGAAAGAAGTTTGCTGTACTTCCGCACGGTATCTGTATATATCATATACTCCCGCAAAGTCCGGCACTTGTCCATCAGGTTACGATTGTAACCCTTATTAATATTCAGAACAAGAACCTTTAATTCCAAATCCACTTC
>CALFCS010000136.1 GCA_937950565.1 uncultured Lachnospiraceae bacterium
GTCTGGGTTGCATTTGCATCCTCATTTACGGTCTTCGCATCTGCAAGCGCTTTCTGCATAGCCTCCCAACTGTCTTTCGTATATTTCGCCTCATCGTCGGCCGGGATTGCTTCTGCCTTCGCAATTGCTTCTTTTAACGCACTCTTATCTCCGCGTTTTTCTAATTTAGAGACTGCTTCTGTCAATACCCTTGCCGCCTCATTTACCTCACTTTGTTTTGCATCAGCATCCTTATAAACCGCATCTGCTTTTTTCCATGCATCTTCATACGTCTTCCATGTTGCGGCTGTATATGTTTCCTTGTCGTCTACCTTCGTATCCAGCGCTTTCTTAAGCTCTGTTTTTTCTGCGGGTACCGGTTTCACTGAACTCTCTGCCTTATATAATGCTTCTGCCTCCTCCGCAGTTACAGATGTTCCATATACCTTCACATCATCAATCACTGTATCCTGGAGGTCATCCCACCAGTTCAACCCAATGCAAACCTTTCTATCCGTAGCTGTAAATGCTGTATTCGACACATCTTTCTTAAATATTTCCTGTCCATTCTGATAAACAACTGCTTTTCCATCCTTTACCGACAAAATAAACTGCTGCCATTCGTTCTGCGTATAGGTTACTGCGGAAGCTCCGCTATTCGTTCCTCCCCTGCCAAACCATAACCCGTGTCCTGCAAGAGAAATCCAATCTTCAGACGTTCCCATAAACAGTACCGAAGAGGCCCATCCGATTGCCGCCTGCGGCTGTACCCATAAAGAAACTGTATAATCTTCACTCAAACCCTCTGATGGAAGATTCAGGTCAAGTCCATAAGACGCATTCAAATCAAGCGCTTCTCCTGCTCCATTTCTCCCCTCCGTATAAAGCAAAGCGCCTGTATAAGCAGAACCTTCCTGCAAGGTCGAACTAAATGCCGCCGCCTCAGTTTTTCCATTGGTTTCTTCAAGACTTCCCTCAAAATCATACCAGTATACCGGCTCTGGAGGTACCAATGTCTCTCCTTCACGCCTTGTCGCTGTCTGATATCCCTGCGGATTTTCCGCTTCCCGACTTAACAGTATCTGATTCAGTGCAACGCCATCTTCCCGCGCAAACAGGCTGAGCGTATAAGTTCCGGCTTCTGGAAATTCTATCTTCTTACTAAATGTGTCCCAGTAGTCAGAAACGGATTGGTTATCTCCATATTGTCCCACCAATGCTCCGTCAAGCACAACATAATAGGAATCTCCTGCATCATCTGGTGCAGTCCTGTTTACATAGAGAGTATAGCTTCCTTTTGTTTCATCTGTCACATGAATCATATAATGAAGTCCCGGCGCAAGATTCCACTTCGCATCCAGCCAGTTAAGCTTCGACGATGTATCCGGCAGACAACTAAGACCATTTTTGACCAGCTGCCAGTCATGATTTACTTCTTTATCTGCACCTTCTTTATCTTTTCCTTCTGTATGCTTTGCATACTCACTATTCTCTAATGCATCCGCTGTATCAATGACTAATTTACCCTTTGTAATCTGATACATTCCTCTTTCGCCGCTGTTCTCTTTGGTTACCCGCACCTGCACCACTCCGGCTGCCGGCTTTCCCTCTCCATCAATAAATTCCAGCTCCAGCTCTGCAAGGCCTGCCCGTTTTCCTGTGACAGTAACTCCTTGTATCTTTACTGCCGTTTCATTATTTCCTTTAACCGCTCTAAGTGTATAACCTTCCGGATAGCCTGGCATATTCTGATCAATTGTAACTTTTTCTCCCACCTGAATCTCTATAGACTCATCCATTACAATCGATTCATCCATCGCATCAGTTAATTCTTTTGGCAATACACCAATCCGCGATTTCTGGAACTCTTGAAGCTTATCTGTCGCCACTACATTATTCGGACTAATTGGTGCGCCGATTTCAATTCCACTAAGTGGGGGCGCCACACTGGAATCCGTAACAATCAGAAAACGGTCAAATGCCTGAGAAGGCGACATACGATATAACTCTATTGTATTCCACCCCTGATTCACAGTAATAGAAGCGCTGCTCATAGGTTCTATCATACGAAGTATATTTGCAGCCCAGGTTCCGGTAGTCGCCGCATTTCCCCGAATCCATGCACCTGACGAACTCTTTCCATTTACAACTACAGCAGTACGACAAGTTTTACTATATTCATCAAGAAACGGGATTCTGTATGCTGTCATTTTATATGTCCCGGCTTTCTTAAAATACACATTATAAGCAACATGTCCAATTTCTGCCTTTTCAGAATCTGTCAGCACTTTATTGTCAGCAAATTCATGATAAGCAGAAGCATCCCCCGCTTTTGCATCCACTTTATTATCGTTTTTCGTCGTAATACGTATGGAATCTCCTCTTTGTCCTAATGAATGAATCGTCTGCCACTTCGTTCCATCCGTTCCTGCAGTATTTTCTGACCAGTATTCTGCTTCAATCATTACATATCCGTTTGCTTCCTGATACCCTTTCTTATCCCCGTTTAACTGGCTTTCTTCAAAATCTGCCTTTACTGTAAATACAGCCGCCGGTGTGCCTGTCGCCTCAGTTCCATTATATACTTTAATTTCACCCTCTTTACTCTCAGTAATTTTGCTCCAGTCGATATTGACGGTTACTCTCTTTTCCGTATAAACTGATCCGCTGCTTTCAGACAACTGAATCCACTCCGGCGCTTCTGCAAGCCACGCTGATGCCTCTTTTTCTTTTCCAAATACATCAAAATAATGGGTTTCCCCACTTCCTGCATTTAAGGAGTTGAATATCAGTTTTCCACTTCCTGCCTCAGAAGCATTCTCACAGGCCGCCCCGATTCCTTCTCCCTCAGAAGCAATTGTATAACTATCTTCATTTTTCAGTAAAATCCCCTGATTCGGCTGATAATCACTATGCCAGGCGCTTCCATCACCTTCCCGGTAACTCGCCCGGTGGGAATAATTAATAACGCCATACCATTTTTTATCATTTAAAGACCAGAAATAATTCTGTCCTTCCTTTATTCTTTCAATTGCACGGATTCCCATCTGACGGTATATGCGAGAGCTTCCATAACGCCCCTGCCTCACAGCCTGTTGGTTTTTCAAATAATAAATATATTCCTCAGCCACATCTCTGCTGGATCTGACTGCATGAAGAATCTGTTCATAAAAAGCGTCCTTTGCATTTTCATCCAGAGAATCGTAAATCGTTTCCAGCTTTGTAACCAGATCGTTCCACTGGTTTACCCACAGCATACCTTCATCTCCGTTACCGGAAACGCTAAAATCATATCCCTGCCCATAAAATTCTGCACGTTTCGTTTCATTATACTGATAATAGTTCTCAAGACATTCTGCAATTTGCAAAGCATCATCTTGCGAAACATTAAAATCCCTCTTTGCCTGAGCTGCAAGAGCTTCTTTAATACTATCATCCGTAGAATTCTCAATATCCCAGGCCATTTTCATAAAATATTCTGCACATATTTCTCCCGGTTTAATATCTCCCACATTCAGAATCCAATAATCATCAGCGCCGGTATTATATGCCCGGTGCATCTCTGTATTCATCCGTGCAATAGAAGCTGAATTCAGCCAAAGCCAGCTCTTTGGATATCCCCAGTATGAATTATGATAATATACACCGTTGCGGCGGCCTTCTTTGCGCTCCTGCTCATTCGGTGTCTGGCGAAGATATCCATAATTATCATTTGACCATACTAAAATGACATCCGCGGCCTCTTCCTCAAGCCAATTTGCCAGATCACGATTATTATAATTATAATAATCATTCATTTCCTTATAAGGAATAAAAGCCTGCAGTGCGCCATCTTCAGCGCCATAATATTTTTTAATCAGTTTTCGCTGCTCCTTGATAACATCCTTCATAAGGGCAACCTTCTTTGCCTCCGCTGAGGTCCCGTTAACAGTAATCTCATTTCCCAGTGCGTTATTCTGTCCCTGATTCTTAATAAAATTATCCAGATTACTAAGCGTCGGTCCTCCATCATGCACGCCTCTCAATCCTACTGAAAATACATTTTCAAAATCCTTATTGGCCGCAATTCTTTCTTCCCAGTAAGCGAGCAGAACATTTTTATTAATCGTATAATCCCATGCTGCCGTAGAATTACTTCCCTGTATATTGTACTTTGCTTTATTTTTGTTATACCAGTCTTTCCACTCACCCACATTATTACGAAGCATCATCTCACAATGGGATGAGCCCATGATAATTCCATATTCCGCCGCATTTTTTGCATTAATAAGTTCTGTCCCATCTTCTGCCGTCACACTGTTAAATGCAGATGTTCCTTCATGCATTGCCGGCCATAATGTATTCGCTTTCAGACGCAGAAGCAATTCAAACACATGTCGGTATACACCCGGATGCGATACTTGGTCCGGCCAGGAAAATTCTTCTTTCTGATATGCCCACTCACGCAGCTGTTCCTCATCGTTAATAAAAATCCCACGATAAGGTACGCTTGGAGAATTTTCAACAATTGTTTTACTATCATAAACAACTGCCCCTTCTTTTCCAACCACATCCACAGGCACATCGCTCCACCAATACCACGGCGATACTCCGATTTTTTCTGATACTGTATAAATTCCATAAATCGTGCCACGCGCATCGCTTCCGGCAATAACTAATGCATTCTTGATTTTCGAATTTCCTTCTACCGGGCTGCTGACCTGCTTAATTATATAAGCCTCTGATTCATTTTCAATCTGCTTTGCTTCATCCAGCTTCCCCTGTGTCATAAGACTTTTAATGATACTACTGTTCTCAATAGAACCGACAATAATTACATTCTCCCCCGGCACATCTGCATCATCAGTAACCAGCTGCGGCACCTGGCTTTGGTTCGCCTCTGAAAGTCTCTTTTCCTGCATCTCATCTGTATCAGAGAACACCTGCTGAATCTCTTCAAAATCGACAGCGCCCGTCACCATAGCAACATCCTGCCTCAGATCTCCTGCTGCCCGCCTGATCTGCCTATATGTACGCTCTGCATACGCTCCTGTCTTTCCGTCATAAGACTCATCCATAAGGATAGCTGCCGTCTTCTGGTTTTGATAAATGGCAAACCCTGTCTCCCGGACAGCCGCATCCTTCATATTAGAGTCACTCCCCGCTGCTAATGCTGTACCTGGAATTAATCCAAATACAACAACCGCTGAAAGCAGCATACTAATAATCCGTCTTTTCATAAATTTTCTCCTGCTCCTTTTCTCTTTTTTCAAATTTATTAAATATATTTATTGTTTTATTTAAACACTTTTTTTCGCCTTTTATCCAATAAAAAGTATAGAATTTTTTCCAAAAGAGCTATACTTTTCAAAGTTTTTCTTTTATAAAGTCAAAGAAGGCTCTCCCACGACTGGAAAACCTTCCTTTTTGTTTTACCTCATACTCTACTATTCATCTGCTTGTCTGATTTCTTCCAGTATATCCATGTAATCTGCACAATACTTTTCATAAACAGGAGCAACCAATGTTTGGAATTCTTTTAATTTATCCTCTGACAGGTGAATCTCCTGACAGCCTTCCTCTATCGCATGCTTTCTCGCGGTTTCCTCTCTCTCCTTCCATAATTCTCTTTCATATTCCGCTGATTCCTCCGCACACTCTCTGATAATATTCTGATACTCCTCCGGAAGCTTATTCCATGTTTGCTCTGAAACTATTTGAACCTCAGGCACCCTGGTATGCTCATCCAGCGTAAAATACTTCGCAACCTCATAGTGTTTTGTTGATTCATAAGAAGGCCAGTTATTCTCTGCCGCATCAATTATTTTTGTCTCAAAAGCAGAATATACTTCACTGAACGCATTTGAATAAGGTTTGGCACCTAATGCTGTTATTACATCATACATCAACTCTGAATCCTGTACACGCACTACCATTCCTTCCATATCTTCCGGACTTTGAATCGGCTTCTGAGAACTATAAAAACTACGTGTTCCTGCATCGTACCAGGAAAGTGCAACCAATCCTGCATCCTTAAAAGTTTCTAAAAATTTTTCTCCTATTTCACCATCCAAAACCTTCCACATATGCTCAGAGTTTTTATATAAATATGGCATTTGAATTACATTCAACTGAGGAAGCATATCTGATACCGATGCAAGTGATATTCTTACAAAATCAACCCCTCCGAATCTCGCCTGCTGGACAACAGACGGCTCTTCACCGAGCACACCACCACATTTCATCTGGATAATAACCTTTCCATCTGTTCTTTCTTTAACAAGCTCTGCAAATCGAAGCCCTCCCTGTGTCGTCGGATAGTCCTCTGCCTGATTCTCCCCATAAGTCAATACGAATTCAGGTACTGCCTCTTTCCTCTTCTGCACACATGCACTATATCCACAAAAAATCAGAAGAGCAACACACAACAAATACGCCATCCTTTTTTTCAATTTCATTCCTCCCTGCATCCCAGTATTTCTTTTACCGTCAAAATCAAAAATCTGACTCATCTTGCGGAACTACCACCTCAACAATTGTTCCACGTCCTCTTCGGCTATATATCTTAACCTTTCCCGGTCCATACAGAATATCCATTCTTTTGCAGATATTTCCAAGCCCGATACCGCTTTGGGTACTATGTTCTGTATGCATATTCTGACGAATCTCTTCTAATCTTACCCGTGACATACCTTCTCCGTTATCTGCCACCGAAATTTTTATATCTTCTCCGACATCTTTAATACGGATTGTAATATCTCCGCCCTCTTCCCGTTCTGAAATTCCATGAATAAGAGCATTCTCTGCCAATGGTTGCAAAATAAATGCCGGAATCTTCACTTCACTTTCATCTACAAACACATGCACATGATAATGAACCCTGCCCTCAAACCGCATCTGCTGGATATAAATATAATCCTGCAGCGACTGAAGCTCATTCTCCAGATATACCTTCTGCCCTTCCATCCGCAGATTATAACGAAACAAATTCCCCAGGCAGGTACTCATCTGGTCTGTTACAGGAGCATCTTCTATCCTTGCCATGCTGGATATCATATTTAATGTATTAAAAAGAAAATGTGGATTTATCTGGCTTTTTAAAGCATCCAGCCGTGCATCCGCTAACCTCTTCTCTATCTCCTGTTTTTCCATCGCTTTCTGATGAAGCTTTTTCTCCAGCCGATTCTTTTCTTCCAATGTAATAATATAATTTTTTGTCGCATGTTTCATTTTATTAAAAGCTTTTACGAGCTGCCCCACCTCATCCTCACTTCTGACAGGCAAATCCGGAATATCAAAATGATTTTCCGCAATTTCCCTGGCGGCTTTCGCAAGATTCACAATTGGCTCAACCAATATACCAGACAAAAATTTTAATATACCCCATAGCACAATCAGCACAACTATAAATGACATCAGAATAATATTGGGAATACGGCCGAAAACTTCTGATTTCTGCATATACGCATCGTGTCCTTCCTCCAATACTACCTGCGTCAGAGACCGTATATAATTCAAAAGATTCTGCTGCATCTCACAGACTCTATAAAAATCTGACACAAAGTCAACATTGGCCTCTCCACTCTTCACAACCTTATCCCTAAAAGTGCTGTATCCCTCATACCCATTCACAATATTCCATGTCCTTGCATAACGCTCCTGTCCAATTTCTTCATAGACAAAAGGAATATCTCCTATGCACTGCTGTGTACGAGTACATGCAGCTTCAAAATTCAGCTTATTATCTGAAGTTTGTTTCCGCATATATGCCTGAAAGGTTTCCGCTTCCTTCTCCATCGCCTCCTGCAGCTCATAGCATTCTGAATTTTCCTTCAACACTTGATTAAAAGCTTCCAGGATAGGTTTCTCAATTGACATTGTTGCGATTATAATCACAGTCATAATTATCATAATCGCAACGGTCAGAGTGCGTATCTTTTTATTCAGAGACATTCTCATCAAAAAATGTTTCATTTTCTTCATCATTTACCCTTCTTCTGCATTTCCACACGGTATTTGCGTGGCGTTATCCCTTTCTCCTGAAGAAATTTGTTCACAAAATAATCAGCATTGCCAAATCCCACTTTTTTTGCGATGATATAAATCATGTCATCTGTCTCCTCCAAAAGCTCCGCAGCTTTTTCTATTCTGATCCGGTTCAGATAATCCCGAAAAGCAACTCCGTATTTTCTCTTAAATATCTGACCCAGATAAACATTGTTAATATAGAAATGTTCGCCCAGTGATTTCAGGCTGATATTCTGATTATAATTTTCAGAAACATAGCTCACAACATTCTGAAGCAGTCTGTCGCTTTCTGTATCCTCTTCTTCTCTATCACCATCTTCAATCAGTCTCTGTCCTATCCTGTCATTTCTCTTTTGCTTATATTCTCTATTCAGGCTTTCAAGTACATCAACAAGTTCACTCCTTCGCACCGGCTTTAACAAGTAAGCTTTCACTGACAGGTCGATTGCTTTTCTTGCGTAATCAAAATCTGCAAAACCTGTCAATATAACAAAATCAACCCGCCAGTTCACACTGTTCCGCACACACTCCATCATTTCCAGTCCTGACATTCCCGGCATTTTAATATCAACAAAAACAAGATCGATTCTTTCTTTTTCCAGTATTTCTATCGCACGAGTTCCATTCCCTGCCTCCGCAACAACTTCATATCCATATTGTTCCCAGTTTATGATAAGCTTCATTCCCCGTCTGACAAACGGCTCATCATCCACCAACATCACTTTACGCATATCCGATGTCCTCTCTTTTCTTTTCCAATCTCATTATACTATCAATCGTTAAATTTTTATATATATATTATTTTTAAGAATTTATACTTTCAAAAACAAAGAAACAGGACTGTCAAAAGGCAGTCCCGTTTCTTATTATATAACTGTCTTAAGAAAATCAGTCCGGGAAAGGAAGGAAAAAACGAATCCGATTATCTTTTTTTCATTTTTTATTATTGCATAATTTTCTTTCATATTTGCAAAAAAAACTGTAAAAACTATATCAAAAAAACCATAAAAACTTTAGTTTTTATGGTTTACAAGCTCAATTCTTCTCTGTACTTCTTTCGTCAATTCTTCTTCATAGGCATCGACATCCACTCTCTTTTCATAATCCGCCATATATGCATTCCAGGTTTCTTCGAAATTCTCTGACATAATGACCTTCGGAAGCCATTCCCGTTTCACTTCGCCCATCTCTTTTTTGGCTTTCCCATAATCCGTATCAGACGGCCAGTTGTTCTCTGCGGTATACAAGGCAAACCATGGAGGGGTTTCTTCCATTGGTGTCAGAAAATCTTTCCATTTTTCATACCCATATGCATCCAGCACCTGCCTGTCCGTCTCATCCAGCGTCACATAATATTCCCCCGGCTGCTGTGCCGGATCCACCGTATTCTTACCGTCTGCAAGCATTCCTTCATAATGGGGAAACCAGTAATAAGAACACACATTCTCTTCCTGCCACTTTTCATCTGTGGCACGTATTCTCTGCTCCTCCGTCCGGTAAAACACTCCTTCTTCATCCACCTGGTAATCGACATTTTCTTCTCCCCACCACCGAAGAATCTGAATATCTTCTCTCAGCAGATCATCCAAAAACTGCAGCGCCCCTTCCACATCTTCACAGCTGACCGTAATGCCAAGGCCATTTCCAGAATTAATAACATCCGGGCACCGGTAATTATCCGTAAGCGTTTCATCTGCCACAATTCCAAGCGGGACATAAGTCCTGTCTGTCATTCCTTTTCCATACAGCATATTGCTTGCATCCATGAACTGCCAGTACTGGTCTACCATTCCAAGCACATTTCCCTCGCTCAGTTTTTCCAGATACTGTTCATAAGACATAAAAAAAGTCTCTGCTTTGATGATTCCCTTTCGGTACATTTCGTTTAACTTTTGGAAATACTGTTTCGCCTCCGGTATTGTATCGTATACAGATGCTTTCTTTGTAACCGGATCCACAATCGCACATCCATCATTCGGGTATCCCGCCAGAAACTGGGGCGGGTTCTCCAGGCAGAAGTACCGCCAGTCATCACACAGAATCTGAAATCCTGTATTTTCCGTACCGTCTTCATTCACCGGATTCGCCTGTATATATGCTTCAATCAACTGGAAATATTCATCTAATGTATGTATCCTCGGATATCCGGCCCACATCAACACACGTTTCTGAATCCAGAAAGCCTCATTGGAGTGGTCCGGATTCATATCTTCCCCCCGCACAATGGAAAACTGCGGAAGAAAATAAATATGTCCATCCGACTGCCGCATCCGGTTCCACTGCTCTTCCGTCAGATAATTTTTCAGATTCGGATAATCATCCAGATACTCATCCAGCGCTATGTAAGCGCCCGCCTCCAGAAGCTGCGCTGTTCCATCTCCCCCGTCAATAAAATCCGGATATTTCCCTGTCTTAATCATCGTATCTATTTTTTCTGCCACATTCTGTCCTACCAGATATTCTACCTCTGCCTTTGCACCCGTTTTTTGCGCAATCTTCTCCTGTATCCGGTTGTGAGGCGCTATTTTCTTTCCCTGTACCGCCACAAATGCTGTAAAACTCTTTATTTCCTGTTCTGAATAATCCTTTTTGTCACAACCTGCCGCCACAAGCAGCACACTGGCAATAACAATAAGAAGGAATCTTCTTTTTTTCCCTTTCTCCATGTTTATCTGCCTTTCTTTTTCTTCTCCATCCGGTACCTGCGCGGAGTAAGACCTTTTTCCTGTATAAATTTGCTGATAAAATAATCCACACTCTGAAACCCGGTCTCCTCTGCTATCGTATAAATCTTTTCATCCGTATTTTCCAAAAGCTCTGCCGCCTTCTCAATTCTAAGCTTGTTCAGATAATCCCGGAAAGAAACTCCATACTTTTTTTTAAATATCTGTCCCAGATATACATTATTAATATAAAATTTTTCACCCAGCGACACCAGACTGAGATTTTCACAATAATGCTCCTGGATATACTGCTCCACTTTTTCCAGCGCTTTTCCACTCCTCCTGTCTCCCAGCTCCGCTTCTATAACAGCCGCTTCCGGTTCTTCAACAGAAACTGGTTCTTCTTTCTCACTTTTTTGTCTCTTATATTCCTCACTCAGTGATTTCAATATATGGACCAGTTCCTTCTCCTGTATCGGTTTCAAAAGATAATCTCTCACAGACAGCCGAATCGCTTCCTTTGCATAATCAAATTCCGCAAAGCCAGTCAAGATGACAAAATCCGGCTTCTCCCCATAATTCTGTCTGGCATATTCAATCATTTCCAGTCCCGACATTCCCGGCATCTTAAGGTCTACAAAAACAAGGTCAATTTCTTCCTTTCCCAGTTTTTCCAACGCCTGCTCTCCATTTTCAGCTTCTGCAACAATCTCATATCCATACTGCTCCCAGCTGATTAAAATTTTCAGTTCCCGCCTGATAAATGGCTCATCATCTACCAGCATTACTTTCCACATATTCTTCTTCCTCTCCTTTTTCCTGTGGTATCCTGATAAAAATCTCTGTTCCCTTTCCTTTTCCGCTGTCTATTTCAAATTCCATATTTTCATGATAATACATCCGAAGCCGGATGACGCTGTTCAAAACACCGATATGCTCACTGCCCTTAAGCTCTTTCCATGATGCCCCCTGTATCTGCTTCCGCAGCGTCTTAAGTTCCTCTTCTTCCATCCCTGCACCGCTGTCAATCACTTCTATATAAATATAGTCGTCATCTGATGTGACATTAACACTAATACTTCCCCCATCCATCTGTGTTTCTATTCCATGGATACATGCATTTTCCACGAATGTCATAACCAGGAACCTGGGAAGCTTCTGTTTTTCTGCTTCAGGCTGGACATAGACGGTGTATTCGAGCCGTCTGCCAAATCTGTTCTTCTGGATTTCCAGATAGAAGCAGACTACTGACATTTCTTCCTTTACTTCAATAAAATCTTCCTTCCAGTAAGTCACCTGCCTTAGGAGAGCTGCAAACTTTCCAATCATTTCAGCCGTTTCCTTCTCTCCCTTTACAAGACTGTGCATCCGGATACTTTCCAAAGCATTATACATAAAATGAGGATTAATCTGTCGCTTTAATGCATCCAGTTCCGCCCGGTTTTTGGCAACCTCTATTGTTTTCTGCTCTGCTTCTTTTTTGTAAACAACTTCAATCAGCTCTTTAATCTTAAGGACCATCAGATTAAAACTGCGGATCAGCCTGCCAATTTCATCATTCCCGGGATTTCCGGGAATCACTTCAAACTGTCCCTGTTCTGTCTTCCGTATATATTCCTCTGTCAGAAGAAGTCTCTTTTTGAAGGATCTGTCTATCATCACGATCAAAACACTAGGGAGAATAAGATTAATCAAAAGCAATGCAGCAAATTTGCTTCTCTGACCCTTTAGTATTTTATAGGCGCTGTACTGTTCCTTCGTAATAACAGCCTTCCATATGTCTCCCACAACCGGAACATCTTCCTGCACGCTCAGCTGCTTCTCTTCGGTCTTATTCAGGAGCGGATAGTCCTTCTTCCTTTCTGCACCGGGCTGTAAAATAATCTTTTCCCCATCAGATACGTAAATATCCACATCCAGTATATCATAATCCAAAATGGATTCCAGCATTTCATAATCAAAATCGATTTTCATGACCGCGTCGCCGCCAAAGTTGTCCATTTTACGAATCAGGGAAATATGACGCGCCTGATTTTTACTCTGCTCATAAAAATTATCTTTTTCATAATATGCCAGAATAAATATCTTTTCTTCATTCTGCAAATATTTCTGATACCATACAGAATCCTTCACTTCTTCCCTGCTGCAAAAATAAGAACCACTGACAATCCCCGGATTATCGGTACAGATTTGTATATGGAAAATAGACTCCGCCGTGTAATAGTAACGGATTACACTATCATTACTAAACTGTTCAAAAGCCTCATAATACTCCGCCGGGGAACCGTAAGAATACTCAAGGAATTCATTCAGCCTCTCATTCATATACAGATAATCGGAAATAGATACTACGCTATTTACTTTCGCAGTCAGTTCATAGGATATCCGTTCCAGTACATCCTCCATATTGCGGGCTTCTTCTGTTGTAACATCCGCCGTTACCATCTGCACAAATAGAAAATCTGTCACAAACATAGGCAGAAGGACGCAGATAATATAAATAATGCCCAGCTTTGTCCTGATTTTAAAATTATCCAAATACATCTCTCACCCGTTTTAAAAAAGGGCAGAAGGAGTCCTCTCCAATTTCTGCCCTTTCCATTCTTGTCTACTCCTCTGTTACAATCTGAAGCCCCAGCTCATCAAGCTGTTTCTGCTCTACCCTGGTCGGCGCTTCTGTCATAAGATCTGACGCATCTTTTACTTTCGGGAATGCCATTACCTCACGGATACTGTCCGCCTTTGCCATGAGCATAACCAGCCTGTCCAGTCCATATGCAAGTCCTGCGTGCGGCGGCACGCCGTATTTGAATGCTGTCAGCAGGAAACCAAACTGCTCCTTAGCCTGCTCCGGTGTGAAACCAAGCACTTCGAACATCTTACTCTGAATCTCCGGATTGAAGATACGCACACTTCCTCCGCCGATTTCATTTCCATTTAATGTAATATCATATGCTTTTGCGCGCACTCTTCCCGGGTCACTGTCAATATACGGAAGGTCTTCTTCCATCGGCATCGTAAATGGATGATGCATTGCAGTATACCTTCCCTGCTCATCATTCCACTCGAGCAGCGGGAACTCTGTAATCCAAAGGAATTTATATTCATTCTTATCCAAAAGCTCCATCTGTCTGGCAAGCTCCAGACGAAGCGCTCCAAGTACATCCCATACGACTTTATTTTTGTCAGCCGCAAAGAGCAGAAGGTCTCCGTTCTCGCCGCCCATCACAGAAATCAGTGCAGACATCTCCTCTTCCTTCATAAACTTCGCAAAGGAAGATTTGATTGTTCCATCTTCCTGAATTGCAATATATGCAAGCCCCTTTGCGCCATAATCCTTTGCAAAGGAAACGAGCTTGTCAATCTTCTTACGAGGCATGCTTCCCTGTCCCTTTGCATTGATACCACGGACTGTTCCGCCATTTTCAATTGCCCCTTTGAATACAACAAATTCGCAGTCTTTCACTACATCTGTCACGTCTGTAAGTTCCATGCCAAAACGGATATCCGGCTTATCTGAGCCGTAACGGTCCATTGCTTCCTGCCAGGTCATTCTCGGAATCGGAAGAGATACCTCTACTCCCAATACCTCTTTAAATAATTTTGCAAGAAGCCTTTCATTTACATCAATTACATCATCAACATCCACAAAGGAAAGCTCCATATCAATCTGTGTAAATTCCGGCTGACGGTCTGCGCGAAGGTCCTCATCACGGAAACATTTTGCCAGCTGGAAATAACGGTCGCACCCGGAACACATCAAAAGCTGCTTAAAGAGCTGTGGAGACTGCGGAAGCGCATAAAAATGCCCCTGGTGAATTCTGCTTGGCACAAGATAATCTCTCGCCCCTTCCGGTGTGCTTCCAATCAAAATCGGTGTCTCAATCTCCATGAATCCCTCATCTGCAAGGAATTGGCGGGTAAGTGTTGCCACCTTGCTCCGCATCATGAGATTGCGCTGCATATCCGGTCTTCTGATATCCAGATATCTGTATTTCAGACGAATCTCTTCCTTCGTCTTCGAATTCTCCTCAATCGGAAACGGCGGAGTGTCCGACTCGGAAAGGATACGAAGTTCCTCCGGGATAATCTCGATATCCCCGGTCGCCAGGTTCTCATTCACAGCGCCAGAGCGCTTCTCAACTGTTCCTACAACTGCAACCACATACTCCGAACGGAGCTTTGCCGCTTTTTCTATCAAAGCCGCATCTGCCTTTCCCTCTTCAAATACAACCTGGATAATCCCGGAGCGGTCTCTCACATCAACAAACACCAGACCGCCTTTGTTCCGGTTCTTCTGTACCCATCCCATAATGGTAACTTTTTCACCTATATTTGCACCGGATACTTCTGCGCACCGATGTGTTCTTTTTAATCCCTGCATTGATTCTGCCATCTCATCTGTCTCCTTTTATCCTATAACTGCTCCACGGAATCTGCATAACAGTCGATAATTTCTTCATATCCTTCCGCCATGAGCTGTTCCTTCTGGAACTTCTTATTTTTTTTCATATTTACAATCAGCACCTGCCTGCCCGCCTCACGGTCGGCTTTCGCAAGACTCAGTACCTTCAACATTCCCTCCTTCGGCATGTTCTTCTCCAGAAGGTATGCTTTCTTCGCACCGGCCTTCGGTACTTCATAGCCGCTTTCCAGAAGAAGCATAACGATTCTCTCAAAACCAATCGAGAACCCGCATGCCGGCGTATCCTGTCCGGTAAACTTCCCAATCATCTTATCGTAACGTCCGCCTCCGGCTACCGCACCGCCGAAATCATCCATCGTCACTTCAAAAATGGTACCCGTATAATAAGACTGGCCTCTTACCATTGTCGGGTCGAATTTGAGTCTGAAATCATATTCCTTCGCAGCCTCTACACTTGACATAATCATTTCCATGCTCTCTGCTGTCTCCGGACTTAAGCTGTCTCCCAGCTTTTCCTTCAGGTAACGAATACCGGAGATATCAGGTTCTACTTCATCAAATAAAGAAAGATACCTTTCCACATTTTCAGAAGAATATCCCAGCTCCTGAAGTTCTGACGCTACACCTTCGGCACCAATCTTGTCCATTTTGTCCAGAATAATGAAGACGTCATCATAGTCTTTCTCCTGAAATCCACTGTAATCTGCCATTGCCTTCAAAATATTACGGTTATTGATTCCTACTGTAAACTGACGGAATCCAATCTTCCCCAGCATCGCTGTCGTAGCCAGAATCAGCTCAATCTCCGCCAGATTTCCCGCCTCTCCCAGAATATCAATATCACACTGGGTGAACTGACGGAAACGGCCTCTCTGCGGACGGTCTGCACGCCATACGCTTCCAATCTGAAGCGCCTTAAAAGGTGACGGCAGCTCATTCGCATGGTTCGCATAATATCTTGCAAGCGGTACGGTCAAATCATAGCGGAGCCCGCTGTCAGCAAGATCATTTTCTTCTTTTGCTTCGGCAATCCGAAGCTTCTCTCCCCGCTTCATAATTTTAAAAATCAGCTTTTCATTATCTCCGCCCTGTTTGCTGCACAGATTCTCAATATGCTCCACGCATGGAGTCTCTACAGATTGAAAACCGAAAGTTTTGTAAGTATCTTTAATCAGATGAATCAGATAATCTCTGATTTCCATTTCCTTCGGCATCATATCCTTCATTCCTGTGACAGGTTTCTTCTTTAATGCCATAACCATTCTCCTTTTCGCTCTATCATCTCATCAATCCGGTCTATGTATGCATCAATTGCTTTTACATTTTCAATCCGGATCAGATTCGTCCGTTTCTTTTTATTTGCCGGATTCTCCACGGGTTCCTTGAACACAAGCTTTGTGGAAGCCCCCGCCCCTGCGGCAATAATGGATTGTTTTTCCTCCATAATAAGTATATTGTATATTCCGGCTTTGTCAACCTTTGCATAACCTACATTTTCAAAATTTCCTGCCATATTTTTCTGCCGGTACAGATAATAGGGTGTCATTCCCATACGCGTGGCCGCGTGGGAAGCATCCTGAATCATCCTTTCCATCTGCTCATTCGCATTTTGGCTCTGCGCTCTCTCTTTCAGCACCTCTTCATATTCCCTGGAATCCTTCTGCCCCATTTTCGCCGCACGCTTAATTGCCAGAGAATGTACCGTCAGATTGTCAGGGGAGAGCTGCTCAATCTGCTGCAGCGTATCCTTCATATCCTCTACTGTCTCCCCCGGAAGTCCTGCGATGATATCCATATTAATATTGTCAAATCCAACTTCTCTTGCCAGAGCATATACTTCATAAATATCTGCTACCGTATGCCTTCTTCCAATCAAATCAAGCGTCTTC
>CALFCS010000137.1 GCA_937950565.1 uncultured Lachnospiraceae bacterium
TGATAACCTTCGCATAGCATCCGCCTTCAAAGTTAAATACACCGTTGTCATCCCAGCCGTGCTCATCATCACCGATAAGAAGACGCTTCGGATCTGTTGACAGGGTTGTCTTACCTGTACCGGAAAGACCGAAGAAGATTGCTGTGTTTTCACCATTCATATCTGTATTTGCAGAACAGTGCATAGAAGCAATACCCTTAAGTGGCAGATAGTAGTTCATCATAGAGAACATACCTTTTTTCATTTCTCCGCCGTACCATGTGTTAACGATAACCTGTTCACGAGTTGTAATGTTGAACATTGCTGCAGTCTCAGAATTCAGGCCTAATTCTTTGTAGTTTTCAACTTTTGCTTTAGAAGCATTGTATACAACAAAATCCGGCTCGAAGTTCTCAAGCTCTTCATCTGTAGGACGGATGAACATGTTCTTAACAAAGTGAGCCTGCCATGCAACCTCAACGATAAAACGAATTGCCATACGTGTGTCTTTGTTTGTACCGCAGAAAGCATCTACAACAAAAAGTCTCTTATTGGAAAGCTCTTTCAGTGCGATGTCTTTTACTGCATCCCATGCTTCCTGTGAAGCCGGGTGATTGTCATTCTTGTATTCATCAGAAGTCCACCATACAGTGTCCTTGGAGTTCTCGTCCATGACGATGAACTTATCTTTAGGTGAACGACCTGTATAAATACCAGTCATTACGTTAACAGCGCCAAGTTCGCTTACCTGTCCTTTTTCATAACCCTCTAAGTCTGCCTTTGTTTCTTCTTCAAATAACATCTCAAAAGAAGGGTTGTGCACGATTTCTGTAGTTCCAGTAATACCATACTTGCTTAAATTAATCTCTGCCAATTTACATCAAACCTCTTTTCTTTAATATTTGCCCAACAGGAGGGCCTTATTCTACCATTTCTAAGGGAAATGGTGTCTATAAAGTCTCATATCATATTATACATAATAAAATAATAAAATCAATAAAATCCGAAAGAAATCGTTAAAAAATTTTCAATTTGTGTTACCATTCACGGATTGTGTTTGGCAGAAAATCGTGGTATACTTTTTTATACATTATATGATTTCAATAGACAGGAGAAGGGAGTTGAAAAAATGAGAATTGCCGTTACTTATGAAGATGGACAAATATTCCAGCATTTTGGCCATACGGCACAATTTAAATTTTATGATGTAGAGGACGGCCAGGTTACAGAAGAACAGATTGCAGATACCAATGGGCAGGGACATGGCGCTCTGGCTGGTTTTCTTTTGAACGCAAATGTAGAGGTTCTTATCTGCGGCGGTATTGGAGGCGGAGCACAGGCGGCATTATCTGAGGCTGGTATCCGTCTTTTTGGCGGAGTGTCAGGAAGTGCAGACGATGCAGTAAAAGCTTATCTTGCAGGGGAACTGGCATATAATCCTGATGTACATTGCAGTCATCATGAGCATCATGAAGGACATGGGCAGTGTGGTGAAAATAAACATGGCTGCGCTGGCAGCGGCGAACATTGTAATCAATAATACAAGAAGAAAGGGGATACCAAGATATGACTATAGAATTTGATGCAAGTCTGGTAACAGGAAATGAGACGATTGATGCGCAGCATAAGGAGCTGATTGAGCGGATTGCAAAGCTGATTACCTGCTGTGAACAGAACGGAGGAAAGCTGGAAGCAATTAAAGTGCTGGATTTCCTGAGTGATTATGTGGAATACCATTTTTCAGCAGAGGAGAAGCTTCAGGAAGAGGCAGAGTATCCGGGAATTGCAGAGCACAAAGAAAAGCATGCGGAATTTAAGCAGGCTGTGAAGGAGCTCTATGAGATGCTCGAAGAGGTCGAGGGACCGACAGAAGAATTTGTAAACGCAGTAAAGAAAAATGTGCTTGACTGGCTGCTTGTTCATATTAAAGGATTTGACTGTTCAGTAGCTTCATATATTAATATGAAATCAGAGCCGAACATGATTTAGTAAATGGATTCTTAAAAGCCATACCATCCGGAGTCGGAGGTATGGCTTTTTATAGTGTGCCAAGCTTGACCACAACAATATCTCGGTTTCACGTTTCTTAATCATAATGGTACATGGAAAGTAAGACCGACCAATGAAAAGAAAAAGAAACTGAGACAGAAATTGAGCGAATATCTGAAACGAGGTAAGGCAATTGCGAGACCTTTAGCAGTTACGATTAAGCGTATAAATGAAATTACTCGAGGGTGGATAAATTACTTCAGAATAGGAATGATGAAAACTTTCATGGAAGAGTTTGGGGAATGGCTAAGACACAAGATAAGAGTTATCATCTTGAAACAATGGAAAAGACCAAAAACGATTTACAGAAATCTTGCATTTCTTAGCAGAAAATACAAATGTGGATTTACGCATGAAGATGTTTTCAAAGTTGCGAACTCACGCCTTGGTTGGTACAAACGCAGTGGAATGCATGTTGTAAACTTCATACTAAGTCCAGATTTACTTGAAAATAAAATAAAGGACGGAGCAGGGTTGCTCAATCCTCTATTTTATTACCTGAGTAATGTTGGAATATAAATTGTAGAGCCGTATACGAGACCCGTACGTACGGTTCAATGGGAGGGGCGAAAATTTTATTTTCCCTCTACCCTATTTCTTTATTAAATCTTATCCCACATGACGTTCAAATTTATGAAATCCAAGAATTTCTTCAATACGCTTCATCGCGTCATCAGGTATTACAAGACCGCTTGCTTTGATATTATTTTCCAGCTGGGAAGGCCGACTTGCACCAGCAATGACACTACTGATTTCGGGATGTTGCAGAATCCATGCAATCGATAAAATTGCAAGATTAGTGCCCAGTTCGTCAGCTACTTTGGAAAGAGCGTCAACAATTGCAAGGTTTTCATCAGTAAGCAGCTCGTTAATCTGCCTGTCTGCCTGATGGGTCGCACGTGATCCGTCCGGATAAGGCTGTCCTTTTTTATATTTCCCGGTAAGAAGTCCCTGGGAGAGTGGAGAAAAAGAAGTAATTCCGATACCATATTTCTGGCAGGTATCCATGATCTCGTGTTCAATATAGCGGTCTACGAGATTATATTGCGGCTGGATGACGGAAATCGGATATAGATGATAACGCTCGATAATTTTCTCTGCTTCCTCAATCCTTGCACTGCCCCATTCTTCACTGACACCATAATAAAGGACCTTTCCTTGGGCGACCAGATCACTCATGGCGCGCAAGGTTTCCTCTAAGGGAGTATTTTCGTCATAGCGGTGGCAATAGTACAAATCCAGGTAGTCAAGCTTCATGTTTTTTAAAGACTGCTCACAGTTTTCAAAAATATGCTTTCTGGAAAGCCCTCTATCATTCACCCCGTCCCCGGTTGGAAAATATACTTTGCTGGAAATAACCAATTCTTGTCTTGGATACTCTTTTAAAACTTTTCCCAAAAATTTTTCCGCGGCGCCGCCACTGTATGCATCGGCACAGTCATAAAAATTAATACCATTTTCGTATGCCAGTTTTACAGTCTCTTTAGCGATGTCTTCCTGAGTGCTTCCCTTTAAGTCGGTCATCCAGCTTCCAAGAGAGATTTCACTGATTTTTAATCCTGCTTTTCCTAAATTACGATATTTCATTTTAATGTCCTCCATACATGAAAAGATAAACGTTTACCTTATTGGAATTAAGATTTGCCAAACACAGATGCAGAGCTCTTTTGTCCTGGCAAATCTTTCATTTGATTTTAGTTTATTGTATCATTTTATAATTGTCAAATGCTTTTTTGAAAAATCAGAAACTTCCTCTTTCAATGAGTTCGTGGGGGAGAATGATATGGCTGAGTTCTGTTCCATTTTCCACGTGGTCTATGAGCATTTGGGAAGCTCTTCGCCCCATTTCATAAACATTTTGTCTGACGGTGGTAAGCTCCGGATATATATATTTGGAAATATAGATGTCATCAAATCCCATAATTTTAATATCCTGAGGAATTCTTTTACCCGCTTTCTGACAGACATTCATTGCCCCGATTGCAATCAAGTCATTTCCGCACAAGATACAATCTAAATTTTCCTCTTGTTTTAATAAGGCCATCGCTCCCATATTACCTGTTTCAACCTGAAAAGCCCCTGTATACAGTAATCTTTGGTCAAATTCGACATTACATTCTTTCAGACCATCCAGAAATCCTTTGTAGCGCTCTTTTGACGGGGATTGGGTGATGTCAGCTGTTATGTAGCCAATCTGTTTACAGCCTTTGGAGACTGCAAATGCAGCAGCCTCTTTCATGGCCTGGTAGTTGTCAATCTGGACAACGCCGATGCCGCTCTGGTTTTCTACTATTCGGTCAATTGCCACACATGGAATATGAAGTTCAGATAAAAATTTATTACTGGTTTCATAATTTGAGCTGATGTAAATAATGCCATCTACCATTTTAGATATCAGCATTTCACGGAATCGTTCCTCCTGCACCGGATTGCTTTCCGTACTGCATAGAAATAAATTATAGCCCCGTTCAAATGCTTCATCCTGTGCACCCTGAGCCATCTCCGGAAATGCATTGCCGATATTCGGAATCATAAGTCCGATGGTCCGGCTGGCGGCGTCCTTGAGGCTTCTTGCCATTTCATTCGGAATATATTCAAGTTCTTTAATAAGCTCCTGTACTCGTTGGCGGGTTTCTTCTGATATTTTCTGATCCTTTCCATTTACGATTTTGGATACAGTTGCAATAGATACATTTGCTGCAATTGCAACATCGGTTATTGTTGTACGCTTTTTCCTTTTATTCATTTTCATAATCCTTCCCGCATTTATTAATAATTATAACATAGATTTTATAATTAAAACAAGGATATACATGTTTCTTGTAAAAGAAGATATAATATGATAGAATGAAGCGAAATAGTTTGACGAAAAACTATATGTAGAAATCTAGTATATAAAGGAGGCATTGATTATGAAATATGTATGTGATGTGTGTGGATGGATTTATGACGAGGAACTTGGCGATCCGGAAAATGGAATTGAGCCGGGTACAAAGTTCGAGGATTTGCCGGAGGATTTTGAGTGTCCTCTCTGCGGTGTTGGAAAAGATGATTTTTCAGAGGCATAAGACACAGAAGCTCCGGAAATCCCGGGGCTTCTGTTCTGTTATGGGATACAGAGTAAGATAAAGGAGAAGGAGTATGCGGCGGCAGATTGATTTGAATGAAGTGTCGGATGGAAGGAAGTATCACCGGGGCGATATGGCGAAGCTGGGGTGCGGAGACTGTGAGGGATGCAGTGCGTGCTGTCATGATATGGAAAGTGTGATATTAGATCCATGGGATGTGTACATGCTGACAACCGGGCTTTCCTGTATGGTAGGAGACCTGCTGGAGAAGTATATTGAACTCGGCGTAGAGGATGGACTCATTGTATTGAAGCTTAAGATGGACGGTCCGGATCATGCGTGTGGATTTTTAGATGAAGCAGGCAGATGCAGGATTCATGCGATACGTCCGGGAATCTGCAGACTATTTCCGCTCGGGCGTGTATATGATGAGGATGGGGCGTTTTCCTATTTTTTGCAAATTCATGAATGCACGAAGGAAAAACGGACAAAGGTAAAAATAGAGAAATGGCTTGGTATCTCACAGATTACAAAATATGAGGCATATATCTGCAGATGGCATCGGTTTACTACCGAATTCCAAGAGAGATTTAAGGAGCTTACGGAGGAAGAACAGAAGAGACAGAACATCAGGATTTTAGAGCTGTTCTTCTTAATGCCTTATGAGAAAGCTGATTTTTATAAACAATTTGAAGAACGGATGCGCATGTTATAAGAAGAGGATTTTTTGGGGAAGCTAAAAAGAGTAATTGAATCAGGAGGTGGAAATAGATGCCGGAAAAATTACCAGAACCCCCAAAAAAGACTTGGAAGGAACGTACTATTGCACTGGTGATTGTTGTTGCGGTAACAGTTATTGTTACTTTGGCAGTAAAAGGATTTTTTTACGCTTAACACAATAGGAGATTTGGAAGTTATGATTTATCCCGGGCGGTATTTCCCGGGATAAATTGTAAATACAAGGAAATTTTGTGCTATTTTCCATCAAGATGTGTTAGAATAAGAAAAATATATTTTGTTTGGTAGAGACACGAAGGTGAGGAGGAGAAGAGATGCAGGCAGTGGAATGGAAGAAAGATTATGAGGAATTTGAAACTGTGACAAGACAGTTTTATGCAGGGGAAGTACCGGTACCGCAGTATAAAGGTTTTTCCGGCGGATTTGGAAGCTATGCACAGAGAGGCGGGAAGGCAAGTATGCTGAGACTCCGGCTTCCGGGCGGACATGTAAGCAAAGATAAGTTAGAATATGTAGTAAAAGGGATTGAGAAATACAAGATTGATAAGGTTCATTTTACAACCTGCCAGACGATTCAGTTCCATAATCTGAATGCAGATGCAGTATGTGACCTTGCAGTTGCCGCTCTTGATTATGGAATTGTGACAAGAGGAGGGGGTGGAGATTTTCCGAGAAATGTAATGGTATCGCCGCTTACAGGTGTAGAAAAAGGAGAGTATTTTGATGTATATCCTTATGCAATGGCAGCAGCGGATTATCTTATGGGGTTGATTAAAACGGTGAAGCTTCCAAGAAAATTAAAGGTATGCTTCTCTAATTCACCTGCAAATGTGACCCATGCAACGTTCAGGGATCTGGGATTTGTGGCGAAAGAGGATGGAACATTTGACGTTTACAGCGCAGGCGGTCTTGGAAATAATCCGAAGATGGGTGTGCGTGTGGCAGAAGGTGTTGAAGGAAGCAAGATTCTTTACTATATTAAAGCGATGGTTAAGATGTTTACCACATATGGGAATTATGAGAACCGCGCCAAGGCAAGAACCCGTTATATGCAGGATGTCCTGGGGGATAAATATGCAGAATGTTTTGCTGAAAAACTGAAAGAAGCAATGGGAGAGGAAAATATGGATATTACTGCAGAAGCAGTACCGGTCACCAAGACCGGAGACGGCTCGACGGTTCAGCATGTCCGTGCAGTTCCGCAGAAGCAGGAGGGTTTGTATGCAGTAAAATATCATCCAATCGGGGGATGCCCTGCACCGGAGAAATTCCGCGAGATTTATGATGCAATTCTTCCGATGGAACAGGCAGAACTTAGAATTGCACCGGATGAGACAGTCTATATCATTAATTGTACAGGGGCGGAAGCGCAGAAAATTCTTGATATTACAGAGGACAGTGCACAGAGCGTGTTTGAATCTTCTGTTGCATGTATCGGTGCAGCGATTTGCCAGGTTGGTGTGCGTGATTCGCAGAGCTTACTCAAGATTTTGGTAGAGGCGGCAAAAGAATGGGGATATGCAGACGGAGTGCTGCCGCAGATTCATATATCCGGATGTCCTTCCTCCTGTGGAACCCATCAGATTGGAAGGATTGGATTCCGTGGAGGTGTGAAGCGCGTGGACGACAAACCGCAGCCGGCATTCGTTCTTGTTGTAAATGGCAGGGAAGAAGAGGGAAGAGAGCAGTTTGGAGAACAGCTTGGAACGATTCTGGAGGCTGATATTCCGGCTTTCTTAAAAGAGCTTGGAGCGGAAATTGAAGCATCCGGCATGGATTTTGATACATGGTATGAGGAAAATGAAGGCAGACTGCGTGAGATAGCGGCGCCATATATTGCATAAGCACAATTTAAAAAATAGAAAATTGATTTTATAAAAATAACAGACAGGCTCCCGGAAGTGATTCTGGTGAGGCTGTCTGTTGTTTTACATTTCTTGCTCTATTGATATTTTTGCATGGCTTTATCATAGAAACTGTCTATCTTAGAAACTGATTAATTACCTGTAAGACACCGTCCTCGTCATTGGACTTTGTAATATAGTCCGCCTTTTCCTTTACGACAGGCTGTGCATTTGCCATTGCGACACCAAGACCGGCTGTCTCTATCATTGTCAGGTCATTGCAGCCGTCCCCACAGCAGATCATTTCATCTGCCGTAAGACCGATTGAGGTCAGAAGACGCAGAAGAGAGTGTGCCTTGTCAATGCCGTGAGGCATGATTTCCAGGAAAAAGGGATCCGAACAGTACACATTCAGGTAAGAACGGAAATAATCCTTTACTTCTTTCTGGACACGGGCAATTACTTCCGGTTCTCCGGTAATCAGAAATTTATTATTCATTTCCGGTATTTCAAGAAGAAAGTCCGGTACGGTTTCAATATTCACATGATTAATACGTGCTTCCAAATCAGTATACCGGTTCGGCTTAATTCCAGAAATGATACGTTCATCTGAGTAAGCCAGAATGTCAACACCGGAATATTTCTTTGCAATGTGAAATAGTGGAGCGGCCACATCATCAGGAAGGGTTTTATTATAAATGAGCTTCCCTGTTCTGCAGTCTGTAATCCTGCCTCCGTTAAATGAGAGAATATAGCTCCCGTATTCATGAAGGGAAAGCTGTTTTGCCAGAGGTGTGACACCCATAGTCGGGCGTCCGCTGGCAAGTACTACCTTTTTCCCGTGTTTTTGTATATCGATCAGCGCCTCTATCGTAGGCGGAGTTATTTTTTTATCTGAATTGGTCAGAGTGCCATCCAGGTCCAGTGCAAGAAGTTGGTAATTCATAATCGTGTATCTTCAGGGAAGAATCCCTTTATTCTCCTTTCAGTGCGTCTACAATTTCCGGGAAATGCATCCCATGCGAAGCCTTAACAAGGACATTATCTCCTTTTTTCAACAGGATATGCATTTTATCAAGAAATTCCTCTTTCGTTTCAAACCATACGGCTTCGGTGCAGGAGCCTTTGATGGCGCCCTGTACAATTTCTTTTGCCAGTCTGCCGATACCGCATACAAGGTCGATATGATGCCCGGCGGCATAAAGTCCTGTCTCATAGTGGAGTTCTTCAGCCTGTTCGCCTAATTCTCCCATATCTCCGAGGATTGCCACTTTTCTGCCGATGGCCATATCTAACACATCAATTGCGGCTTTTGTAGAGACCGGGTTTGCATTGTAGCAGTCGTCAAGAATAATATAATCATCGGTAGTAATAATATTGTTTCTTCCCGGGATGGAAGGAAGTCCTTCGATTCCGGCTTTGATTTCCGCAGGAGTGAGACCGAGACTGTATCCTGCTGCGGCTCCGGCAAGCGCATTTGATACCATGTGTGCTCCCGGGAGCGGTATAATACATGGAAAACTATTTCCGTCCGGGAGATGAATCCTGCAGGAAGTTCCCCGTAATCCGAGAGACTGGATCTCAGAAGCACGGAATTGATTATGATCTTTTATTCCGAAGAAGGAAGGAGATACTCCTTTAATAGCTCCTAAATTACATAAAAGGTCATCATCTCCGTTTACAATAATACTTCCGCCATGTTTCATGTCCTGAATCATCTGGGATTTTTCCTGGAGAATTCCTTCCCTTGTCTTAAAAAATTCCAGATGTGCAATCCCGATATTGGTTATGACGCAGATATCCGGACTTGCCACAGAGGAGAGTCTGCGCATTTCTCCAAAATGATTGACACCCATTTCCAGAATTGCTACTTCCGTATCTTCCGGCATGGCAAAAATTGTAATCGGAAGCCCCCATTCATTATTGAAATTTCCAAGTGTCTTATGTACTTTATATTTTTGTGAGATTACAGAAGCAATCATTTCCTTTGTACTCGTTTTTCCAACGCTTCCTGTAATACCTACGACCTTCATGTCAAAAGAATCCCGGTACAGCTTGGCGATATCCAGAAGCGCCTGCCCGGTAGATTCTACCAGAATATATGGATAGTCTGTTTCGCCCAGGTCTTCGTGGGAGACCACACACAAGGCGCCTTTTTCAATTGTGTCCGGAATAAATTTGTGTGCATTGACTCTTTCGCCGTCGATTGCGACAAATAAATAATCCTTTTCTACTTTCTGGCTGTCTATGACAACACCTGCCACTTCTGTGTGAAGAAGACTTTCGTTACCGTGGTAAGTACCCTGGCAGATATTCGTTATGTTTTCCAGTGTAAGGTTTCTCATCGTATGATTCCTCCTTATCGGTAACGTGCTTTCTGAGATTCTTCAATAATTGTTTCACATAAAGTGCTGTACTCGATTCCGGCGGCTTTTGCGGCTTTTGGCAGCAGGCTTGCCGGGGTCATGCCTGGGAGGGCGTTTACCTCCAGACAATAGAATGCTCCGTCCGTTTCATCGACGATGAAATCTGCGCGTGCATAGACGTCCATGCGAAGGGCGCGGAAAGCATCTTCTCCTGCACGCTGTATTTTTTCCTGTGTCTCTTCATCGATAGATACCGGAGGGCAGATTTCCTGTGCCCCGCCATCCTGATATTTGGTTTCATAGCTGAAAACTCCGCCTTTTGGGATAATTTCTACAAGCGGCAGAGCTTTGCCTGCTAAAATACCACAGGCATATTCCCGGCCCTTGATGTAAGGCTCAATGACAACTTCTTCTTCGTGGTCAATTTCGAAAGAACGATAAATGGCATCTTTGTATTCCTCTTCTGTATGGACAATGTAGACGCCGATGCTGGAGCCGTTGGAGCATGGCTTTACAACGAGCGGCGGGTAATATCCAAGCTCGGAAAGCGGAGTGTCCTTTGTTTCTGCGGTAAGGGAAGTTCCGCGCGGAGTCGGAACCTGGCTCATTTTAAATATCTGTTTGGCCACCAGCTTATTCATGGATAAAGCACAACCGAAGGAATTCGGGCCCGTATACTTGATTCCAAGGTTATCAAAGGTTGCCTGGAGCTTTCCGTCTTCGCCCACAGAGCCGTGAAGAGCCATAAAGGTAATGTCGGCCATGCGGCATAGTTCAATGACATTTGGACCAAGGTAGCAGTCGGACTGATCCGGGCGTGACGCTTTCAGGGCGGCAAGGTCCGGTGTGGTCGTTTTGATAGAATCGGCGATGTTAAGCCCTGCATCCGGAAGGTCAAATACTTCCTCAAGTTTCTCAGAGTCATAAGGAAGCCCGAAGAAAACATCTAACAAAAATGCCTGATGTCCACATGTTCTTAATGTTTTACAGATTCCGGAACCGGAAATGAGTGATACATCTCGTTCAGGGCTTAAACCTCCTGCCAGTACGATAATTTTCATATTATTTAATCTCCTTTTATTTTGCAATATTTACCTGGTCTAACAGAGAATTCTTCACATCGAAGAGTCTCTGCGATAAATCTACATATACTTTATGTGGATAGAAGAGACGCTTGGTTTCTTCCCACAGCGTTTCTTTTTCCTGTCTGCAGTATTCGGCAATTTCCTGTACGGAAGGCGACTGGTAAATACATTCTCCGTTTCTGAATATAGGAACCAGAATTTCACGCATGGTATAAGAGCCGCCCTGGAGACGGGTCTTTTTCCAGGTGTCAATCGGGTCGAAAATCAGAAGGTCTTTGCTGGTGTCATAGGTTTCATCTGCAAAGCAGATCAAATCCGCGCGCATTTTCCCTGTTTCTTTATCATAGATTCGATAGATTGTCTTGTTTCCGGGATTTGTAATCTTTTCTGTATTTTCTGAAACTTTTATTTTCGGCACGAATTCCCCGTTTTCATCCTGGATTGCCGCCAGCTTATATACACCGCCGAAGGATGGGCAGTCCTTGGAAGTAATCAGGTTTGTCCCAACACCCCAGGAGTCAATGGCGGCGCCTTGAATTTTCAAGTCATGCAAAAGATATTCATCCAGATCGTTGGAGGCACAGATAGTAGCATCCGGGAAACCCGCCTCATCCAGCATTTTTCTTGCTTTTTTCGATAAATAGGCGAGGTCGCCGCTGTCCAGACGGATTCCGTATTTCTTGAACGGCTTTCCGGATTCTTTGAACTCTTTAAATACACGGATTGCATTTGGAACACCGGATTTTAAAGTATCATACGTATCTACAAGAAGAGTACAGTTATCCGGATATAATTCTGCATAATGCTTAAATGCGGTATATTCATCTTCAAAGCTCATAATCCAGCTGTGTGCGTGGGTTCCCATAACAGGAACATCAAAAAGCTGTCCGGCGAGGACATTAGAGGTGCCGACGCATCCGCCGATCATGGCGGCTCTTGCGCCGTAGAGTCCTGCATCCGGTCCCTGTGCGCGCCTGAGTCCGAATTCCATAATGCCGTCACCTGCGGCTGCGTATACGATACGTGATGTCTTGGTCGCAATCAGAGACTGGTGGTTAATGATATTAAGAATTGCAGTCTCAACAAGCTGAGCTTCCATAATTGGCGCAATTACTTTCAGCAAAGGCTCCTTTGGAAATACGACGGTTCCTTCCGGAATTGCGTAAATATCTCCGCTGAAGTGAAATCCGCTTAAATAATGCAGAAAATCCTCACTGAAAATGCCCAGACTCCTCAGATAGTCTACATCTTCATACGTAAAATTTAAGTTTTTAATATAGTTAATTACCTGGTCAAGACCTGCACAGACAGAGTAACCATTGTCGCAGGGATTTTTCCGGAAGAATACGTCAAATACAACGATTTCATTCTGTTCTTGTTTGTAATATCCCTGCATCATGGTAAGTTCATACAGATCCGTTAATAAAGTTAGGTCTTGTTTATTCATTTTATTTAGACTCCTTTGTATGTTCGTCAACTTTCTGCTAATCTATATAATCTGTTTTATTATAGCACAGAGAGGCTAAATGTAAAAGAAAAAAACAGACGCTTTATACAAGCGCCTGATTTTTGGTTATCGTTTCCTGTATTAGATTCTGACAGTATTCACTTATATGTTTTCTTTCTTCTGGAGTCATATCCGCCGGACGGATGGGAGTTCCATATTCAATGATTACGTGTGTCTTTTTAATGCGGGGCAGATGGTTTTCAAAAATTTCCGCAGTGTTATTCATACTGACAGGGATTATCGGGCATCCGCTTTTTTCTGCTATTTTAAAAGAGCCACTGTGAAAAGGAAGAAGGCTGCCTTCTTCGCCGTCATTGCGTGTCCCTTCCGGGAAGATACAGATAGAGATACCATTTTTAACATGGTCAATTGCCTGCAGGATTGTCTTTAAACCTTCTCTGGCATTGCTTCTGTCAAGGAAGAGACAGTACAGGCGCTTCATCCAGGCACGGAGGACCGGGTAGCTTAACATTTCTTTTTTTGCCACATAGCCGGTCAGACGTCTGCATCTGGAATAGGTCAGCAGAATGTCGAAATAGCTTCTGTGATTTCCGATGAAGAGTACAGGCTCATCTGGAATATTTTCTTCACCGATTACAGTAATCTGTGTCCCGGCAATTTTTAACATCAGTTTGAAGGCAGTCTGTACCATTCGGAGGGAAGCATAATCTGCCGCTTCCTGGTTGAAGCGGCGAATCACCCAGAGGATTCCAAGTACAGGAAGCCCAAGCAGGAGATAGAGAAACAGAATCAATGCAATTAATATAAGTCTTATCATTTTATTTATTGTCCTTTCAAAGTCAAAATCTTCCGTATAAAACTGCCATATTTTTCAATTCTTCAGAAAGAGCCGGCGTCAGTGCTTCCTTCTTATAACGCCATCCCCAGTTTCCAGCCGGCTGTCCCGGCGTGTTCATGCGCCCTTCGCTTCCAAGGCCAAGTGCATCCTGGAGAGGGAAAATGCTATAGCATGCGATGCTTCCCATACACGTGCGCAGAAAATCAAGATTCAGGCGTGCTTCATCGGTATTGCCGATATAATGTCTGAATTTGTTCCGGCAGTGCTCTGGCAAAACAGCATACCAGCCAAGAGAAGTATCATTATCATGGGTTCCGGTATAACATACACAGACAGGACTTCGGAACCTGTGAGGAAGATAATCATTTTCTCCAGTGGAATCAAAGGCAAACTGGAGAACCTTCATTCCAGGAAATCCGAATTCCTCGCGCAGAGCGTCGACTTCCGGTGTAATGACGCCCAGATCTTCGGCAATAATCGGAAGATTTCCGCCCAGAGCATTTCTCACGGCAGTAAATAGTTCGTGTCCGGGCGCCTTTATCCATTGGCCGTTAATGGCGGTTTCTTCGCCGTAGGGAATTGCCCAGTAGGCTTCAAATCCGCGGAAATGGTCAATCCGAAGGATATCAAGGTTGGAGAGCTGGGAGCGGATACGTGAAATCCACCATGCGAACCCTTCTGCCCTGTGGGCATCCCAGTTATAGAGGGGATTTCCCCATAATTGTCCGGTGGCGGAGAAATAATCCGGCGGAACACCTGCAACATCAAGCGGGAATCCCTTTTCATCCAGACGGAACAGATGCTGGTTCGCCCATACATCGGCGCTGTCCATAGATACAAAGATAGGGATGTCGCCAATAATCTGAATGCCTTGTGAATTGGCATATGTTTTTAATTCTTTCCATTCACGGAAAAAAACAAACTGGAGGAAACGATAATATTCGACATCTGTTTCCAGCGTGTGGAATAATTCATTTTTAAATTCCGGCGACGGACGGCGGTATGTATCCTCCCATTCAATCCAGCTCACGCCGTTATGCAGCTTCTTACATGCCATGAAGAGGGCATAGTCAGAGAGCCAGTAATGTTCTGTGTTACAGAAATTCTGGAAAGAATTTTTTAATTCCCAGTCAGATTCCAGTTTTTCATGGAAGCGTGTATACGCAAGAGCAAGAATCTGTTCTTTCCAGGGGATAATTTCTCCATAATTTATCTGCTCCGGATCAGAAATAGGACAGTCTGAAAGCTCTTCTTCTTTTAAAAATCCTGATTTTACAAGATGAGAAGGACTGATGAGAAGCGGTTGTCCTGCAAAAGCTGAGAAACTCTGATAGGGCGAATCTCCGTAACCGGTGTGGGTGAGCGGAAGAATCTGCCACAAACGCTGTCCTGCGTCCTTTAGAAAATCTACAAATTTGTATGCTTCTTCACCCAGATCACCGATTCCGTATGGAGAAGGAAGGGAGGTGGGATGAAGAAGAATTCCCGAAAATCTTTCATATTGGTTCATATAGAAAACTCCTTGTATAATATATTGTAATAAAAATGCCTAAGGCAGTGATAGATATTTATTTTCCAGACGTCGAAGCGCCAGTTTGTCTTCTTCAGATAAGAAGAGACCAAAAGTATGTGTGGAGTGAGAATCACGGTCAATTTCTTTCGGAAGACTACAATATCTGCAATGATTTGACAGGGAATTATAAAGTGTGGCTCCGCAAAATTCACATTTCTTAATATTCCATATAAAGTCCTTGTTTTTTCCCGTACAGAAATGAGTATATATCTGATAATCCACATTGCTGATATAACCATTAAACCTCTTATGCCAGCGGCAATAATTATCCCAGGCAATCTGTGCTGCTTCCATAGAGATGTGAAATGCGAGGGACACATCCCGGGCGCTCTCACATCCGGAATAGTGGATGATAATCCGGGGAGAAAGTAAATGCCCGGCAAAATAATTAGCTTCCGTTTCATTTCTCTTAGAAATGCCGGAGTGATTTAATATATGATGGCCTAATTCATGCGCAAGAGAAAAACGAATCCGGACAGCCGGTTTTTTCTCATTATAAGCAATAATCATATTTTTACCGTCACGAAAAGCATCCTCCGAGAAAGCAGAGCACATTTCATATAATGTCTTATTTTTTTCAGACAGTTCCTGATAACTATAAACAGAATATCCATAATGGTGCAGGAGCGCCTGGCAGTCTATCGGAAAAGAAGTGACTTCACACTCTGTAAATACTTTTAAGACATATTGTTCAATATCATAATAATTCAACGTAATAACTCTCCTCGAAATTAATGGTCGTTAATTTCGGACAGAAGTTTGATTAACTGCATTTTTTGTTCCATTGAAAAGTCTTTGCCATTTCTGGCAATCAGTAATTCGATATCTTCATAAGAAGGAGAAGAATTCTGCATTCCTGCAGCCATATCTTCCAGTTCTTCAATTGTAATTCCGAGATTACGGCAAAGAAGACTTACATTATTTACACTGGCACGTCCGGCTCCTTTTTTCAATATCGTGTATAAGGTGGTCTCTGGAATTCCGCATTTCTGAGCAAAAGAGCGGATAGAATAACCATTTTCTTTAATTAAGCGTTCCAAAATAGCAGCTTTTTCCATATTAGTATCCTCCCATTTATTCTGATGACACCATTATATGCGATAATCCGTAAAAAGTAAACTTAAATAAATGAAAGAAAAAATATATGGAATTTCGTAAAATAGGGGTTGACAATATACGGAATACCGTTTATTATATAACCATAA